>JAZBLM010000032.1:0-28431 GCA_037033225.1 Pseudomonadota bacterium
CGTCAGCCCCGACACGCATCGCCTCCGCGGTAGTGACGGCCGCTGGCCGTCAGCACCCATTCGCCCTCCGACGATCCACTCGGCGTACAGGGCAACCGGTCGGGCGATTCCCCGGTTTCGTCGGCCGCCCCTTGCGGCCGGAGACGGTCGGTCTATGCTCGCCCCATTCCTCCCTGAGGCAGCGCCGTGTTCGCCAGCGTCTCCCTGATCTTCCGACATCTATTGGCCTGGACGGCGGCGCTGATCGTGGCGGGGATGGTCTGGAGCGGCCTTTTCAGCGGCATGAACGACGGCCCGGGCTGGGTCTTCGGGTTGCTGGCGATGTTCCTCATGCTGTCCGCGCTGGGCAGCGCCATCACCCACGTGCGCCGCGTGTGGCTGGTGGCCGGCACGCTGGATGGCAGCACGCTGTCCAGCCGCCAGCGCCGCCAGATCGAACTGCCGATGGACACCGGTCCTGCGTTCGCGCTGGTGGAAGCGGCAATCGCCGAACTGCCCCGCGTGGAAGACATCGAAAGCGCCGCGGGCAGCCTGCAGGTGCGCGCCTGTGTGCGCCGTGTGGATCCCTGGAACGGTCGCCAGCCGTCGCGCTGGAACCTGCCGGCGCGGCTGGCGATCAAGCGCAACAGCGTGCTGGCGACGGTGGCACCGGGGCAGGGCACCAGCACGGTCACCCTGCTGTTCGAACCGGATGCGGGCTGGTGGGCGGATCTGCTGGCGCTGGACGAAGGCAGCAATTACGAGAACGCCGAGGCGGTGACGCGCGCGATCAGCCGGCGGGTGGCCGACCAGCGTCGCGACGAACAGGCGGTCGCCGCGCAGACCCAGGTCGAGAAGGAGCTCTCGGTGGCACGCCTGAACCTGCTGCACGCCCAGGTCGAACCGCACTTCCTGTACAACACGCTGGCCAATGCACAGGTGCTGACGCGCACCGATCCGGCGCGCGCAGACGTCATGCTCGGCCATCTCATCCAGTACCTGCGCAGCTCGCTTCCAAGCATGGACGAGTCGGTATCGACGCTGGGCGTGGAGCTGGAACGCACACGCGCCTACCTGGAAATCCTGCGCATCCGCATGGGCAACCGGTTGCTGGTGGAGGTGCAGGTGCCGGACGCCCTGCTTGGTGTACGGCTGCCGTCGATGGCGCTGCAGACGCTGGTCGAGAACGCGGTCAAGCACGGCCTTGAACCGAAGCCGGGCGGCGGCACGCTGTGGATCCTCGCGCGCGCATTCGATGACCACGTGACGGTGACGGTCGCCGACGATGGACTCGGCTTCGGCCAGGGCACCAGCGGCACCGGCATCGGGCTGAAGAACCTGCGCGAGCGCCTGCGCCTGACCTGTGGCGAGCAGGCGGGCGTGGCGATCGTCGCCAACTTCCCCAGCGGCGTGGCCGCGACCATGACCCTGCCGCCCGCCACCGCCAGTGAGCCCCGCCATGCAGCTTGACGCGCTGATCGCCGAAGACGAGGAACTGCTGCGTACCGCGCTGGCCGGGCAGCTGCGCCGGCTGTGGCCGGAACTGCGCATCGTCGCCGAATGCGAGGACGGTGCCGGGGCGCTGGAACAGCTGGCGGAACGGCAGCCGGACATCGCCTTCCTGGACATCCGCATGCCGGGCATCAGCGGTATCCAGGTAGCCCGCGCGCTGGCCGAGGTGAGTCCGCGCACGCAGGTGGTGTTCGTGACGGCGTACGACCAGTACGCCATCGATGCCTTCGAACAGGGCGCGATGGATTACCTGCTCAAGCCGGTCAGCGACGAACGCCTGTTGGCGACACGTACGCGGCTGATGGCACGACTTCCTTCGGCGCGGCACGACGATGCGGTGCTGGAGACGCTGCTGCAGCGTCTGGGCGCAGGCCAGCCGCGCGTTGATACCCCGCCGTTGGCCTGGATCACTGCAAGCAATGGACGTGACACCGTGCTGATCATGCTCGAAGACGTGGTGTATTTCCGCGCCGACAACAAGTACACCACGGTGGTCACCGCCGCCGGCGAGAGCCTGCTGCGTACGCCCCTGCGCGAGTTGCTGGGCGTGCTCGACACGCAGCAGTTCCGGCAGGTGCACCGTTCCACGATCGTCAACATGAAGGCCGTGGCCGCAGTAAGCCGCGACGATACCGGACGCGGCGTGCTGCGCCTGCGCGAGCGACCTGAAACCCTCACCGTCAGTCAACCGTTCATGAGCCTGTTCCGCGGCATGTAAGCCGCGCAGGGCCAACAAGGAAGGGCTACGCCATGCGCTATCTCACTACTGTGCTGAGCTGTCTGTTGTCGCTGTTCGGATGTCAGGACAAGGGCACCAGCACCTCGATCACCCGCATCACCGACCAAGGGATCGACCAGCTGTTCAGCCGCACCTCGGTGCGCGCGGAAAGCGCATCCTTTGAATGCGTGAGCAGCGCAAGTGGACGCTGCTATTACCAGGTGTATCGGGAGACCTGCGACGGCCAGCAGCACTGTGAACGCGGCATGCTGCAGGTCTTCGACGTCCGCGCCGGCCACACCCGCAAGCGCGCCGACCTGCCACAAGGCTTCAAGACCTGCGTCAGCAACAGCACCCGCCAGCCCTGCCACTAAAAAAGGGGACGGAGGGGATTAAGTCGTTGTTGACCATGCCAACAACGACTTAATCCCCTCCGTCCCCTTTTTTCTCAGAACGCGGGCTGCAGGGTGAGGTCGCGATGGTGGCTGGTTTCGCCGACGTGGTTCAGGCGGCCCACCAGTTCGCTGTGCTGACGCATGCGACCGATCTCGGTCATGATGCGGATGTCTTCATGCCGCAGCTCGCGCTTTTCCGTCACGGCCTGCTTGTAATCCAGCACTTCCGGGTAGTGCTCGGCCATGCCCAGTGCATCGGCCACGCATTCTACGGTGTCCGCGCTGGAGGTGATGCGGGCGCGGCTGTTGAAGGCTTTCATCCAGCGCTCGAAGCCGGCCTGCTGATCGAACATGTTGGCCATGAACCAGATCACGAACAGGATCGAGACCCAGGAGCCGATGATGATCACCACGCGGGTGAAGGTGATATGGAAGTCGTCGCGCCACAGGTAGTTGGCGATCAGCCCCAGGATCAGCAGCGATGCGGCCTGCCAGCCGACAATGGATGCGATGAGCCACTGGCACTTCGCCTGCGCCAGCACGGCGACTTCATCGCGGATCTGCTGTTCGCTCATGCCGCGCCAATGGGCGACCTGTTTTTCGAACGGGCTGTGGTACAGCTCGTTGTCGCGCAACAACAACCCTAAACCCTTGAACAAAGCAATCATGGCTGGCTCCCTGTTGGAACGTGCGGCGATGCGTTGGATCAGTGAGGCGGGTTCAGTTCTAGCACTTCCAGCAGCCGGTGCAATAAGGGCGGTGCGAAGGCGCGCCGACGGCGTTTGATGAATAGGTGACGCTCGCCCCTCGATGCTGCGCCGCGACATGGATCGGAGGGCCTGCGACAGGATGTCGCACCCTCGGGCGTGCTGCAGGCGCACACAGTGACACGCGAACATCGCAATGACGCGCCCGGCACGCGTCCATGACTCACAATGGCCCGCAACCGCGCAAGCTGCGTCCTGCCCGAGCCCGCTCACACCCATGCCGTCCCCGCTGTCACCCCTCACCGCTCCCATCCGTCGCTGGGTGCTGGACGCTTTCCCGCGCAGCCAGAGCGGCATCGACTACGACCGCCCGATGGGCGATCCGGGCTGGTTCGGACCGGACAGCATGACCTGGCGCGTGCATGCCGAGCTGCCCTCGATGCTGGCCGGCGGCCTGTGCGCGCTGATGCTGCAGACGCTGCATCCCCGCGCGCTGGCCGGCGTATACGACCATTCCAATTTCCGCGACGACCTGATCGGGCGCCTGCGTCGTACCACCGCCTTCGTTGCTGGCACGACCTACGCGCCGACGGCCGAGGTGGAAGTGCTGGTCGCGCGCGTACGCCGCATCCACACCGTCGTGCGTGGCAGCGTGGACGGGGTGCCTTATGCGGCCGACGAGCCGGCGCTGCTGACCTGGGTGCACGTGACCGAGGCCTACGGCTTCCTGCAGGGCTTCCGGCGTTACGGGCGTGCCGTGCCGGGGCCACTGGCGGATCGTTACTACGATGAGTACCGGCGCGTGGCCGAGGCACTGGGGGCCACCGATGTGCCACGGAGCGAGGCGGAGGTGGCAGCGTACTTCGCCCGCCAGCAGCCGCAGCTGCGGCTGGATGCGCGGGCACGCGAGGTGCTGCAGGTGCTGGCCGAGGTGCGGCTGCCGGTCCCGGTGCCGGGGCTGTCGCGGGACGTGTTCCTGGGTGCGGGGGCCGCGCTGCTGCCCGACTGGGCCAGCGCGCTGCTGCAACGTGGTGCAGGCGAGCGACTGCGCGCCCGCGCGTCGATGCGTCTGCTGCAGGGCGCGGCGCCGCTGTTCCGCCGCGCGCTGCCCGATGGCCTGGCCAGCCGCGCCTGCGCGCGGGTGGGTGTGGACGTGGCGGTACTGGCGGAGTGGCCGCAGCGAGCGGGCGACGACTGAGCGTCGTCTCCCGCCCAGGCCCCGGGGTTACCAGACTTTGACGCGTTTTTCCGGTGCCAGATACAGCTTCTGCTTTTCGGTGACCTGGAATGCCGGATACCACGCATCGATGTTGCGCACGGTCAGCGCACGGAACTGGCCGGGCGCGTGCACGTCGGTCAGCAGCGAGTTGCGCAGCGCCTGTTCGCGGCTCTTGCTGCGCCATGCCTGGGCGAAGCCGAGGAAGAACCGCTGGTCCGGACTGAAGCCTTCCAGTGTCTCGCCCGGCTTGCCCTGGAGTGACAGCTGGTAGGCATCGTAGGCCGTGCCGAGGCCGGCGACGTCGGCGATGTTCTCACCGAGCGAGAGGCGGCCATTGACGTGCACGCCGGGGAACGGCTCGTAGCTGCTGAACTGCGCCGCCAGCGCGTCGCCAGCGGCGTTGAACTTCTCCAGGTCCTGCGGCGTCCACCAGTTGTGCAGGCGGCCGGTGTCGTCGAACAGCGCGCCTGCGTTGTCGAAGCCGTGGCTGATCTCGTGACCGATCACCGCGCCGATCGCACCGTAGTTGACCGCGTCGTCGGCGGCGCCATCGAAGAACGGCGGCTGCAGGATCGCGGCGGGGAACACCAGGCGGTTTTCCAGCGGCACGTTCATCGCATTGATGGTCTGCGGCAGCATGGCCCACTCACCGTGGTCCGGCGCCTTGCCGAGCTTGGCCAGGTTGCGCTGGTATTCAAACAGGCTGGCGCGCTGTGCGTTGCCCAGCGGGTCATCGCGCTTGATCTCAAGCCCGCTGTAGTCACGCCAGCTGTCCGGGTAGCCCATGCCCACCTTCAGCCCCGCGACCTTGGCCTTGGCACTGGCCTTGGTCTGCGGCGACATCCATTCCAGCGCGTCGATGCGCTTGCCGAAGGCGGCGATGATGTTCTTCGCCATCTCGTCGGCACGTTCCTTGGTCCTGGCGTCGAAGTGCTTTTCAACGTACCGCTTGCCGATGGCTTCGCCGATCGAGGCGTTGGCGTCGTCGACCGCGCGCTTCCAGCGATCGCTCTGCTGCGGCGTGCCGCTCAGCGTGGTGCCATGGAAGGCGAAACGGGCGTCTGCGAATGTCTTCGGCAGATAGGGTGCAGCGCGATCCAGCGCGTGGAAGGCGAGGTAGTCCTTCCAGACCTCCAGCGGCTCGGTTGCAACCAGGCGCGACAGGCCGGCGACCGCCTTCGGCTGCCAGACAATGAAGTCCTGCTGCTGGCCCAACCCCGAGGCGTCGAGGAAGGCGGGCCAGTCCATGCCCGGGGCCTTGGCGCTGAAGTCTTCGCGATTCCAGGCGTTTGCGCCCTTGGCCACATCGTTGGTTTCTTCCTGGCTCGCATGCGCCTGTGCAATACGGGTTTCCAGCGCCACGATGCGCTGCGCCTTGCCGGCGGCATCGGCGACGCCAGCCAGTTGCAGCACCTGGCCGACATAGGCCTGGTACTGCTTGCGCAGCTCGGCCATGCGGCCGTCACCGAGGTAGAAATCGCGGTCGGGCATGCCCAGGCCGCCCTGCACCAGGTAGGGCGCGGTGCGCTCGGGCTGCAGCAGGTCGACCGATACCCACAGGCCGAACAGGCGGTCGGTATAGAAATTGGTGGCGTTGAGCAGGTCCACGTCGGCGCGCATGTCCGCACCCAGCGCACGCGCCAGGGCCGCCTTGTCCGCCAGCGCGTCGATGGCCTGCAACTGCGGCTGCAGCGGCGCCAGCCCACGCTGCTCGATACCGGCTTCGTCCATGAAGGCGGCGTAGTAGTCACCGATCAGCTTGTCTTCGCCGCTGGCCTGGGCGTTGTTGGCTGCCCCTTCGAGGATGGCGCGGGTGTCGGCCTGGGTTTTCTCCGCGATGACATTGAAGCTGCCGAAACGCGAGCGGTCGGCCGGGATCTCCGTGCGCTTGACCCAGCCGCCGTTGGCGAAATCGAAGAAGTTGTCGCCCGCGGCGACGCTGCGGTCCATGCCTTCTGCATCGAACCCGAAGCTGCCCAGCTGCGGCTTGGCAGCGACCGCAGCAGCGGCCGGCGGCGTCGAGGCCGCCGGTTCGGACGGCGCGTCGCCTCCACAGGCGGCCAGGGACAGGGACAGGCTGGCGGTGATGGCCAGCAGCAGAGGGGCGCGGCGCAGCAGGGGCATGGCGTACTCGGGCGACAGTAAACCCCCAGTCTAATCCTTGCTGCCGACCGGATTGCAACGGCCGTTGGACCGCAGGCGGGCACTGCGTGTGCCGGATGTGGCTGAACGGGGCGGTCGACCCTTCCGGTCGCGATCGGCCTGATGCATGCTCTGTAACGGGGCCGCAGGACGCGCATCCGATGCCGCGTTCTCCGGGGGAGCAGGCAGGGTCAAGAAAGCCGCGTTGCGGCCGCTTTAGGTCTGGATCACAGGAAGCGTTTGCGCATGAGAGCGACTGGCCACCACTGCCGACGTGGGCCCCGATGAACGCACTGAGCCGTCTGCTGGCGCGGCCGCAGCGTGCCCTGCTATGGGGCGGGTTGGGGCTGGGCGTCCTGTTCGCTGTCGGCCTGGCGACAATGCTGGCCAGCGACTTCCAGCGCCGGCAGGAGGTCGCGCAGCGCCAGAGCCGCACCCTGGCCGTCGGCAGCCAACGCTTGCTGTGGCTGGAGATGCGCAACCTGGAACGCGCGATGCACGGCATCGGCACCGACGCGGCGCAGCTGTTCCGCAACGTGCCGGAGCAGGCGCCGGACCTGCTGGACCAGAACATCGCCGGGGTGCTGCACCGTCATGCCGAGCTGGACAGCATCGTGGTGGTCGATCAGCACGGTCGCGCCCTGACCGGCGGCGTCGGCGATCTGCAGCTGCCGCTGTGGGTCGACGGTCAGCGACGGGGCACGGGGAGCGATCTTTACCTGGGGCCGCCACAGCGGCGCGATGGCCTGAACTGGGTGCTGCCCCTGGCGCTGCAGATGGAGCAGGACCGCTGGCTCCTGGTCCGCCTGCACACCAGTGAGCTGCAGCGGATCATCAGCGGCCTGGACATCGGCACCCACGGCGTGATTTCCATCAGCGACATCGAGGGCCACGTGCTGGCGCGCTCGCCCGGCGACGGCGGTGCGATCGGGCGGCGCTACGCATTGGCGCACCGGCAGGCGCTGGGAAGCGACGGCGTGCGTTCACTGGGGGTGGAAACCAGTCCGGTGGACGGCGTTGCGCGGATCTCGGCGATGACCACGCTGCACCAGTATCCGCTGGCGGTCTACGCGGGGCTGGGGCATCGCGAAGTGCTCGCCGCCTGGTGGCCGTACGTGGCCGCCTCCGTCGCGATGCTGCTGCTGTACAGCGGCCTGTTGTCGGTGCTGGTCTGGGGCGTGGGCCGTGCCGCGCGTCGGCAGCACCTGCTGACCGAGGAGCTGCGCACCGGCCATGCCGAACTGCTGCTGGCCCATCAGGTCGGCCATGTCTGCACGTGGTACGTGGATGAGGATGCCTTCCGGCTGCACTGGTCGCCACTGGCGCGGGAGATCCTGGGGCTGACCGTGGATTCGCTGCCGCTGGCCGATTTCTTCCTGCGTGTGCACCGCGAGGATGTCGCGCGGTTGCAGGCTTCGTTCGACCGTGCCTTCG
Organism: Pseudomonadota bacterium; assembly: GCA_037033225.1. GTDB lineage: Bacteria > Pseudomonadota > Gammaproteobacteria > Xanthomonadales > Xanthomonadaceae > Stenotrophomonas. Next base: position 8,107 of record JAZBLM010000032.1, read on the forward strand.
CCGGCGACGCCGTGCTGGACGAGGTGTTCCGCATCGTGCTGACCGGCGGCGACGTGCGCTGGGTGACCGCGCGCGGCCGGCGCGTGGCGATCGCCGACCGCGAGCGGCGCATGATCGGTGCGTTGACCGACATCAGCGAGCGCTATCAGGCACGCGAGCGCGCGGACCTGGCCGAGCGCCAGTTCCGCCTGTTGTTCGACCGCAATCCGGCGCCGTTCTGGGTGTTCGATCCCGAGACCCTGCGCTTCCTCGAAGTCAACCAGGCCGCCGTGGACCAGTACGGCTACACGCGCGAGGAGTTCCTGGCGATGAGCATCCTGGACATCCGGCCACGCGAGGGCTGGGAGGAGATCCGCGGCGCGATCGCCGAGACCCGCATCGGCGAACCGCAGGACGCCAAGATCCGCCTTCACCAGCGCAAGGACGGCACCGTGTTCGAGGTGCGCGCGCATCTGTCGCGCCTGGATTTCGATGGCCGCGCGGCCTGCCTGGTGCTGGCCGAGGATGTCAGTGAGCGGCTTGCCTACGAACGTGAGCTGGCTTACCACGCCAGCCACCATCCGCAGACCGGACTGCTCAATACGCGGGCGCTGGCCGAGACCTTGGACGAGTGCGGGCAGGGTTACACCGTCGCCTTCATCCAGCTGCGTGGCCTGCGCCTGGTGTCCGATGCGCTCGGTCATGACATCGGTGATGCCGTACTGCAGGCCATGGCGACGCGCCTGGGCGGACTCAGTGCGCGCTTCGGCTGGCTGGCGTTCCAGCCGGCGGAGGATTTCGTGTTCGCCTTCAGCGATGCGCACGATGCGCAGAGCACCCTTGATGCCCTGGTGCAGATCGTGTCCGAACCGGTACGTGGACAGGACTCGCTGCACCAGTTCGAGCCCAGCATCGGCGTGGCCGAGCGCGTGGCGGGTGACAGCCTGCAGGCCTCCCAGGTGATCGGCATGGCGGCGCAGGCGGCGCACAGTGCGCGTGCGGAGGGCGATGTGCTGGCGCGGTTCGATCCCAGCGTCAACGCGCGCCTGGCCGAGCGCCTGCGCCTGGCGGGGCGCATCCACAACGCGATCGACGCCGAATTCGAGCTGTACTTCCAGCCGATCTGCCATGCTGCCGACAACACACCGGCCGCACTGGAGGCGCTGCTGCGCTGGCCGCAGGCCGACGGCAGCTTCATCCCGCCGGGCGACTTCATCCAGCTGTGCGAGGACACCGGGCTGATCCTGGCGCTGGGCCGCTGGGTGATCCGCGCGGCAGCGCAGGCGCAGCGGCAGCTGGTGGATGCGGGCTGGCCGGATCTGCCGATCGCGGTCAACGTATCGGCCGTGCAGTTCTTCAACAGTGACCTGGTAGGCGAGTTCGCGCGCGCCATGAAGGAGTTCGACCTTGCACCGGGCGCGCTGCAGGTGGAGCTGACCGAGAGCAGCCTGATGCGCAAGCCGGCACAGGCGATGCAGACCATGCAGCGGCTGCACGAACAGGGCATCTGCGTGTCGCTGGACGACTTCGGAACGGGGTACTCCAGCATGTCCTACCTGCAGCACCTGCCGCTGGACATCCTGAAGATCGACCGCAGCTTCGTCGCCGACGTGGAAATCAATCCACGCAACGCCTCGATCTGCCGCGCGCTGCTGTCGCTGGGACACAGCATGGGGTTGACGATCATCGCCGAAGGCGTGGAAACACCGGGCCAGCTGCAGTGGCTTGCGGCGCACGGGTGCGATCAGGTGCAGGGCTACCTGCTGGGTCGGCCGGCCCCGCTGAAGGCCGTGATCGCACAGCTGGACGCGGTCGCCATCGTTTGAGTGCGGCGCCAGGCTTGCAGCGTCGCTGCACCTCGCAGGGCGCAGCGCGTTGCAGCGCCGGCTTCAGCCGGCGGCTTTCGGCGCGGTGCGGCCAAGGGCCTGCCGATTGCATCTACAGCTGCAACGAACCGGCCCGGGGGCGCTGTTTCCGGACGATGGGCGGGGGTCTACCCTGCAGCCCTGTCCTTGCCCGGAGTGCGCCATGCACCGCCTGCCCAGCCTGTACATCTCGCACGGGTCACCGATGACGGCGCTGCGGCCAGGCGAGGTAGGCCCGCGCCTGGCCGAGCTGGCTGCCGCGCTGCCGCGACCCCGGGCGATCATCATGGCCAGCGCGCACTGGCTGAGCGCGCAGCCCCGGGTCGGGGCCCACCCCATGCCGCCTACCGTCCACGATTTCGGCGGCTTTCCTGCGCCGCTGTATGACCTGCAGTACCCGGCCCCGGGTGCGCCCGAGCTGGCGGCCGAGGTGCAGCAGCGGCTGCAGCAGGCCGGCCTTCCGTCGCAGCTGGATGAAACGCGTGGACTCGACCACGGCGCGTGGGTTCCTCTGCGTTTCCTGTTCCCCGACGCCTCCATTCCGGTGGTGCCGCTGTCGCTGCAGCCGCATCTGGGACCGATGCACCAGCTGGCGCTGGGCCGTGCCCTGGCCCCCCTGCGCGAACAAGGGGTGTTGTTGATCGGATCCGGCAGCATCACCCACAACCTGCACCATGTCGGTCGCTACCAGGACGGCAAGGAGGCGCCCTACGTACAGCCGTTCATCCGCTGGATCGAGCACCGGCTGCTTGCCAATGACGTGCAGGCACTGCTGGATTACCGGACGCTTGCACCCCACGCAGCGCTGGCGCATCCCACGGATGAGCATCTGCAGCCGCTGCATTTCGCGGTCGGTGCGGCCGGGCCCGGCGCACTGGGCGCTCGACGCATCGAGGCCGGCATCGACGCGGGCATGCTGGCGATGGACATCTACCGCTTCGACGGTGCGTCCGCATGAGCCTTCGTTTGCTGTCGCTGCCCTGAGCCGCCGCGCGACGCGCGTGGGACTGGCGTCCCCGGTATGCTAGTTTTCAGCAGGTTTCTGGCGCTTGGCCGCATGGCCGTCCCTTCCCCCGGCGCCGTCATCTGGATGATGCATGCATACCATTGAAGTCGTATTGGCGATGCTGGTCGCCGTCGTGGCCAGCGGTTACCTGGTCCGGGTCCTGCCGTTCTCGCTGCCCCTGCCGCTGGTGCAGATCGCGCTGGGCGCGGTGATCGCCGGGGTGTTCAACCGCGGCCATGAGCTCGACCCGGACATGTTTTTCCTGCTGTTCCTGCCGCCGCTGCTGTTCCTCGACGGCTGGCGCATTCCCAAGCAGGGCCTGTTCCGGGACAAGGGCGCCATCCTCGAACTGGCGTTCGGCCTGGTGGTGTTCACCGTGGTCGGCGCGGGGTTGTTGATCCACTGGATGATCCCGGTCATGCCGTTGGCGGTGTGTTTCGCCCTGGCGGCGATCATTTCGCCCACCGATCCGGTGGCAGTGGGCGCGATCGCGTCCAAGGCGCCCATCCCCAAGCGGCTGATGCACATCCTGGAAGGCGAGTCGCTGCTCAACGACGCATCCGGACTGGTGTGCTTCCGTTTCGCGGTGGCGGCGGTGATGACCGGCTCGTTCTCGCTGGCCACGGCGTCGGTGACCTTCCTGTGGGTCGCTGCCGCAGGGCTTGCCGTGGGGGTGGCGGTGACACTGGGTGTGTCGACGTTCCAGCGTTGGCTGTGGCGGCGCTTCGGCGAAGAGCCCGGTGCGGCGCTGCTGGTCAACCTGCTGATTCCGTTCGCCGCGTACCTGCTGGCCGAAGAAGTGAATGCCTCCGGCATCCTGGCGGCCGTGGCTGCGGGTATCACGATGAGCTACGTCGAGCTGACAGGCCGGGTTTCGGGCAGCATGCGCGTGCAGCGTTCGGCGGTGTGGAACATGCTGCAGTTCAGCTTCAACGGCATCATGTTCGTGCTGCTCGGTGAACAGCTGCCCGGCATCGTGGAGCGTGCGATCGCGACAATGAGCGAGACCGGGCACCAGTCTCCGTGGTGGCTGGCGGTGTACGTGCTTGTGATCAACCTGGCGCTCATCCTGCTGCGGTTGCTGTGGGTGTGGCTTTCGCTGCGCTGGAACCTGCTGCGCGCGCGGCGTCGCGGTGACGAGCGGGAAGCACCGAACTGGCGCATCGTCGTGGCGACGTCGGTCGCCGGCGTGCGCGGTGCGATCACCCTGGCGGGCGTGCTGACGCTGCCGCTGTTCCTGCCCAGCGGTGATCCGTTCCCGGCGCGCGATCTGGTGATCTTCCTGGCCGCTGCGGTGATCCTGTTCTCACTGGTCGGGGCCAGCGTGGCGCTGCCGCGGCTGCTCAAAGGGCTGCAGCTGCCCGCCGATTCGGGCGAGCGCAAGGAAGAAGACGTGGCGCGCAAGCTGGCGTCGAAGGCCGCGCTGGCCGGCGTGGAACGGATGCGCCAGCAACTGGTGCTGAACCAGACCACGGACAATGTGCAGCTGTACAACGACGCGGCATCGCGGGTCAGCCTGCTGTACCAGCGCAACCTGGAAAAGGAACACGGCCCGGACGCGGATCCGGAGAAGGTGCGCCGGATGCAGCGTGGCTACCGCCAGCTGCGCGGTGCCGGGCTGACGGCAGAGCGCGAGGAGCTGTTCCGGCTGACCCGGCGCGGCGTGATCTCCGATGAGATCTCGCGGAAGCTGATCCGCAATCTTGACCTGCTGGAGTCGCGCCAGCGGGAGTGAGGGGGTGCCCCCGGGTTGCATTGCGCGGGTCGGACGGCGCGCGCTTCGCGCTCGCCGGGCAGGGCCCGGCGCTACCGGGCGCCGGGCATGCCCGCCCTGCGGGCGGGATCAGGCCTGCGGCTTGAGGTCCAGGTAGCGGACTTCGACGGTGCCCTTGATCTTCAGCGTCATCGGGTTGCCGCGGCGGTCGCGGGCCTTGCCGGCCTGCACGCGGATCCAGCCTTCGCTGACCGAGTACTCTTCCACGTCGGTGCGTTCGATGTCGTTGAAACGCACGCCGACACCGCGCTCAAGCGCCTGCGCATCGTGATGGGGACTGGCCGGGTTGATGGCCAGGTGGTCGGGAGGCGTATCGCTCATTTCAGTTTCACTGTGACGGCCACCAAGGCCGGCTTCATGGCTGAAGGATACCTGTCCCCGGCGCATGACCCAATGCCGACGCTTCCGGCCGGGACGCACAGGCCTCAGAATGCACCCCAGCCCCATGCTCGCAGGACCCGCTCCATGCCCGACAACAGCGATTATTTCGATTTCGAAGAAGACGCCCACGACTACGACGAGGACGACTTCGAAGCGCGTGCATGGAACCTGCTGGTGCTGATCAATCCCGGCGACGAGGAGCTGGCGCTGCAGCAGTTCAACCGCTGGCGTGAACTGCTGGCGGAGCAGTGCGAGCCGCTGGAAGCCGACAGTGACTGGGTGCCTGCGCTGTTCACCGCGATCGGCTGGCAGAGTGGCTTCGAGGTCGAGCGGGATGACCTGGAGTCGTTGATGTCGGCGGTCAACGAGCTGTCCGCACGCTTCAACCTGCAGATCGACTGGGGCGGTGACCTCGATGACGAGGACTTCAGTGCCGGCCTGGATGGCGTGCAGCTGATGGCCACGGCATTCGATCGCCTGCGCGAGAACAACTACACGCTGTGGAGCGTGGATGCAGGAAGCGAAGGCTTCACCGGCTGGATGGCGCTGACCCGCGACGACGACGCGATGCTGGCCCTGTGTTCGCTGCTCAACGTGGAAGTACGCCTGGGCAGCGACCCGTTCTAATCGGGCCGGTACTGCGCACGGGCGTTGGCGATGACCGCTTTCACCCGTTGGCGGTCGACGTGGCGGGAAATGGCCTGCGCGCCGAACGCAATCGCCCGCGCGCGGTCGGCTTCGGTGACGTCGTAGTGCGCGCCGCTGGATTTGTTCTGGTACGCCCGGCGCGGGATGCCGAGCTGCGCCGCCATGGCGTGCAGCTCGGCCAGGCTGTCGGCCATCAGGTGCGCCCAGCGCTGTCCGCGCCAGGCGTGCACTGCGTCGTCGACGTAGACCGTCATCGCCGCCCCGCGGATCTTCAGGCCTTCGGCTTTTCGTCGGCGTCCGCTTCAGCGTCGGCCTGCGCCGGCGCGTCCGCTTCGCCTTCCGTTACCGTCTCCGCTACGTCGGCCTGTTCCGCGCTGGCTTCGGAACCGTCTGCTGCTGCGTCGGCAGCGTCCTCGGCATCGGCGCTGGCGAACTCGGCAGCCAGTTCGTCAAGGTAAGCGTCCGCGTCCAGGCCCTTCTCTTCGGCCATGACCTTGACCAGCTGGCCCAGGCCTTCGGAGTACTGCAGTTCGACCTTGCGGCCTTCCTTGCCCTGGACGTTGGCCAGATGCTTGAGCATGGCCAGCATCGGCATCGGGTCATCCGCGTTGCCCATGGTCTGGCCGCCGATGGACAGCAGCCACTGGCGGCCCTGCAGGCCGATGGCCGCCACGACCTGGCCTTCTTCGTTGGTCAGTACGGCATGGTTCTGCACCTGCTGCTGGTCGTTCAGGCGCTGGATCGGGCGCTTGGGCTGGTGCTTCTTGCGCTTGTCGCGCTTGGCCTTGGAGAGCTTTGACATCGGGGAACGCCTGCAGAAAGGAAAGAAGTCCATTGTAAAGGCGCGGGGCGGAGCGCGCTTGCGGGCTTCAATCTGCACAGACTCGCCTCCCCGCAGGTCGGCTGCGTGTGGCGTCTGGATCCAGGAAGGCTCCACCCGGCTGGAGCCGGCGGGCGCGGGGGCTAGGGCGCTGCGTTACCCGCCACCGCAGGGGCGGGGGTAGGCGGGGCCAGTGCGGCCTGCACGTCCGGATCGACCACGGGGGCCGACATGCCCACCGCGGTTCCTGCACCGGCCAGCGCCGCCTGTTCGGCATCCTTGGTCATGACCACGATGCTGATGCGGCGGTTGATCGGGTTCTGCGGATTTGCCTTGTCGAACAGCACCGAAGACGCCAGTCCGACGACGCGGGTGACCTTGCTGTCTTCCAGTCCTCCGTCCACCAGTGCCCGTCGCGCCGCATTGGCGCGGTCGGCGCTGAGTTCCCAGTTGCCGTAGCCGTGGGTGGTGCTGTACGCGGCGGTGTCGGTGTGGCCGGTCAGGCTGATCCGGTTCGGCACGTGATTCAGATAAGTCGCCAGCTCATGCAGGATGGTGCGCGTATACGGCTTCAGCGCCGCCCCGCCAAGATCGAACATCGGCCGGTTCTGCTTGTCCACGATCTGCACGCGCAACCCTTCCGGCGTCAGGTCCAGCAGCAGCTGGTCCTTGAACGGCTCCAGCGCCTGGCTCTTGCTGATCGCTTCGGTCAGCTCCTTCATCAGCGCGTCCAGCTGCTGCTTTTCGCGCTCGCGGGTGTCCACCGCCTTCGGGATGGACTGCTCCTGGTTCTGGAAGGGATCGTTGCTGTTGCCGCGGCTGACGTCGGCGGCGCCGCCGAGTTTGATCATCGAGGTGCTGGCGCCGCCGGGACCGGCCATGCCCGGTGCAGGCGTGCTGCTCTTGCCGGCCAGCGGGCTGGGGTTGCGGAAGTATTCGGAGATCGCGCCACGCTCGGGCTTGCTGGTGGAGGCGACCAGCCACAGCACCAGGAAGAAGGCCATCATCGCGGTGACGAAATCGGCGTACGCCACTTTCCATGACCCACCGTGGTGGGCCGCGTGGCCGTGTTTCTTCACCCGGCGGACGATGACGGTGGGCTTGGTCTCGCTCATGGCTTACTTGACCGTCTTCAGGTGCTGCTCGAATTCGGAGAAGGCCGGGCGGACGTCCGACGGCAGCGTCTTGCGGGCGAACTCCAGCGCAATCTTCGGGTTGTAGCCGCGCAGGCAGGCCAGCAGGGCCGTTTTCACCGATTCGTAGATGCGGCTGTCCTGCTCGGCGCGTGCTTCCATCGCCGCCGCCATCGGGCCGACGAAACCGTAGCCCATCAGGATGCCCAGGAACGTACCGACCAGTGCCCCGGCCACGTGCGCGCCGACTTCTTCGATCGGTCCACCGATGGCCCCCATGGTGATCACGATGCCCAGCACGGCGGCCACGATGCCGAAACCGGGCAGGCCGTCGGCCACCTTGGTGATGACTTGGGACGGTGCCAGCGCCTCGGCGTGGTGCTTGTCCAGTTCAAGCTCCAGCAGGGGTTCCAGTTCGTGGGGCTCGATGTTGCTGCCGATCATCAGGCGCAGGCAGTCGGTGATGAAATCGACCAGGTGATGGTCGGCCTGGACCTTCGGGTAGTTGGCGAAGATCGGGCTCTCGCCGGGTTTCTCGACGTGGTCTTCCAGCGACATGAAGCCTTCGCGGCGCGCCTTGTTGAGCAGTTCGTACAGCAGGCTGAGGACGTCGATGTAGTCCTGCTGCTTGTAGCGCGGCCCTTTGAATACGGCGACGGTGGCCTTGAGGGTCTGCTTTACCGTCTTGGCCGGGGTACCGACCAGGAACGCGCCCACCGCTGCGCCGCCGATGATCACCACCTCATACGGCTGCCACAGGGCGCCGAGCCGCCCGTGGGCGCCGAGATAGCCGCCCAGCACACTGGCGATGACGACGAAGAAGCCGATGAGGATGAGCATGGACGCGGCGCAGGAAGCGGGGGTAACTTCCTAACGGCGCGTTCACGCGGTTTCTGAAGAGCCAATATGTGAAATCGGTCGGCGCGCTTCCCGCACCGGTTCAGCCAGCGACGGCGGCCTCCGCGCCGCCACGCTGCAGGGGATCGGCATAAGGCGCGCCATTCGGCGTGAACGAAAGTGAGACGGAGTTCAGGCAGTGGCGTTCAAACGTCGGTGGCGGGCCGTCCGGGAACACATGGCCCAGGTGGCTGCCACAGCGGGCACAGGTGATCTCGGTGCGGATCATGCCGTGGCTGCTGTCGCGGATCTCGCGGACATGTCCGGGGGCGTAAGGGGAGAAGAAACTGGGCCAGCCGGTCCCGGAATCGAACTTGGTACTGGACCGGTACAGCGGCAGCGCGCACAGTCGGCAGCAATAGACACCGTCCTGCTTGTTGTCCAGGAACACGCCGCAGAAGGGCGCTTCGGTGCCGTGCTGCAGCAGCACCCGCGCCTCGTCGGGGCTGAGCGTCGCTTCCAGCGCCTGGCGCTGGGCATCGGTGGGCGGCGTGAGGTCAAAGGCGCTCATGCGGATTCTCCTGGGGGGTACCGGGCAGATGGGGGCGCGCGCCGGTGCATGCAAGCGTGACGTTCATGGCCGGCACACGCCGCTGGTCGCAGGCTGGACCCACCATCAACGGGAAAGCCGCCATGAAACGCCCCTCCTTTCTGCTGACATTGCTGTTGCTGCCCGCACTGGCATCGGCCCAGATGGCGGCACCGACGCGTGCCACGGCTACCCGCAGCAGTACCACCCTGGCCCCGCCGCCGGCTCCGCCACCCGCGCGCAGCGTGCAGCCGGTGGCGCCGACGCCGATGCAGGCGCCCAGGCCGCTTGCCAGTCCGCCGCCGGCCGGCCCGATCCGCAGCACCGGTCCGGCAACTGTCGCGCCGGCGCCGACGACCACGGCACCGACCAAGGTCTACGACCGCGATGGCCGCATCCTGCCGGGGGTAAAACCGGCCGGTCCAAACCGGGTACTCGATACCAACACCGGGCGTTACCACGACAGTACGCCGCAGGGCAGCGATTCGCGCGTCAGGCCGTGACGTCCATCGGCAGGATCGCCGCCGGGCGTGCGCGCTGGCGGCGTGACAGTGTGCTCGCAGCCTGTGGCCGCCTCCGTGCTGTCCGGATCACCGGTCAGTCCGGAATCGGCAGGCTCCAGGTTTCCTTGACCTCTTCCATTACGATGTAGCTCTTCGATTCGCGCACATGCGGCAGCGTCAACAGGGTGCTGCCCAGCAGCTTGCGGTAGGACGCCATTTCACTGATGCGCGCCTTGAGCAGGTAATCGAAATCACCGGAGACCAGATGGCATTCCAGCACGTTGGGCAGCTTCAGTGCCGCACGTCGGAACTCTTCGAAGATGTCCCCCGATTTGTACGCCAGGCTGATTTCCACGAACACCAGCAGGCTCGCCTTCAGGGCGGTGGGATCGAGGTGGGCGTGATAGCCGGTGATCACCGCCTCGCGTTCCAGCCGGCGCACGCGTTCGGTGCAGGGGGTGGTCGACAGACCGACGCGTTCGCCCAGCTCGGTGAACGAAATCCGCCCCTCCGCCTGCAGGATGCGGAGGATTTTGCGATCGATCTTGTCCAATTCCCGACTACGCGTCGCCATGCCATCGCCTCGGCTCAAGGGTTTGCAGTGAATTATGCTGCAAGACTTCCATAAATCGCGCAAATACACTGGATCGGGCTGACTATACTTCTTCGATTATGGTCCCGGCGTGCCTGTGCGCAGGGAATGCTCGGGTTGGAGATATCTCATGCGTGTTCTAGTCCTCGGCAGCGGCGTCATCGGCACCACCAGTGCCTGGTACCTGCGTCAAGCGGGTTTCGACGTCAGCGTGGTCGACCGCCAGCCGGGTCCCGCGCTGGAGACGAGTTTCGCCAACGCCGGGCAGCTGTCGTTCGGCTACACCTCGCCATGGGCTGCCCCCGGTGTACCGCAGAAAGCGCTGGGCTGGCTGTTCGAGAAACATGCGCCGCTGGCGATCCGGCCGGGCATGGACCTGGCCCAGTACCGCTGGCTGCTGCAGATGCTGCGCAACTGCACGCACGAGCGTTATGCGATCAACAAGGCCCGCATGGTGCGCATGTCCGAGTACAGCCGTGACTGCCTGAACCAGCTGCGCGCCGAGACCGGCATCGACTACGAAGGGCGTGACCTGGGCACCACCCAGCTGTTCCGCACCCAGCAGCAGCTTGATGCGTCGGCGCAGGATATCGAGGTGCTGGCGCAGTACGGGGTGCCCTACGAGGTGCTGGACCGTGCCGGCATCACCGCCGCCGAGCCCGCGCTGGCCCACGTGGATGGGCTGGTCGGCGCGCTGCGCCTGCCGCGCGACCAGACCGGTGACTGCCAGCTGTTCACCCGGCGGCTGGCGGCGATGGCGGCAGATGCGGGCGTGGAGTTCCGCTACGACGTGGACATCGCGGGGCTGCAGCGTGACGGTGACCGGATCACCGGCGTGCGCGTCGACGGCGGACTGGAAACCGCCGACCTGTACGTCGTGGCGCTGGGCAGCTATTCGCCTGCGCTGGTGGCGCCGATGGGCCTGGACTTGCCGGTGTATCCGCTGAAGGGCTATTCGCTGACGTTGCCGATCACCGATCCCGCCATGGCCCCGACCTCGACCATCCTGGACGAGAGCTACAAGGTCGCGGTGACCCGTTTCGACGACCGTATCCGCGTGGGTGGCATGGCCGAGGTGGCGGGCTTCGACCTGTCCCTGTCGCCGCGCCGCCGGCAGACGCTGGAGCGGGTGGTGCGCGACCTGTACCCGAAGGGGGGCGACCCGTCGCGCGCCGAGTTCTGGACCGGCCTGCGGCCGGCCACGCCTGACGGCACGCCGGTGGTGGGCGCGACCCCGCTGCGCAACCTGTTCCTCAACACCGGCCACGGCACGCTGGGCTGGACCATGGCCTGTGGCTCGGGCCGCTACCTGGCCGACCTGATGGGCGGGCAGACCCCGGAAATCAGCACCGAAGGCCTCGACATCTTCCGCTACGGCGGCCGGGGCGCGGGTGGCGCGCAGGCAGGGCGCCGCTGATGCGACCGGCACGTGCGGTGATCGACCTGGATGCCCTGCGCAGCAACTACCGGCTGGCGCGTGAGCTGGGCGGCGGCAAGGCGCTGGCGGTGGTCAAGGCCGATGCCTATGGCCATGGCGCGGTGCGCTGCGCGCAGGCGCTGGAGTCCGAGGCTGATGGGTTTGGCGTTGCCACCATCGAAGAGGCGCTGGAGCTGCGCGCAGCGGGTATCCGCGCGCCGATCCTGCTGCTGGAGGGTTTTTTCGAGGCCAGCGAACTGGCGCTGATCGCCGGACACGGCCTGTGGACGGCGGTGGCGTCGGACTGGCAGGTCGACGCGCTGGCCACCTTCGAGACATCCGCCGCGCTGACGGTCTGGCTGAAACTGGACAGTGGCATGCACCGCCTGGGGCTGGACGCGGCGGCATTCCGTGCTGCACATGCGCGGTTGGCGGCACTGCCACACGTGGCCGACATCGTGCTGATGACCCATCTGGCGCGCGCCGATGAACTGGACAGCACACGCACCCATGAGCAGGCGGCGTTGTTTGCCGCCACGACCTCGGACCTGCCGGGCCAGACCAGTGTCTGCAACTCGCCGGCGCTGCTGGGGTGGGCGGACGTGCGCAGTGACTGGGTCCGGCCCGGGCTGATGCTGTATGGCGGCAATCCGCTGCCCCATGGGTCGGACCTGACGGCACGGCTGCGGCCGGTGATGAACATGCGCTCGAAGGTGATCGCCGAGCGCTGGATCGACGCCGGGGAGCCGGTCGGGTACGGCGCGCGGTTCGTGGCCGCACGACGCACCCGGGTGGGCGTGGTGGCGATGGGGTATGCGGACGGGTATCCGCAGTTCGCGCCCAACGGCACGCCGGTGGTCATCGACGGCCAGGCCGGCGAGCTGATCGGGCGGGTGTCGATGGACATGTTGACGGTCGACCTCACGCTGCATCCGGATGCTGGCGTCGGCAGCGAGGTGGAGCTGTGGGGCGGGCGGGCCCTGAGCCTGGCCGAACTGGCGCCGCGTTGCGGCGTCAGCGCCTACCAGCTGCCCTGTGCGGTCAAGCGCGTCCGGCGCGAATACGTGGGCGGCTGAAGCCGGCACCCCCTGCTTGCCGTTGTGCCGGTTTCAGCCGGCACGCCCGGATCCGCCATCGACCCGACCGGCGTTCAAGCGCTCAACGCGCCTGCGCGCCTGTCTGTTTCGCGAGGTCCCGGCGCACCCAGTCCTCGATCAGCTTCTTTTCGTAGCGCAGCGGGTCGTTGCTGCTCTGCAGGCCGACCCCGCCGTGCAGGAAGCCGGAATCACGCAGGGCCGCCTCGCCCTCGTTGCGCACGGCGCCATCGGCGCCCTTCAGGACGTACTGCAGCGTGATCCGCGGCGGATAGATGTCGCGCATGATACGGATATCGTTCGCACGCGGTCCGTGCCACGGCTCGAAGTCGCCGGCGCGCTTGATGTCGACGAGGGTGACATCCAGCGTCTGCCCGGGCTGCAGGACCTTTTCCGCGCTTTTGCGGGTGTATTCGGCCAGTTGCTGCACCCAGTTGCCGCGCTCGGCTTCGAACCGGTTGCGGCTGCTGCGCAGCTCGGTGAACGTATCGGGATCGTTCCACTGCACGTTGACAGGGCCTGCGGCCTCGAGCGCGCGGGGTGCCTGCGGATCGTTGACCGTGCGCGGTGCCGCGAACGAGGAAAAGGCGGCGCTGGCCAGCAGGCCGGCCAGCAACAGACTGCGGGGAGAACAGCGGTTCATGGTGCGACTCCCGCGCCGGACGCGGCGCCTGAGGGTGGAAGGAGCGACGACCGCGGCCGACGCGCGCAACGCGGTCAGTGTGATCCGGGCGGATCGGGCCGGCAAGCCGGGGGAAGGTCAGCGTCCGTGTGGGCTTACGCACGATTCATCGCACGCGTTGGTGGCGACAGCGCTTGACGCTGCGAATACGCCGTCTGGAACATGCTGTGTCACTTGCTATACGGCGGCCCATGCCCTTGTCTTCTGCCAATCCGACTCTGGAAGCCCTGTCGCGCACCCCTGCGGCAGGCAGTGCAGGCCTGCACCAGCAGGCTCTGGACCGTATGTACGCAGGTTTCTGCGTCATCAAGGTCCTGTTCGAACAGGATCACCCCGTGGACTACGTGTTCCTCGAGGTGAATCAATCCTTCGAACGCCATACCGGCCTGGCCGACCCGGTCGGTCGTCGCATGACCGAGCTGGAGCCGAACCATGAAAAGGAGTGGTTCACGCTTTACGGCGCCGTGGCACGCACCGGCAATCCCGCGCAGTTCGAGCTGGAAGCCAAGGCACTGGGCCGTGCCTACTCCATCGATGCGGTCCGCGTGGGCGAGGAGGGCGAGGACACGGTCGCCGTGATGTTTTTCGACATCAGTGCACGCAAGCGCATGGAAGGCGAGCTGGGAGAGAGCGAAGCACGCTTCAGCGCGCTTGCCGATGGCCTGCCGATGCCGGTGTGGGTGCTGGACGAGATGGGCCACTCGCGCTTCGTCAACAGTGCGTTCACCGAGTTCTTCGGCGGTGACGAGAACCGCGTTCCGGAAGACGTGTGGCGCGGACTCGTGCATCCGGAGGATGCGTCGGTCTTTGAATACGAACTGCGCGGTGCACTGAGCGCGCAGCGGTCGATGCACGCCCTGGTGCGTGCACGGCGCGCGGACGGCGAGTGGCGCTGGCTGGAGATGAACGCCCGGCCGCGGTTCTCGCGCTCCGGGCACTTCATCGGTCTGGCCGGCAGCAGCCCGGACGTCACCGAGCGCCGCGAGATCGAGCTGGCGCGGGAGGAGCTGCTCCAGTCCGAACGCGCCGCTCGTGGCGCCGCCGAGAACACCGCGCGACTGAAGGACGAATTCCTGGCGACGCTGTCGCACGAGCTGCGCACGCCGTTGACCACCATCCTGGGGTGGAGCGAGCTGCTGCTGCAGCGGGTGGAGGCAGACAGCCCACTGCGCAAGGGGCTTGGCGTCATTGCCAGCAGCGCCAATGCGCAGAAGCGCCTGATCTCGGACATGCTTGACCTGAGCAGCATGCTGCTCGGCAAGGTGCAGCTGGAAGTGGAAGTGCTGGACCTGGGCGAACAGCTTCGGCAAGCCATGGGCGCGCAGGAAGTGGTCGCCGATGGCAAGGCGCTGGACATCAGCGTTGAGGTGCCGGACACGCCGTGCCTGGTGCTGGGCGATGCCACGCGGATGCAGCAGGTGCTGTGGAACCTGCTCTCCAATGCGATCAAGTTCACCCCGGCCGAAGGCTCGGTGAAGCTGAAGCTGGAGGACCTGCCGGAAGGGTGGCAGGTCACCGTGCAGGACAGCGGCGACGGGATCGCGCCGGAATTCCTCGATCACCTGTTCGGTCGTTTCCGGCAGGCCGACGGTACCACCACGCGACGCCACGGTGGCCTCGGGCTGGGTCTGGCGATCGTGCGGCAGCTGGTCGAACTGCATGGCGGTACTGTGTCCGCGGCCAGCGACGGGCACGGAAAAGGGTCGACCTTCACCGTACGCCTGCCGCGCTACACGACCGACCATGGCTCACGCCCGCTGCGCGAGGTGATCAGCGGCGGGCCGATCATCGAACGGGTCGTGGAGCCGTACCCGCTGCGCGGGCTGCACCTGCTTGCGGTCGAAGACCAGGTCGAAGTGCTGGAGTATCTGCGCCGCATGCTGGAAGAGCAGGGCGCTGCGGTGACGGCGGCTACGTCGGCCGGGGAAGCGCTGGCGCTGCTGGACGAGAACCGCCACGAGCGCTTCGATGTGCTGCTGACCGATATCGGCATGCCGGGAATGGATGGCTATGGCCTGATACGGACGCTGCGCGAAGACATGGGCGTGGATGCGGAAGCGCTGCCGGCTGTCGCGGTAACGGCGCTGGCGCGCGCCGATGACCGGCGCCGGGCGCTGGCTTCAGGCTTCCAGGAGCACGTAGCCAAGCCCTATTCGGTCGCCCAGCTGGTGGCTGCGGTGCGCCACGTGCAGAGCAGCGCGAGGCCGCCTTCGCTGCACTGACGTGGGCGGACGCGGTGGCCCCGGAGCGGGCCCTCCTCCTGCCGGCCTCAGTGCGGGAATTCGGAGGGTTCAGCCTCGAAGCGGCGCGCGTACGCACGCTCGTCGGCAATACGGGTGACCTCTTCATCGGCCATGTCCGGCGCCCCGTACACGGCGTACGCCACTTCACCGTCGGAGCGCTTGCCCACCTGGT
This sequence comes from Pseudomonadota bacterium, assembly GCA_037033225.1. Classification (GTDB taxonomy): domain Bacteria; phylum Pseudomonadota; class Gammaproteobacteria; order Xanthomonadales; family Xanthomonadaceae; genus Stenotrophomonas. Next base: position 23,842 of record JAZBLM010000032.1, read on the forward strand.
GCAGGCGGTACCGCGAATGGCCGCCGCCGGTGTCTTCGGGATAGTGCACCGGAGGCTGGCTGCCCTCCAGATCCATTTCGCTGTTGTCGACCACGCCACCGACGAACAAGGCACGCATTCGGTATCTCCAGATCTTGGATGGGTGTCCTACCCTGACCGTTGGGGCGTTCGCGGCACATCAAGAGGATGTTGGGTTTTCGCAAATCGGGCCCCGTCCGGAGCGGCCACGCCAAGCCGGTACAATGGACTCCCCCTGAAGATTCCAAGGCTTACCTGCCCGATGGCCGCCCGCGACGACGCCCCCCTGCAGACCCTGTTCCTGCCGCTTTCACAAGGCCTCCTGCGCTGGCCGCAGGGCCCGGTCGCGTTCCTGCGCGCCCGCGATGGCTGGCCGCTGCGCGAGCATGCCCAGGGCCGGGAGCTGGTGTGCGAACAGAGTTTCGCGCCGTTTGCCAAGGCGCTGCAGGATGCCGGCCTGGACGTCACTTCCGAGCTCGGTGAGGCGCATGCGGGACGCTTCGGGCTGGTGCTGGTGCTTCCGCCGCGCCAGCGTGACGAAGCCCGCGCCCTGTTCGCAAGGGCCCTGCAGCTGGTTGCCCCGGGTGGCATCATCGTGGCCTGTCAGCACAATGACGAAGGCGCCCGCTCCGGCGAAGGCGATTTCAAGCAGCTCACCGGGCTGGGCGGCGGCCTGGCCAAGAACCACTGCCGGGTGTACTGGAGCGCCCCGGCGCACGGCCAGCACGACGCGGCGCTGGCTGCGCGCTGGGCGACGCTGGATGCGCCGCGGAAGATCCTGGGCGGACGGTTCACCAGCCGGCCGGGCGTGTTTGCCTGGGACCGGACCGACCCGGCCTCGGTCCTGCTTGCGGAGCATCTTCCAACCGACCTTGCCGGGCGTGCGGCGGACCTGGGCGCGGGCTACGGTTACCTGTCACGCGAACTGCTGGAGCGTTGCCCCGGCATCACCGCGCTGGACCTGTACGAGGCCGAGGGACGCGCCCTGGACCTGGCCCGGGTCAACCTGGCCGAGCCGCCGCGCCCGCTGCCGCTGCAGTTCCTCTGGCAGGACGTGACCGCCGGCATCGAGACCGGCTACGACGTGATCATCAGCAACCCGCCCTTCCATACCCCCTCGCGCGAGAACCGTCCTGACATCGGCCAGCGCTTCATCGCCGTGGCGGCGCAGGCGCTCAAGCGCGGGGGGCGGCTGTTCGTGGTCGCCAACCGTCACCTGCCGTACGAAAACGTGCTCAATGACAGCTTCGGCACGGTCCGCGTGCTGGCCGAACGCGATGGTTTCAAGCTGATCGAGGCGGTGCGCGGAGGCAGCCGGTGAAGCTGGTCAAGCTGATCGCCAACCTCGGCTACGGCAGCCGCAAGCAGGTGCAGTGGATGTTCCGCGAAGGGCGCATCACCGATGCCGACGGCGAGGTGCTGTATGCCGACGACCAGGTCGGCCACGATGCCGTGCGGGTCGACGGTGAGCCGCTTGATCCCCCGGCCGGACTGGCCATCGCGCTGCACAAGCCACGCGGGGTGACCTGCTCGATCAAGGACAAGGGGCGGCTGGTCTACGACCTGCTGCCGCCGCGCTTCCGTGATCGGGATCCGGTGCTGTCCACGGTGGGCCGCCTTGATCGGGACACCAGCGGCCTGCTGCTGATGACCGACGACGGAGGCCTGCTGCACCGGATCATTTCGCCGAAATCCAGGCTGCCCAAGGTTTACGAAGTGACGCTGGGCGAAGACCTGCGGGGCGACGAAGGGGCGCTGTTCGCCAGCGGCACGCTGATGCTGGAATCGGAGAAGACGCCCTTGCTGCCGGCCGAACTGGAGGTGCTGGGTCCACGCAGCGCGCGGCTGGTGCTGCATGAAGGCCGCTACCACCAGGTGCGGCGCATGTTCGCCGCCATCGGCAACCATGTGCAGGCCCTGCATCGCAGCCGCGTCGGCGGGCTGGGGCTGGACGGGCTGGAAGAGGGGCAGTGGCGCGTGCTGGACGCCGCCGACCTGGACGCGCTGTTCTCGCCATGAGCCCGATGGCGGCGCTGCCCTTCCACCCCGACGCAGTGGTGTTCGACATGGACGGCTTGATGATCGACAGCGAACGCGTGTCGATCGCCTGCTGGGGCGACACGGCGCAGGCAATGGAGATCGCGCTGCCGGAAGGCTTCTTCCTGCGCATGGTGGGGCTGGGTGAGCGCGACTGCCTCCAGCTGCTGGAGCGTCATATCGACGATGCGGGACGCATCGCGGAGCTGCAGTCGCGTTGCCATGCGCTGTATGACGCGCGCACGCAGCAGGGCCTGCCACTGCGCCCCGGCATCCTGGAACTGCTGGAACACTTGCGGGCCGACGGCATTCCGCGCGCGGTGGCGACGTCGACACGACAGCCGCGCGCGGGCCGCAAGCTGGCGGCCTGTGGCCTGCTGCCGTATTTCGATGTGGTGGTGACCAGCAGTGATGTGATCCATCCCAAGCCAGCGCCGGACATCTATCTGCTGGCCGCGCAGCGGCTGGGGAAGGATCCCTCGCGCTGCCTTGCGCTGGAAGATTCGCCCACCGGTACGCGTGCCGCGCTGGCCGCAGGGATGACCACGATCCAGGTGCCGGACCTCATCGCCCCGGACGACGACGTGCGGGCGCTGGGCCACCGGATCGTCGCCTCCCTGCACGACGTACGGGCGCTGCTGCAGGCGCACCCCGCCCGATAGCGTCGACCCATGGTCGACTGAGCGCGTTCTGCCATGACGGCCAGCGGCCGTCACTACGTGCTGCCTGCATGCCCGAAACGGTAGAGTCGACCCATGGTCGACTGAGCGCTGGCCTCGCTCAGACGCGGCCGAATACCAGCGCCGCGTTGGTGCCGCCGAAGCCGAAGCTGTTGGACATCACGGTGTCCAGCGTCTGCTCACGGGTTTCGCGCACGATCGGGAAGCCTTCCACCTTCGGATCCAGTTCGGTGATGTTGGCCGAACCGGCAATGAAGCCATCGCGCATCATCAGCAGGCAGTAGATCGCTTCGTGCACGCTCGCCGCGCCGAGCGAGTGGCCTGACAGTGCTTTGGTCGAGGACAGCGGGGGAATCGCTTCGCCGAACACTTCACGGATCGCGCCGAGTTCGGTGACGTCGCCCAGCGGCGTCGAGGTGCCGTGCGTGTTGAGATAGTCCAGCGGGCGCTGCACGTGCTCCATCGCCATCTTCATGCAGCGCACCGCGCCTTCACCGGAAGGCGCCACCATGTCGGCACCATCGGACGTGACGCCGTAGCCGATCAGCTCGGCATGGATGGTGGCACCGCGCGCCACGGCATGGTCATAGTCTTCCAGCACCAGCATGCCGCCGCCACCGGCGATGACGAAGCCATCGCGGTCCTTGTCATACGGACGCGAGGCGGTCGCCGGTGTCTCGTTGAAGCTGGTCGACAAGGCGCCCATGGCATCGAACATCACGCTCATCGACCAGTGCAGGTCTTCGCCTCCGCCGGCCAGCATGATGTCCTGTGCACCGTGACGGATCAGGTCCGCGGCCGCGCCGATGCAGTGCGCCGAGGTCGCACAGGCGGCCGACAGCGAATAGCTCAGGCCTTTGATCTGGTAGGCCGTCGCCAGGCAGGCCGACACGGTGCTGCACATGGTGCGCGGCACCATGTACGGACCGACCTTGCGCACGCCACGGCTGCGCAGGATATCGGCCGCCTCCACCTGCCATTCGCTCGAGCCGCCGCCGGAGCCGGCGATCAGGCCGGTACGCGGGTTGCTGACCTGGTCCGATGTGAGCCCCGCATCGGCGATGGCATCGCGGGCGGCGATGTAGGCGAACGCGGACGCATCGCTCATGAAACGCTTGAGCTTGCGATCGATCTGCGCGTCCAGGTCCAGGTCGACGCGGCCACCGACCTGGCTGCGCAGGCCCGCTTCAGCATGATCGGACAGATAGGTGATGCCCGCCTTGCCGGCGCGCAGGTTGGCCGACACGGTATCCAGGTCGTTGCCCAGGCACGAGGTGATGCCCATTCCGGTAATGACGACGCGACGCATCAGAAGTTCTCGGTGGAAGTGAAGAGACCCACGCGCAGATCCTTGGCGACGTAGATTTCGCGGCCATCGACCAGCATGCGGGCGTCGGCCTGGGCCATCACCAGCTTGCGGTTGATGACGCGGGTGATGTCGATTTCATAGCTGACCAGCTTGGCGTCAGGCAGTACCTGGCCGGTGAACTTCACATCGCCGCAGCCAAGTGCGCGGCCACGACCGGGCGCGCCCAGCCAGGTGAGGAAGAAGCCGGTGAGCTGCCACATTGCATCCAGGCCCAGGCAGCCCGGCATGACCGGGTCGCCGAGGAAATGGCACTTGAAGAACCACAGGTCCGGATGGATATCCAGCTCGGCACGTACCAGGCCCTTGCCGTGCAGCCCGCCCTCATCGCGGATGTCGGTGATGCGGTCGAACATCAGCATCGGGTCGTTGGGCAGGCGCCCGGCGCTTGCGCCGAACAGTTCACCGCGGGCACTGGCCAGCAGCTGGTCGCGGTCGAACGCGTGGAGACGAGTCATGGAAAGCACGATCCTGGAAGCGAAGAACGGA
>JAZBLM010000033.1:0-28349 GCA_037033225.1 Pseudomonadota bacterium
TCGTCGGCATCGTGCTGCTGATCGGCATCGTCAAGAAGAACGGCATCATGATGGTTGACTTCGCCATCGAAGCCCGCCGCACCGGCGCCAACGCGCATGAGGCGATCCGGCGCGCGTGCCTGCTGCGCTTCCGGCCGATCATGATGACCACCGCGGCCGCCATGCTTGGCGCACTGCCGCTGGCACTGGGCACCGGCATCGGCTCGGAACTGCGGCGCCCGCTGGGCATCGCCATCGTCGGCGGCCTGCTGCTGTCGCAGCTGGTCACCCTGTACACCACGCCGGTGATCTACCTGTACATGGAGCGCTTCTCGGAGTGGCTGGCGCGTCGGCGGGAACAGCGCGCGCTGCGCCGTGGCGATGCGACGACGCAGGAGCCGCAGGCGTGAGCCTGATGGCAGGGGCACAGGACGCGCGGCGATGAACATTTCAGGCCCCTTCATCCGCCGCCCGATCGGTACCGCGCTGCTGGCGATCGGCCTGTTCATCATCGGGTTGATCTGCTACCTGAAACTGGGTGTCTCGGCACTGCCGAACATCCAGATTCCAGTGATTTTCGTGCACGCCAACCAGTCCGGTGCCGACGCGTCGACGATGGCCTCCACGGTCACCGCACCGCTGGAGCGCCACCTCGGCCAGCTGCCGGGCATCGACCGCATGCGCTCGTCGAGCTCGGAAGGCAGCTCGCTGGTGTTCATGATCTTCCAGAGCGACCGCGACATCGATTCGGCCGCGTTGGACGTGCAGACGGCGATCAACTCGGCGCAGGCCGACCTGCCGTCCGGACTCGGTTCGCCGATGTTCTCCAAGGCCAACCCGAACGACGACCCGGTGATCGCCATCGCGCTCACCTCCGAAACCCAGTCGGCCGACGACCTGTACAACGTGGCCGACTCGCTGCTGGCCCAGCGCATCCGCCAGATCACCGGCGTGGCCTCGGTCGACATTGCCGGCGCCTCTACGCCCGCCGTGCGCGTTGACGTCAACCTGCGCCAGATGAACGCACTCGGGCTGACCGCCGACGACCTGCGCAACGCGGTGCGCGCGGCCAACGTGACCTCGCCGACCGGCTTCCTGACCGACGGCAACACCACCACCGCAATCATCGCCAATGACTCGGTGGCGCGCGCCGCCGACTTCGCCAACCTGATCATCAAGACCGCCGACGACGGGCGCATCATCCGCCTGCAGGACATCGCCAACGTCTACGACGGGCAGCAGGATGCCTACCAGGCGGCGTGGTTCAACCACAAACCGGCGGTGGTGATGTACGTGTTCACCCGCGCCGGGGCCAACATCGTCGAGACCGTTGACCGGGTCAAGGAGCAGATCCCCACGCTGCGCGACTACCTGCAGCCCGGCACTACGCTCACCCCCTACTTCGACCGCACCCCGACCATCCGCGGCTCGCTGCACGAAGTGCAGATCACGCTGTTGATCGCGCTGGCGATGGTGGTGCTGACCATGGCGCTGTTCCTGCGCCGGCTTGCTCCCACGCTGATCGCGGCGGTGACCGTGCCGCTGTCGCTGGCCGGCGCCGCGCTGGTGATGTACGCACTGGGCTTCACCTTGAACAACCTGAGCCTGCTGGCGCTGGTGATCGCGATCGGTTTCGTGGTCGACGATGCGATCGTGGTGATCGAGAACATCATGCGCCACCTGGACGAAGGCATGCCACGCATGCAGGCAGCCTTCACCGGCGCACGCGAGATCGGCTTCACCATCGTGTCGATCACTGCGTCGCTGGTGGCGGTCTTCATTCCGCTGCTGTTCGCCAAGGGCATGATGGGCGCGTTCTTCCGCGAGTTCACCGTCACCCTGGTCGCGGCCATCGTGGTGTCGATGATCATCTCGCTGACGCTGACCCCGGCCCTGTGCAGCCGCTTCCTCGATCCCCATGCCGACGCGGGCAAGCCGACACGGTTCGGTCGCTGGCTGGACGCCGGGCATGACCGCATGCTGCGCGTCTACACGCGCCTGCTGGATTTCTCGCTGCGCCATGCCCTGCTGCTGTCGTTGACCCCGCTGGTGCTGATCGGGGTGACGATCTTCCTGTTCGGCGCCGTCAAGAAGGGCGCATTCCCGCCGCAGGACACGGGGCTGATCTGGGGCCGTGCCAACTCCAGCGCCACCGTCTCCTTCGAAGACATGGTCAGCCGCCAGCGGCGGATCACCGACATGCTGATGGCCGACCCGGCGGTGAAGACCGTGGGCGTGCGCCTGGGCAGTGGCCGCCAAGGGTCGAGCGCGCAGTTCAACATCGAATTGAAGTCACGTGCGGACGGCCGCCGCGAGACGACCGCACAGGCCCTGTCGCGGCTCAGCGCGAAGGCCGACCGGTACCCCGATCTGCAGCTGCGACTGCGTGCCATCCAGGATCTGCCCAGCAATGACGGCGGCGGCTCCAGCCAGGGTGCGCAGTACCGGGTGTCACTGCAGGGCAATGACCTGGCACAGCTGCAGGAGTGGTTGCCCAAGCTGCAGGCGGTGCTGAAGAAGAACCCGAAACTGGCCGATGTCGGCACCGACGTGGACGATGCCGGGCTGCGCCAGAACATCGTGATCGACCGCGCGAAGGCGGCGCGGCTGGGCATCTCGGTGGGCGACATCGACGGCGCGCTGTACGGTGCGTTCGGCCAGCGCCAGATCTCCACCATCTATTCGGACATCAACCAGTACAGCGTGGTGGTCAACGCGCTGCCCGAGCAGACGGCCACGCCCGGCGCGCTGGACCAGGTCTACGTGCGGGCCGGCAGTGGGCAGATGGTGCCGATCACCGCGGTGGCCGAACAGGTCCCGGGACTGGCACCGTCCCAGATCACGCATGAAAACCAGTACACCACGATGGACCTCAGCTACAACCTCGCGCCGGGCACCAGCATGGGCGAGGCCAAGGCGATCATCGACAGCACGGTGGCGGGCATGCGCATGCCGGGCGACATCCGCCTGGCCGAGGACAGTGGCTTCGGCTTCGATTCGGATCCGATGGAGATGCTGATCCTGGTGATGGCCGCGATCATGACCGTCTACCTGGTGCTCGGCATGCTGTACGAAAGCCTGATCCATCCGGTCACCATCCTGTCCACACTGCCGGCTGCCGGCGTCGGCGCGCTGCTGGCGCTGTACGGCACCAACACCGAACTGTCGGTGATCTCGATGATCGCGCTGGTGCTGCTGATCGGCATCGTGAAGAAGAACGCGATCATGATGATCGACTTCGCCGTAGTCGCGCAGCGCGAGCATGGGCGAAGCGCGCTGGACGCCGCACGCGAAGCCAGCATCGTGCGTTTCCGCCCGATCATGATGACCAGCATGGTGGCGATCCTGGCCGCCGTCCCGCTGGCGATCGGCATCGGCGAAGGCTCGGAGCTGCGTCGCCCGCTGGGCATCGCGATGATCGGCGGCCTGCTGTTCTCCCAGAGCCTGACCCTGCTCAGCACCCCGGCACTGTATGTGATCTTCTCGTGCCTGGCCGACCACCGACGCCGCTGGCGCGACCGCCGCCGTGAAAAGCGCCTCCTCAAACGCATCTGAAAAATGGGGACGGAGGGGATTAAGTCGCAGATGGCCTGCCATATGAAAAAAGGGGACGGAGGGGATTAAGTCGCAGATGGCCTGCCATACGAGCCAGATACGACTTAATCCCCTCCGTCCCCTTTTTTGCGGCGTGGCACAATGGACGTGGTTGTCCCGCCGAGTCCGCATGCCTGCACGAGAATCCCGCCTGAGCCGCCTGTGGGCACACGAGAAGGCCAGCTATGGCCTGCGGGTGTTCATTGCGCTTACCGCCGCAATGGGCGTGTGCTGGCATTTGGAAGCACTGACCGCCCTGCCCGGCGTGTTCCTGGGGATCATCGCCAGCGCCATCGCCGAGACCGACGACAACGCCTGGGGCCGGACCAAGGCCGTGCTGCTTTCGCTGGCGTGCTTCATCGTCGCCGCAGCGGCGGTGGTCTGGCTGTTCCCGCTGCCGTGGCTGTTCATCACGGTGCTGGCGCTGGCGACGTTCTCACTCACCCTGCTGGGCGGACTGGGCGAACGCTACGCGTCCATCGCCCAAGCGACCGTCACCCTTGCGATCTACACCATGATCGGCCTGGAACAGCACGGGGCCGACGACTGGCGTGCGTCGGTCGGTGCGGTCAGCCATCTGCTGGCCGGCGCCACCTGGTACGGACTGCTGTCGATCCTGTGGGCGGCGCTGTTCGCCAACCGTCCTGTGCGCGAGCGCGTGGCGCGGCTCTACGTCGAGCTGGGTCGCTACCTGCAGTTGAAGGCGGAACTGTTCGAACCGGTCCGCGAAGCGGACCTGCAGCGGCGCCAGCTGGCCCTGGCCGAACAGAACCGGCGCGTGGTCGAAGCGCTGAACATCGCCAAGACCGCGATCCTGGCGCGCTTCGGACGCTCCGGGCGTCCTGCGGTCAACTCCGGTCTTTACCTGCGCCTGTACTACACCGCACAGGACTTCCACGAGCGCGCCAGCTCGTCGCATTATCCGTACGGCGCGCTGGTGGATGCGTTCTTCCACAGCGACGTGCTGTACCGCTGCCAGCGCCTGCTGGACCTGCAGGGTCAGGCCTGTGCCCGCCTGGGCGAAGCGATCCGGGTGCGCCGCCCGTTCGTGTACGGCGACAGCACCCAGCAGGCCACGCGTGACCTGGTCGATTCGGTTTCCTACCTGCGCAGCCAGGACCATCCCCAATGGCGGCGTTTGCTGGCGTCGCTTGACCTGCTGGTGCACAACCTGCAGAGCATCGGCCGTCGCCTGAGCGATGCCGGCAACTCCGATGCCACGCTGGACAACGTCGACACCCGCCTGCGCGACAACAATCCGCATACGCTGCGCGAAATGGCCACGCGGCTGCGCCAGCAGCTGACGCCGGGCTCGGTGTTGTTCCGCCACGGCCTGCGGATGGCGATCGCGTTGATCGTGGGGTTCGCCGCGATCTCGCTGTTCAACTTCCAGAACGGCTCCTGGGTACTGCTGACCATCGTCTTCGTCTGCCGTCCGAACTTCGGCGCCACCCGCCAGCGCCTCGCCCAGCGCATTGCCGGCACGTTGTGTGGACTGGTACTCACCTGGGCGCTGCTGCAGTTGTTCCAGGACCTGCATGCCCAGCTGCTGATCGCGCTGCTGTCAGCCCTTCTGTTCTTCTTCACGCGCACCGACCGCTACCTGATCGCCTCCGGCGCCATCACCGTGATGGCGCTGACCTGCTTCAACCTGATCGGCGATGGCTTCCTGCTGATCGTCCCGCGCATGGTGGATACCATCCTGGGCTGCGCGATCGCCGCAGCCGCGGCCTTCCTGATCCTGCCCGACTGGCAGGGTCGCCAGCTCAACAAGGTGCTGGCGCGGGTGCTCGACAGCGCAGCGCGCTACCTGGAGTCGGTGCTCGGCCAGTACCGCAGCGGCATGCGCGATGACCTGGCCTACCGCATCGCCCGCCGCGACATGCACAACGCCGACGCGGCGCTGTCTGCCGCGCTGTCGAACATGCTGCGCGAGCCCGGCCATGTGCGGCGGAACCTGGATGCCAGCTTCCGATTCCTGGCCTTGTCCAACACCTTGCTGGGCCATCTGTCGGCGCTCGGTGCGCATCGCGACCAGGTCGACAGCTTCGCCCAGGATCCGCTCGCGCTGTCGGCGGGTGAACGCGTGCAGCAGTCACTGAAGGACCTGGCGGTGGCGTTGGCCGATCGCCTGCCGATCAACGAGGGCGACAGTGATGCTGACCGGAGCATGGCCGCCGAGCTGGAGCAGTTCGAGGATGCGATGCCGCCGAAACTGCAGTTCATACGCACCCAGGTCGCGCTGGCACTGCGATTGCTGCCGAAGCTGCGCGCAGCCGCACGCGATGCAGTGCAGCTGCCGGTGCAGATGCCGGTTCGCGAACGGACGACGAACGGGTGAGACCCCTCGCGGGTAGCTGCTTCCTTGACTGCAGATGAGGGTTGGGCCCGGCGGGGAAGCCATGCGGGGCACGCGCAGGTCCCGCCCCGCCAACAGACAGCGCTGCAGCTGTTGACGTTGCCCTTGACGTTGAACGTGACCTTGCCTGAGGCCTGCCGCAGGCAATCACTCTCACATCCCCGGATGCTAGGCTTCGCCGTCCGAAGGGAGTTTCCATGCCAGGCCACAGCCAGTTCGCCCTGCTCCGCCAACGTCGGTTCCTGCCATTCTTCATCGTGCAGTCGCTCGGCGCATTCAATGACAACGTGTACCGCCAGGCGATCATCGGCCTGCTGTTCTTCCTCGGCGTGTCCGACGAGCAGCGCACGCTGTACACCACACTGGCACCGGCCATTTTCATCCTGCCCTACTTCCTGTTCTCGGCGTTGGCCGGCCAGGTCGCCGACAAGCTTGAGAAATCCCGGCTGATCGTCATCACCACGACCATGGAGATCGTGATCATGACGCTGGCTGCAGCCGGCTTCCTCACCCAGAACATGCCGCTGCTGCTGGTCGCGCTGTTCTGCACTGGCCTGCAGTCCACCCTGTTTGGCCCGGTCAAGTATTCCGTGCTGCCGTCGGTCCTGAAGCCCGAGGAGCTCACCGGCGGCAACGGGCTGGTGGAGATGGGCACCTCGATGTCCATCCTGACCGGCATGATCGTGGGCGGCCTGATCTTCACCCTGGCCGGCAGCCAGGGCCCGATCGTCGCCGCCACCGCCGTGATCGCGCTGGCCGTGCTGGGCAATGTCTGCGCACGCATGATTCCGAAGGTGGATGCCGGCGCACCGGACCTGAAGATCAACTGGAATCCGCTGCCGGAGTCGCTGGCCGTGCTGCGCATGGCGAAGAAGCAGAAAGCAGTGCGCAATGCGATCCTCGGCGTGTCCTGGTTCTGGTTCGTCGGCACCGTGCTGACATCCCAGCTGCCGACCTACGCCATCGCCAACCTGGGCGGTGACCCGAAGCTCTACATCTTTGCCCTTGCATTGTTCTCCATCGGCACCGGTGTCGGCTCGCTGCTCTGCGAAAAGCTCTCCGGCCGCACGGTGGAGATCGGCCTGGTGCCGCTGGGCGCGTTCGGCATGACCGCGTTCCTGCTCGACCTGTACTTTGCCCGGGCCGGCGAAGCCACCATGAAAGGGCTGTCCGTGATGGCCTTCGTGCAGCAGGTGGGCAGCACCCGGATCATCGTCGACCTGCTGGGCATCGGCCTGTTCACCGGTTTCTTCGTGGTGCCCCTGTTCGCCCTGATCCAGAACCGCACGCCGAAGGCCGAGATGTCCCGCGTCTTCGCCGCACTGAACATACAGAACTCCGGCTTCATCGTGGCCGCCGCCGGCGTCGGCCTGGCCGCGCACGCGGCGGGCGTGACGATCCCGCAGCTGTTCCTCGGCCTGGCCATCGCCAACGCCCTGGTGGCGATCTACATCTTCACCATCGTCCCCGAATTCCTGATGCGCTTCCTCAGCTGGCTGATGGTGCGCACGCTGTACCGGCTGCGGCCACGCGGGATCGAGGCCAACGTGCCGGATGAAGGCGCGGCGCTGCTCGTCTGCAACCATGTCAGCTACCTGGATGCGCTGATCCTGTCGGCCAGCATCCCGCGGCCTGTGCGCTTCGTCATGTACTACCGGATCTTCAACATTCCGGTGATGAGCTGGATCTTCCGCACCGCCAAGACCATTCCGATCGCCGGCGCGAAAGAGGACCGCGCGTTGATGCTGCGTGCCTTCGACGAGATCGATGGGGCGCTGGCCGACGGCGAGCTGGTCTGCATTTTCCCGGAAGGCGCACTGACCCGCGATGGGCAGATGGGGCCCTTCAAGAGCGGTGTCGAGAAGATCCTGGCGCGCCGCCCGGTGCCGGTGGTGCCGATGGCACTGCGCGGCATGTGGAGCAGCATGTGGAGCCGGCGCGACACGCGGCTGGGGCGGATGCGGGTACCCCGGCGTTTCCGCGCCACCGTCGAGGTGGTCGCCGCGCCTGCGGTGGATGGGGCGACGACGTCTGCTCCCCAGCTGGAAGCACAGGTACGCGGACTGCGTGGCGATAACGCCTGAGCCCTGGGGCGCGGGGAAGAAGCCGATGTCGACCCGGAGCATGACGGCCAGCGGCCGTCACTACCGGCGGGCATGTAAGCGCTTCCATAAAACGTGCCGGAAACGCATACAGGTGACGCGTGTTGCTGTAGATTACGCAGCCACGGGGGGCGCACCGGCGCGCCGTTGAATCGCCGGCCACCAAGGAATGGAGTCTCGCACTTGAATCATCCACCACCGCTGGGCACTTCGTCGGTCTACATCCCCAACCATCTGGTCTGGGCGATTCTGTCGACGCTGTTCTGCTGCCTACCGTTGGGTGTGGTGTCGATCGTCTATGCCGCCCAGGTTGATGGACGCCGCGCTGCCGGCGACCTGGTGGGTGCGTATGAATCGTCGCGCAAGGCGGGGTGGTGGGCGGTCGCTTCGGCGGCAGCCCTGCCGGTCCTGTTGCTGCTGTGGTTCGGGTTGTTCGGCGGCCTTGCCGCGCTGGGCGCTCTCTCCGGTAACTGAGTCACCACCCACCACCACCACCCGCAAGGAGCTATCACCATGAATGCCACCACCCCGCAGATCCCCAACCACCTGGTCTGGGCGATCCTGAGCACCCTGTTCTGCTGCCTGCCGCTGGGCATCGTCTCCATCGTCTTTGCTGCCCAGGTCAACGGCAAGGTCGCTGCCGGCGACATCGCCGGTGCGCGCGAAGCGTCCGACAAGGCGAAGAAGTTCGCCATGTGGGCAGCCATCGCCGGCATCGTCGTGGGCGTGCTGTACGCCATCTTCGTCGTCGCCCTGGGCGGCATGGGCGCGATGAGCAGCAGCGGCTACTGAGTCGCGACGGGATCCGGCACCGCCGGATCCCGGTTTCTCCCATGAGCCGTCCCCTGCTTCCCCCTGCACTGCACCGCTGGCTTCCGCTGGCGACCGTGGCCGCGCTGGGCGCTGGCGCCACGCTGGTGCTGCGCAACGTCAATCCCTATGCCGACGGCAATCCACTCCCGTCCTGCCCGTTGTACGCACTGACCGGGCTGTACTGCCCTGGCTGCGGCAGCACCCGGTGCCTTCATTCCCTGGTGCATTTCGACCTGCACGGTGCGATGGCGATGAATCCGCTGCTGGTGATCAGCCTGCCCTTCCTGCTGTTGATGCTGCTCAACGGCGCCGGCATCCGGCCGCGCGCACTGGATCCGCTGATGCGGGTGCTGGCGCACCCGGTGTTCTGGCTGGTGGTGCTGATCGGCTATGCCGTGCTGCGCAATCTGCCGTGGGCGCCGTTTGCGATGCTGGCGCCTGGAGGGTGAGCGGGGGCTGTTTCTGCCGGCGGTAGCGCCGACGTCGGTCGGATGAAGCCGGGAGCAGTCGACCGCCGGGACAGTCGACCATGGGTCGACTCTACCGACATCCGCCGAGCGCCATTGAACATGGGTGGACGCGACCGATGTCCGTCGATCGCCGTTGAACCGGGTCGGCGCGACTGCTGGCGCGTCGGTCAGGTCACCCAGCCGGCGATCACCAGCAGTGCCAGCACCGACAACCACAGCAGCAGCATGCGCCAGACCAGGCTCATCGCATCGCGCAGCTCCGGCAGGCGCTGCCACACCGGCAGCAGCCCCGTCGCGGTGTAATCGTGGGCCTCTTCGCGCAGTTCAGCGTTGACGCTGGCGCGTGCGACGGCTCCGAGGAACCCGATGTCCTGCCGCCAGCGTTCGCCATGCGCCATCCGCCAGGCCTTCCATGCCGTGTCGAAGTTGCCCACCAGGGCCAGGGAAACGGCCATCAACTGCGCTACCGGCCATTCGAGCCAGCCGAGCAGGCGCTGCGCCCACAGCTGGGTTTCCGGCGCTACCTGCGCACGCATGGGGCTGACCGCCATCAAGGCCAGCAGCCGGTAGCCCAGCGCACCCGCAGGCCCCAGCAGCAGGAACCACAACAGCACGCCGAACCAGCGTCGAAGCGCGTTGTACACCGTTGCATCCACCAATGAAGGCAGGTCGTCGCGCAGGCTGCCGCCGGCCGCCTGCAGCCGCTGCAGGGCCGCCTGCCGCAGCGCGGGTTCGTCGGCATCGATGACCGCCTCGACATCACGGTCAAGGTCGCGCGGTCCCCAGCACCCTGCCATCACCACCACGCCCAGCAGCAATGACGGCAGGCCATACAGCACCCCGTGCAGCGCCCAGGCCAGCAACCCCGTCAGCAGCACGGCAGGCAGCACAGCCAATGCGACGCCCGGCGCACCACGCGCCGAAGCACCCGCATGCGCTTCCAGCCAGCCCAGCCAGTGGCGGAAGCCGTCGAAGCGGCGCAGCAGCACCGCGGCATGGGGCGCGACATGGCCCAGCGCCAGCGCCACCAGCACCGCGATCAGGGTGGTGAACATCAGGCGCTCCCGGGCTGCTGCCGGTACCAGTGCTCGATCAGGCTGCGCGAGATGGAAATCGGCGGGGACAGGCGGATACCCTGGCCATCATCGTGCAGGTCACGCGCGATCGCTGCGCCGACCTCCTCGGCGGTGAACCAGCGCGCGTCTTCCAGCTCGCCGTCGACTTCCGGCTCGCCGTCCTCGGCCTGCGCGCTGAAACCGACCATCAGTCCGCCAGGGAACGGCCAGGGCTGGGTGCCGAGGTACTGGCAGGCGCGCACGCGCACCTTGGCTTCTTCGTACACCTCGCGGACCACGGTCTGTTCAAGGGACTCACCGGGCTCGACGAACCCGGCCAGCACCGAGTAGCGGCGGGGGGCCCAGCTGGCCTGGCGCCCCAGCAGCAGCCGTCCCCTGTTGTGCACGGCGACGATGATCGCCGGATCCACGCGCGGGTAATGCTCGACCGCGCATTGCTGGCAGCGACCGACGAAGCCCCCCCGCTCGAAGCGCACCTCGCCCCCGCAGACGCCACAGAAACGGTTACGCGAATGCCAGTAGGACATGCCGCGCGCATAGCTGAAGGTCGTCGCGTCGGCGACCGGCCAGTCCAACGCGGCCTGTCGCAGGTCCATCCGCCCCGGCGCGTCTACCGACACGGCGGCGGCTTCGACCGAGAACCAGGCCTGGTCTCCGCGCAGCCCAAGGAAGACTGCCGTGCCGGGACCTCCGCCCAGGGCACTGCCGGTCAGGGGCAGCGGCTGGCCATCGACGTCGGTGAAGGCGGTGCCGTCCCGGTCAAGGACCAGCAGGCGGGCATCAGGCCACAACCGTGCGAGGGCGGCTGTGTCGGAGCGCAGGGTGTCGGCGCGCTCAAGCGGCTCGCCAACGAAGGAAAAGCCGGACAGCGGCGGAAGAAGGTTAGACATGCGGCAAGCCTGCCCGCCCCTGCGGTCGCTGGCAAGCCTTCGACCGCGTGCTCACGCGGCCGGGGCCGGTTACATGCTGAAACTGCTGCCGCAGCCGCAGGTGGTCTTGGCGTTGGGGTTGCGGATCACGAACTGCGCCCCGGTCAGGCTTTCGGTGTAGTCCACCTCGGCCCCCATCAGATACTGCAGGCTCAACGGATCCACCAGCAGGGTGACCCCATTGGTCTGCACGGCGAGGTCGTCCTCTGCCCGGTTCTCATCGAACTCGAACCCGTACTGGAACCCCGAGCAGCCGCCGCCCTCGATATAGACGCGCAGTGCCAGGCCGTCGTTGCCTTCGTCCTGGATCAGTTCGCGGACCTTCGCCGCCGCCGACTCGGTGAAGTTCAGCGGACGGTCGAGGGATTGATAGCCCGGCGCCGCAGCAGCGGTACCGGGTAAAGAAATCAGCGTGCTCATGCCTTCAGCATGGGGCCGCCGGCACCGGCTTTCAAGCCATCGCCTGGGACAGCTTGCGGCGTGCCGCGGTGTCGCCCTTGCTCTCCCCTGCAGTCTCGGCTTCCTTCTCCGGGGCCGGCAGCGCGGCAACCGGACTGCTGGCGTGGATCAGCCGGCCGTTCAGCTGGGCACCTGCGGCCATTTCGACCACCTGGTAATGGACGTTGCCATTGACGCGGGCACTGGGCGTCAGTTCGACGCGCTCGCTGGCGTGCACATCGCCGTCCATCCGGCCGCTGATGACCACGACCTGGGCACGGATCTCGCCCTCGACCACGCCATTGTCCGACAAGGTGATGGTGGCGGTGCTGGCACCTTCCTGCGCGATCACCTTGCCATGGATGCGGCCTTCCACATAAAGGCCACCACTGAATTCCACATCGCCGCGGATCACGACCTGGCTGCCGATCAACGCATCGACCACCAATTGCCCGTCACGGCTGGACTTGCTGCTTCCAAACATCTGCCTACTCCCCGTTCGCGGCCGGCGCTGCACCGGCCTGTTTCCAGTCAAATACCTGCGTGGAACCCCCCGTTCCACTCCCAAGTGTGACCTTTACACGCTGCGGGGTGAAGTCCGCCGGCAGGATCACGCTGCCGCTCAACTGCTGGAAATACCGGAACGAATAGTCCTGGCCCGGGACTTTGCTTCGCTGGTGCAGTTCGTCCCAGCTGACCGTCGCCAGGCGACCATTCCTGACCCCCTCCACGGTGAAGCGCATCTGCCCCTGGCTGATCGCCCCGCGGTTGAGGTTCTGGGTGAGGACCACCGCGTACTGCCAGGTCCCCGCTGCTTCGGGTCGGAATTCGATGGAATGCGTGTTCAAGCCCTTGCGCTGGCTGGTCGCACCGACCAGGCGCTCGTAGAACGCCACGTCGGCACGCAGCCCGGCAATCTCTTCATCACGTTCGGCCAGCGAGGCCTGCACCTCATTGTTGGCCGCACGGCTGATGCGGTCGGAGGCTTCCAGCGTGGCCTGTTTCTGGCGCAGTTCCACCAGTTCCTGCTGCAGGGTTTCGACCCGTTGCCGGGCGCCCTGGAGGGTATCGCCGGCATCACCGCCGGGACGGCCGAGCCAGTACCCCAGCAGGCCGGCAAGCAGCAGCGCCACCGTGCCGATGACGCCAAAAATCCACGTACGGCGCGGCCGTTGCGGTCCGGGCGGCTGCCCGGGCATTCGGATCTGGACGCGGGACGGCGGGCGGTTGTTCATGGCGGGTCTCCGGGCATCGGGTCGCAATGCGGACCCGGCCTTGGCGAATCAATGGGCATCATTGTAAGCGAACCGCTGAACCCCCCGGGGTGGCGGAGACACCTAGGCGCCGGCCCAGCCAGCAGGTGCGGAACGTCACCGGGCCTGCGGCAGCACCGGGCCATGCCCGGTGGCGCTTTCCCGCGGCGTCAGACGGTGCCGGCCGCGCCGCTTGAGGCCCCGTGCGTGATTGGCATCGGGCCCACGCTTGCCCGATAGTGCAGGCTCCGCACGTTGGAGATCCTGCCCATGACCGATGCCCACCTGTTCGTGATCGGCATTCTGTTGGCCTGGCTGGCCGGTATCCGCGTCTACCTGACCGTGTTCGGCGTCGGCCTGGCCGGGCTGCTCGGCTGGGTCGACCTGCCGCCGGCCCTGCAGGCCACTGAATCGGCCTGGGTGCTGGGCACCTCCGCCGTGCTGGCCGTGGCCGAGTTCTTCGCCGACAAGATTCCCGGCGTGGACTCCGCGTGGGATCTGCTGCAGACCCTGGCGCGGGTACCGGCAGGCGCCTTCCTGGCCGCAGCGACGCTGTCACCCGACGGGGACCTGGGCACCGGCACCCTGCTGGCCGGAGCCGGCGTCGCGCTGGCCAGCCACGGGCTGAAAGCGGGCACCCGCGCACTGCTCAACACCTCACCGGAACCGGCCAGCAACTGGGTCGCCTCGGCGGCCGAAGATACCGTGGTGGTGGGTGGACTCGCGCTGGCGCTCGCCCATCCCTGGCTCGCCCTGATCGTCGTGCTCGCCTGCAGCCTGCTCGGCGCCCTGGCCGTGTGGTGGGTGTGGCGTGCCCTGTGGCGGGGCGTGCGCTGGCTCGCCGGCGGCGCCCGCGACACACCGCGAACGGGGCCTGTCGCATAATCCCTTCATTCCCCCTGCCGGCGACTCCGTGAACGATATCCACCCGCCACGCAACGCGCGTGCTGAAACACCGCCTGCCGATCATTGGCAGCGCTGGGCCAGCGCCTCTTCGTCGGCCCCGGCCACGCCGCCGCCGGTGCCTTCCGCCGATGACAACGTGGTGGCACTGCCCGTCGCCGGGCCGGCGACGCCGGATGCCCTGCCCGATGCCGGGCACGGGCTGCCGGACGGGATGTTCCCAAGCGATGCGCCCTACCGCGTGCTGGTCGTGGAAGACGATCGCGCCCAGGCGCTGTTCGCGCAGAGCGTGCTGCACGGCGCCGGCATGGAAGCGGTGGTGGTAGGCGATGCGGAAAGCGTGCAACCGGCGCTGAAGGAGCACGCCCCCGACCTGATCCTGATGGACCTGCACCTGCCCGGCCTGGACGGCATGCGGCTGACCGCCATGATCCGCCAGCTGCCCGGCATGCAGATGCTGCCGATCGTCTTCCTCAGCGGCGATCCGGATCCCGAGCGCCAGTTCGAGGTGCTCGACAGCGGCGCCGACGATTACCTCAGCAAGCCGATCCGTCCCCGCCACCTGATCGCCGCCGTATCCAACCGCATCCGCCGCGCCCGCGCACAGGCGGCGGCACAGTCCGGTGAGCGCGGCGGTCCGCTCCTCAGCAACCCGGAGACCGGACTGCCGACCCGTCATCACCTGCTGCAGCAGTTGTCGGCCGCGCTGGCGCACCGCGACCGCGGCGGGCTGTTCTTCATTGAAATCGCCAGCGCGCTGGGCCTGCGCGAACGCTACGGTTACGCCGCCTTCG
This sequence comes from Pseudomonadota bacterium, assembly GCA_037033225.1. GTDB lineage: Bacteria > Pseudomonadota > Gammaproteobacteria > Xanthomonadales > Xanthomonadaceae > Stenotrophomonas. The sequence continues at coordinate 14,711 of JAZBLM010000033.1, forward strand.
AACGGCTGATGGTGCAGGCCGGTCAACGACTGGCCGAGGCCGCCCAGCCCTACCTGCTGGCCCGGTTGAACGACAACAGTTTCCTTGCCCTGGCGCGCGGCATCGACGAGGAGCAGCTGGTCACCACCGCGCAGTCGCTGCGCGAACAGCTGTCCGCGCGGGCGTTCGTGATCCGCGATGACGAATCGGTGCACCTGCGTGGCGTCATCGGTTTCGCGCCGCTGTCGCCGGGCTTCGACGATGTCGGCAGCGCGCTGGAAGCCATCGAGCGCACCACCCTCCAGGCCCGCCTGCTGAGCGCGGGCGTGGCCGGGTTCGTGCCCCACGAGGAGACCCGCAGTGACGAGCACCTGGCGATGCTGGAGGGCCAGCTTGAACTGGCCTACCAGCCCATCGTCGCCGTAGCGGGCGGCGGCAATGCGCAATACCAGGTCCTGCTGCGCCTGCGCCAGGCCGACGGCAGCGTGCTGACCGCCGGACAGGTCATCCCGGCCGCCGAAGCCGCCGGCCGCATTGCCGACCTGGACCAGCAGGTGATCGACCATGCCCTCGGCCTGCTCGATCACTACCGCCATGCCACGCCGTCGCTGCACCTGTTCGTATCGCAGTCGCTGCGGACACTGGCACGCGATGCGTTTGCCGACTGGCTGACGGAGACCCTGCAGCAGCGCCGCCTTGACGGCAGCGCGCTGGTGATCGACGTGCGCCTGCCCGACGCGTTGATCCACGCAGTGACCCTCCAGCAGTTCTGCGGCCGGGCCAGCGCGCTGGGCGTGCGTTTCTGCCTGAGCCAGTTCGAGCCGGGGCCTGAAGCCAATGCGCTGTTGACCCAGCTGCCGCTGTCGTTCGTCCGCATGGCCGGCCGCTTCTCCAACAGCCATGCCAACCCTCAGACGCGTGACGAAATGCGCGCCGCCATCGATGTCGCCCACCGCGCCAACCTGCAGGTCATCGGCCAGCAGATCGAGGATCCGCAGGCCGCTGCGGCGATGTGGGTGGGCGGGGTCGATTTCATCCAGGGCAACATGGTGCAGTCGGCCGGCAGCGACCTGGACTTCGACTTCCTCAACGCGGTGTTGTGACCCGGTGACCCACGGACGGGGAAGAGGACTCCATGCGGCGGGACTGGTCGCGCTGGCCATCTCGCTGGCCAGCAGTGGCGCCGTGCTGCTGCGCTGGAACGGGCCCTGGGGCTGGCTGGCCCTGGTCGCCGGGCTGGTCGCCAGCGGCCTCTGGCTGCTGCGCGGACCGGGGACGCTTGCCGATGACCGCGCCCGGCATGAGCGCGAGCTGCAACACCTGCGCGACGACATCGCGCGCCTGCACCGCCTGCACGAGCAGCAGGGACAGCTCGAACAACAACTGGTGCTCGCCAAGCAGGCCGCCGAAGCCGCCGTGCTGGCCAAGGGCGAGTTCCTGGCCACGATGAGCCACGAGATCCGCACGCCGCTCAACGGCATCATCCCGATGCTGGACCTGATCGGGCGCGGCAACCTGGAACCGGCGCAGCGGCAGATGCTCGCCACGGCGGCAGGCAGTTCCCAGCAGCTGCTGCGCATCGTCGACGATATCCTCGACCACTCGCGCCTGGAAGCGAATGCACTGGTGCTGGAAACCACCACCTTCAACCTGCGCGAACTGCTGGAAGGCGTGGTCCAGCTGATGCAGCGCGCAGCCGAGGCGAAAGGCCTGCGCATCCTGCTGGAGCTGGATCCGGCGGTACGCCTTTCGGTACGCGGTGATCCGGTGCGCCTGCGCCAGGTGCTCGGCAACCTGGTATCCAATGCGATCAAGTTCACCGCCCGGGGCCAGGTCACGCTGAAGGTCAGGCGGCTGGGTGAAACGCCGTTCCGCCATGAGCTGCGTTTCGAGGTGGTGGATACCGGCATCGGTATCGCGCCGGAACAGCAGTCGCGCCTGTTCCAGTCCTTCAGCCAGGCCGACGCCTCCACGACGCGCGTGTACGGCGGCACCGGCCTGGGGCTTGCGATCTGCCGTCGCATCGTCGAGCTGATGCAGGGTCGGATCGGCGTGGACTCACGGCCCGCCCAGGGCGCCTCGTTCTGGTTCGAAATCCCGCTGCTCAAGGCCTTGGGTGATACCCGAAACGGACATGGACCCGAACTGGGCACCCTGCTGCTGCTCAGTGACGACCCCATCGTGCAGCAACGCGTACAGCGCGTCGGCGCCCAGCACGGGCTGCAGGTCCGGATCGACCACACCCTGGCGGTCGCGCTGGAGGCGGTACGTACTCCCTCACGCTCGCTGTCGTGGCTGGTCATCGATGGACGCCTGCTGCGCAACGGCGATGCCTCGGTGCAGCGCGCACTCGCTGAGCGCGGGCTCGAAGCGCCGCAGGTGCTGTGGCTGCACATGGGCAACGCGCCGCCGCGCGACGGCCAGCACTGGGTGGACGAACTGGCAGTCGATGCGTCGCTTCATGCAGTGCTGGTGCCGACCGAGACGCCGTCGGCGCGTCCGGATGCGCTGCTGGGCGATGTCCGGCTCGCCCCCGCCGCGCCCGCCGCGCCGGAGGCGCTGGATCTGCGCGTGCTGCTGGTCGAAGACAACATGGTCAACCTGATGGTGGCGCAGCGCGTGCTGGAAGTGATGGGCTGTGCGGTACGTACCGCCCACGACGGCGAGCAGGCCCTGCGCGAGCTGCATGCAGGCGGCATCGACGTGGTCTTGATGGATTGCCAGATGCCGGTACTGGACGGCTACGCCGCCACCCGACAATGGCGCGCGCATGAAGCGGAGCAACGGGCGGCGCGGTTGCCGATCATCGCCATGACCGCCAATGCCATGGCCGGCGATCGCGAACGCTGCCTGCAGGCCGGCATGGATGACTACCTGTCCAAACCGGTCGAGCTGGCGACGCTGCGCGCCATGCTGCTGCGCTGGTCCCACGGTGCCACCGACGTGACGCCGGGCGCCGCGGACATCCTGCGTGAGGGCCCGCCTGCCGAAGCGGGCGACGAGGGGCCTCAACCCGTACTGGATGCCAGCGTACTGGACGAACTGCATGGCGTCATCGGTGCAAGCACGCAGGCCATCATCGACGCCTTCCTGCACGATACGCCGGGTGTCGTGCAGCAGCTCCAGGACGCGGCAAGCGCGGACGACCAGCAGCGGCTGCGCGGGCTGGCGCACAGCCTGAAGTCATCCAGCGCGAACGTGGGCGCCTCCGCGCTGTCGGCCGCGGCGCGGCGGATCGAGCTTGAAGCCCGCAACGGGACGCTGGAAAGGCCGACGGTGGCCGCCGCACGGGTCGTTACCGAGTTCGCCCGCGCCCGCATGGCGCTGGCTGGCTGGCGCCCCTCTCCGTAGTGCCGGCGCCAGCCGGCAACAGGGCCGGCCAGGCACGCAGCAACGCGGCTCAGCCTTCCAGCTTGCTCAGCAGGTACTTCGGCTCGCCAATGCGCGCGATCAGTTCCAGCTGGGTTTCCAGCCAGTCGATGTGCTCTTCTTCAGCATCCAGGATGCGGGTGAACAACTGCCTGCTGACGTAGTCGCCTACCGAGTCGGCATACGCCACGGCCTCACGCAGTACCACCACGCCTTCGCTTTCCAGCGCCAGATCGCACTGCAGGATTTCCGAAGGATTCTCCCCGATCCGCAGTTTGCCCAACGCCTGGAAATTCGGCAGGCCTTCAAGGAACAGGATGCGATCAGAGAGCATGTCGGCATGCTTCATCTCTTCGATCGACTCCTTGTACTCGTGCTCGGCCAGTTCCTTGATGCCCCAGTTCTTGAGCATCTTGGCATGCAGGAAATACTGGTTGATCGCGGTCAACTCGTTGTAGAGCACCTTGTTGAGGTACTGGATGACCTTGGCGTCGCCTTTCATGGGGGTGCTCCTGCACGCTGAAACCGCAGGCACTGTAGCGGCTTTGGGCCGGTAATGAAGGAACGCGAATCGTGATCAGTCGCGCGCGCGGATGCGCAGCGGCTCAGGCCGCCTGCAGCCCGAGCACGGGCAACGGCAGCGGGTGGGTGGCGGCTGCCTTGGCAAGCAGGTCGCCGGCCATGTCCAGGCAGGAGCCACACGTGGCACCGCAGCCGGTCCGCATCGTCAGCTCGGCCACGGTCAGGCAGCCGTTGATCGCGGCTTCCCGGATCTGGTGGTCGGTGACTCCATTGCAGATGCAGACGTACACGGTGGCATGCCCTGGCTGACAGGCCAATCTGGCCTGCCGTCATTGCAACTGAAACGAGAATGGTTGTCAATCAGAACCCTGAAGCATTCTCGTTCGGGTTCAGCCGCATCCGTGGATCAGGTCGGATCACCCTGTACCTTGCGCGGCCAATAGCCCCGATGCGTCGCGCGTTTTCGCGGCCGGTCATGGCCCGCCACGTGACCAGGCATCCATGCCTCCTGCGCGCCCTTGGGCATCTGCGTGACACCCGCCCCGGCCACCCCGCGTGCCATCGGGGCCAGATGCCGCAGCGCGCGCGCGTACACGCCCCGCTTGAACATCACCACGTGCTCCACCGGGTACCAGAAGTCCACCCAGCGCCAGTTGTCGAACTCCGGCGTCTCGGTCTGGTCGAGCTGCACATGGGACTCGTCGCCGGTGAGGCGCAGCAGGAACCAGACCTGCTTCTGGCCGATGCACACCTGGCGCTCGTTGCGGCGGATCGCCCGCGCAGGGAGCTTGTAACGCAGCCAACCGGGGGTAGCACCGAGCACTTCAACGTGCTCGGGCAGCAGGCCGGTCTCTTCCTGCAGTTCACGATACATGGCCTCGACGGGCGTCTCATCGGTATTCATGCCGCCCTGTGGGAACTGCCAGCCATCCCGGCGCACACGACGTGCCCAGAACACCTGACCGTCCTGGCGCATCAATACGATGCCGACGTTCGGTCGATAGCCGTCCGGATCGATCACGATGCGGACTCCTAGAAATCTACTGACAGGGACTATCCCATGCCCTCTGTCGGCCCACAAGCAGCACACAAAAGTATTGACATGGATCCCGCACATGCGCAGAATAGCCGGCTCGCACAAGGCTATGTAGCTCAGCCGGTTAGAGCACAGCACTCATAATGCTGGGGTCGGTGGTTCGAGTCCACCCATAGCCACCATGGTGTCCACGCAGCAAGCGTGCGATAATTGCGATCTGCGACATTGCCCCGTCGCCAAGCGGTAAGGCACCTGACTCTGACTCAGGCATTCGGTGGTTCGAATCCATCCGGGGCAGCCAAACAAAAAGAAAAAGGCCTGATCGAAAGATCAGGCCTTTTTCTTTTTGTTTGGTCGCGGATTCCACCTTATCCCCGCGCCGTTGGCGCGCCCCCTTGAACAACAAGGGGGCTCCTCACCGGCAGGGACCCGGGTACTGTCGAGCTTGCTCGACATATTCTCAAACGCAAAGAACAGATATCCCGCGCAAACAAAAACCCGGCCGAAGCCGGGTTTCTGGTTTTCTCCCAGCGGGGCCTCGAAAGACCCCACGCCAGGCGCGGCAGTTCAGCGCTTGGAGAACTGGGTAGCGCGACGTGCCTTGTGCAGGCCGACCTTCTTACGCTCGACTTCACGGGCGTCACGGGTCATGAAGCCAGCCTTGCGCAGCTCGGACTTCAGGGTTTCGTCGTACTCGACCAGCGCGCGGGCGATGCCCAGGCGGATCGCACCGGCCTGACCGGTGGTGCCGCCGCCAGCGGCGGTGACCAGGATGTCGAAGCTTTCGGTGTTCTTGGTCAGCTCGAGCGGCTGGCGCACGATCATGCGCGCGGTCTCACGACCGAAGAACTCGTCCAGCGGACGACCATTGACGGTGATCTTGCCCGAACCCTTGCGCAGGAACACGCGAGCGGTGGAGGACTTGCGGCGGCCAGTGCCGTAGTTTTGAGTGATAGCCATGATTAGATATCCAGAACCTGCGGCTGCTGTGCGGCGTGCGGATGCTCAGTGCCTGCGTAGACCTTGAGCTTGCGGTACATCTGGCGACCCAGCGGACCCTTCGGCAGCATGCCCTTCACGGCGATCTCGATCACGCGCTCCGGGTGGCGCTCAAGCGCCTGGGCCAGGGATTCGGTCTTCAGGTTGCCGATGTAACCGGTGAAACGGTGGTACATCTTGTCCTGCAGCTTCTTGCCGGTGACGGCAATCTTTTCTGCATTGATGACAACCAGGTAGTCGCCGGTATCGACGTGCGGGGTGTAGACCGGCTTGTGCTTGCCACGCAGACGGCGGGCCAGCTCAGTGGCGAGACGGCCCAGGGTCTTGCCCTCGGCGTCAACGAGATACCAGTCGCGCTGGACGGTCTCGTTCTTAGCGGTGAAAGTGCTCATGAAGAACTCTAGGTAGGTCGGGCTCATTGCGGCCGGGACGGCCGGAACTCTGCCACGCGTTGTGAAGGTGAAACACAAGAGGCGGGATTTTAGCCAGTTATGGACGGCAGCGCAAGCCGGGTTGCGGCCGTGGGTTGGCAGCGACGCGGCGGGCGGCGAGAATCAGAGTCCCCATGACGTCCCCGGCCCCCTGCATGAGCGCGCTCCGCCAGACCACCCCGCTGGACCACCTGTTGACCGAGGCACAACGTGCGCTGGATACGGTGTTCGGCAATCCGCCGGCAGAACGTCCCTACCCGGCCGATGATGCAGCCGAACCGGGCATGAGCGCCCGCGAACGGCGGCACGCTGCCGGCCTGATGCGCATCAACCATGTCGGCGAGGTCTGCGCGCAGGGCCTGTACTTCGGTCAGGCCGCGGTTGCCCAGGATCCCGCGACCCGCGCTCATCTGCTTGAGGCCGCCCAGGAGGAAACCGACCATCTGGCGTGGTGCGCGACCCGCCTGGCCGAGCTGGACAGCCGTCCGAGCCTGTTCAACCCGGTCTGGTATGCCGGCAGCTACGCCATCGGCACGCTGGCCGGGCTGCGCGGTGACGGCTGGAACCTGGGCTTCGTGGTGGAGACCGAACGCCAGGTCGAAGCCCATCTCGACGAGCACCTGGAGACGCTGCCGCCGACGGACCTGCGCAGCCGTGAAGTGATCAAGGTGATGAAGGAAGACGAGGCCCGGCACGCCGAGCACGCCGAACAGGCCGGCGCGCGGCGCCTGCCGTTTCCCATTCCGGGCGCGATGGCGCTGGCGTCCAAGGTGATGAAGACGATCGCCTACCGGCTCTGACCCCTAGGTAGCGTCGACCCATGGTCGACTGCCCTTCACCCATCAGCCCTGGGTAGAGTCGACCCATGGTCGACTGCCCTTCACCCGTCAGCCCTTGGGTAGAGTCGACCCATGGTCGACTGCCTTTCACCCATCAGCCCGGGGTCGCCTGCCGGCGCCGCAGCGCCGGTCAATCAGGGGCTCGAGACCAGCTTCAGGCCGATCACGCCGGCCACGATGAGCGCCACGCACCCCAGCCGCGCCGGGGAGGCACTGTCGTTGAACAGGAAGATGCCCAGCACCGCCACGCCCATTGCCCCGATGCCGGTCCAGATCGCGTAAGCCGTGCCGACCGGAATCACCTTCATGGCCTGACTCATCAGGTACAGGCTGATCAATGCCGCAACGACCGTCGCCGCCGTCGGCAGCGGCTTGCTGAACCCATCGGAATACTTCATGCCGATGGCGAATCCAATTTCAAAAATGCCGGCCAGCAGCAGGTAGATCCAGGCCATGGGGGTTACTCCTCAACGTCGTGAACAAAAACAGAACGGCCCGGTGTCTTCACACCGGGCCGTGGGTGCAACTGGCGCGTGGAACTGGAATCTGCGCAGATCCAGGTTCCACGCAACGGGCATCCAGCCCCGTCGTGGGTCCCGCAGGACCCGTCAGGTCATTCGGACAGGTTGCGTCCGTGGAACAGCTCTTCGATCTCACGACGCAGCAGCGCCTCGATCTTCATGCGCTCCTTGAAGGACAGGTTCTTGGCCTTCTCTTCGAACAGGTACTGATCCAGGTCGAAGTCCTTCAGGTGCATCTTCGTGTGGAAAATGTTTTCCTGATAGACGTTCACGTCGAACATCTCGTAGCGCGACTTGATGTTCTTGGCGAGGAAGTTCTGGATCGAGTTGATCTTGTGATCGATGTAATGCTTCTTGCCCTTTACATCACGCGTGAAGCCACGCACGCGGTAGTCCATGATCACGATGTCCGATTCCAGACTTTCGATCAGGTAGTTCAATGCCTTCAGCGGCGAAATGACGCCACAGGTCGCCACGTCGATGTCGGCGCGGAAGGTGGCGATGCCTTCCTGCGGGTGCGTTTCCGGATAGGTGTGCACCGTGATGTGCGACTTGTCCATGTGCGCGACCACGGCGTCGGAAATCAGCTCCTTGCCGGCCTGCTTCTTGTCGATCACCGGCTCTTCGGAGATCAGAATCGTCACCGACGCACCCTGCGGATCGTAATCCTGGCGCGCGATGTTGAGGATGTTGGCACCGATGATCTCGGCGACGTCCGTGAGAATCTGAGTCAGCCTGTCGGCGTTGTACTCTTCATCGATGTAATCAATGTAACGCTGGCGCTCCTCTTCGGTGCGGGCGTAGCACACATCATAGATGTTGAAGCTCAGCGCCTTGGTGAGGTTGTTGAAACCTTGCAACCTCAGGCGAGGCAACGGCTTGACCACGGCGGGCAATCCTGTAAGAGAGGGGAAAGGAACAATTATGAGGCAATTGGCCCCCGGGGGGGAGACTGAACGAGTTGGCGTGAACGCCCAATTGTTTGCTCTTAACATTTGCGCTCCGCTAAGCTGCTCTCCACCCAGTGAATCCGTTCATGCGCAGAGGGAGCGCCACCATCGTGTCAACCGTGCGCCTTGCTACAAGTCCGTTGGCTCTGGACATCGCTACCATCGACCGCTTCCTCGCCCACAGCCACCGGCGCCGCTACCCTGCGCGCACCGATGTGTTCCGTCCCGGCGACCCGGCCGGCACGCTGTACTACGTGATCAGCGGCTCGGTCTCGATAATTGCTGAAGAGGATGAAGAGCGCGAGCTGGTGCTCGGCTACTTCGGCACCGGTGAGTTCGTGGGCGAGATGGGGCTGTTCGTGGAATCGGACCGGCGCGAGGTCATCCTGCGCACCCGCACGGCCTGCGAACTGGCCGAGATCAGCTATGAGCGGCTGCACCAGCTGTTCCTGGGCCCGCTCTCCAGTGATGCCCCGCGGCTGCTGTACGCGCTGGGCCAGCAGATCTCCAAGCGCCTGCTCGATACCAGCCGCAAGGCCAGCCGCCTGGCGTTCCTGGACGTGACCGACCGCATCGTGCGCACCCTGCACGACCTGGCCGAGGAGCCCGAAGCGATGACCCATCCGCAGGGCAGCCAGCTGCGTGTCTCGCGACAGGAGCTGGCCCGCCTGGTCGGCTGCTCGCGTGAGATGGCCGGCCGGGTTCTGAAAAAACTGCAGGTCGACGGCCTGCTGCATGCGCGTGGCAAGACGGTCGTGCTGTACGGCACGCGCTGATCACTGCAGCGGGTGCCCTGGCGCCCCGCTGCTGGCAGGCATGGGCATGCGCTGCACGTGCAGGCGCCCTCACCCGATGCTGAATCGCGCTCACGCAGGATGACGCCATGGAACTGAGCAGCGAATTCTGGTGGTTCATCCTGATCGGGCTGGGCGCACAGCTGGTGGACGGTGCACTCGGCATGGCCTTCGGCCTGGTGTCGTCTTCGGTGATGCTGAGCATGGGCCTGCCGCCGGCCCAGGTCAGTGCCAGCGTGCACACGGCGGAGGTCTTCACCACCGGTGCGTCCGGAGTGTCCCACCTGGTGGCAGGCAACGTGGACAGAAAACTGTTCGTGCGCCTGGCGATACCGGGGGCGATCGGCGGAGCAATCGGCGCCTACGGACTGACCCAGCTGCCCGGCGACATCATCCGGCCCCTCATCTACCTGTACCTGCTGGTGCTCGCGGTGGTGATCCTGCTGCGCGCGGCGGGTCGCATGATGCCCAAGGGCGATGTGAAACGGGTGCCGCTGCTGGGTGCAGTCGCCGGCTTCCTGGATGCGACGGGCGGTGGCGGCTGGGGACCGGTCGCGACCTCCACGCTGCTGGCGCGCGGCGGCGAAGCGCGCACGACGATCGGCACCGTCAATGCCGCAGAGTTCGTGGTCACCCTGACCGTGTCCGCGACATTCCTGCTATCGATGGGGCTGCATCACCTGCAGATCGTGGCGGGCCTGCTGATCGGCGGCATGATGGCCGCCCCGCTGGCAGCGGTGCTGGTGAAGCGGGTCAAAGAACGCTGGGTACTCGTAGCCGTCGGCGTACTGGTGCTCTCGATCAGCCTGTTCCAGATCGGGCAGACAGCGCTGGGCCTGCTGGCCCGATAGGCAACGCGACAAGCGGAGCGTTGAGACATGAGCGCCTGGCCGTGCGCGGCGAGCGAAATGGCAACGGCACGGCCACGCCTGCAGCCATGACGGCCAGCGGCCGTCACTACCGGGTTCAGCGCGACGGCGCCTGCTTCTGCTGGGACGCGACCCTGTCGCCCCCCCGATCCATGCAACCCCAGTTGAGGATGCGCGTGCCGCCCGGCAGCACGCGGCGGAAGACATCGATGCTGCCGCGCTTGGGATTGACCACCACCGGCGCCTTCGCCGCGATCAGCAGCGGCAGATCCGCCGTGCTGTCGGAGTAGGCCACATCGATATCGCCGTAGCCGCGCTCCCGAAGCATCCGCATCTTCTCTTCGTTGTGGCAGTGCCGGGTGGCGCCAACGGCACCAAAACGAGGACCGACCTCACTGCCGATCACCGGCACATCCACGTGCGCAACAAACGCCAGGATCGCCCGTGCGAGCTCCGGCGGTGCGCCGGTCGCGACCACCACGCGGTCGCCGTTGGCCCGGTGCGCCGCGAAGACCTCCAGCGCCTCGGGCAGCAGTTTGGCCCGCAGTGACGCCTCATGCTTCAGCACATAGGCATCGATGACCCGGTTGAACTCGCGCGCGCGGTGCATGCCGAAGGTCGCGATCCATACATACACCGAAATACCGGTCCGTCGCGTCGGCAGCATCGCCACCAGCGGGCCCGCCAACGGCGTGACCAGCAGGGCAGCCAGCAGCCGCAGCGGATTGCGCTTGATCAGCGTGGCGAACAGGTGGCTGCCGGAGTCGCCGTCGTACAGGGTGTGATCGAAATCGAACACCACCAGCGGCGCATCGTCACGCGGAGTCGGATAGATCGTGCTCATGAGGCGAAGAATAGCTGACGCAGGCCCTCGCCGGGTTCTTCGGCCCGCATGAACGCCTCGCCGACCAGGAAGGCATTGACGCCGGCCTCGCGCATCAACACCACGTCCTGCGGCGCCAGGATGCCGCTCTCGGTCACCAGCAGCCGGTCTTTCGGCACGGCGCTGCGCATGTCCAGCGTCGTCTGCAGCGACACGTCGAACGTGCGCAGGTTCCGGTTGTTGATGCCGATCATCGGCGCCGGCACCTGCAGTGCGCGCTCCAGCTCATCGATGTCGTGCACTTCCACCAGCACGTCCATGCCCAGGCTGAGCGCCAGTTCGGACAGCTCGGCCATCTGCGTATCTTCCAGCGCCGCCACGATCAGCAGGATGCAGTCGGCGCCGAGCACACGCGCTTCGACCACCTGGTACGGATCGATCACGAAGTCCTTGCGCAGCACCGGCAGCGTGCACGCCTCACGCGCCTGCTGCAGGTACGTGTCGCTGCCCTGGAAGAAGTCGACGTCGGTCAACACGGACAGGCAGCTCGCACCACCGAACTCATAGCTGACCGCGATGTCGGCCGGGTGAAAGTCCTCACGGATCACGCCTTTGGACGGGCTGGCCTTCTTGACCTCGGCAATCACCGCCGGGTCGCCATTGGCAATCGCCGCCTGCAACGCGCGCACGAAGCCCCTGACCGGTGGCGCGCCGGCCAGGCGGGCCTGCAGCTGCTCCAGCGGCACGGCAGCACGGCGCTGGGCCACTTCTTCGGCCTTTCGGGCCAGGATGGTCTGCAGGATGTCGCTCATGAGTCTCACAGAAAAAAAGGGGACGGAGGGGATTAAGTCGCGACAGGCTGCTCAGCCTGCCAGCGTACGCGTGGTCGCCACGTAGTCATGCAGTCGCTGGCGAGCGCTGCCGTCAGCGATGACGGCGCGCGCACGGGCCAGCCCATCGGCGATATCGCTGGCCACGCCGGCCACGTACAGCGCAGCGCCGGCGTTCAGTGCCACGATGTCCAGCGCCGGTCCGGCTTCATTGTCGAGCACCGCGCGCAGCATCGCGACCGACTGCTCCGGGCCGTCCACGCGCAGGTTGCGGCTGGCCGACATGGCGATGCCGAAATCCTCGGGATGGATTTCGTACTCGCGCACCTTGCCATCGCGCAGCTCGCCAACGAGGGTGCCGGCACCGAGCGAGATCTCATCCATGTTGTCGCGGCCCCACACCACCATCGCCCGTTCGGTGCCCAGTTCGCGCAGCACGCGCGCCTGGATGCCGACCAGGTCAGGGTGGAACACGCCCATCAGCACGGACGGTGCGCTGGCCGGGTTGGTCAGCGGGCCCAGGATGTTGAAGATCGTCCGCACGCCCATCTCACGCCGCACCGGTGCCACCACCTTCATCGCCGGGTGGTGGATCGGCGCGAACATGAAGCCGATGCCGGTGCGCTCGATGGCGTGGGCCACCTGCGCCGGTTGCAGCTCGATCACCGCGCCCAGCGCTTCCACCGCGTCGGCGCTGCCCGACTTGGACGACACGCTGCGATTGCCGTGCTTGGCAACGCGCGCCCCCCCGGCCGCGGCAACGAACATCGAGCAGGTTGAGATGTTGAACGTATGCGAGCCGTCGCCACCCGTGCCGACGATATCGACCATGTGGCGCGTATCGGCAACGGGCACCGGCAGTGCGAATTCGCGCATCACCGTCGCGGCGGCGGCGATCTCGTCGACGGTCTCTTTCTTCACCCGAAGGCCGGTGAGGATGGCGGAGGTCATCATCGGCGACACATCGCCGCGCATGATCTGCCGCATCAGATCAACCATTTCCTCGAAGAAGATCTCGCGGTGTTCGATGGTGCGCTGCAGGGCTTCCTGGGGGGAGAAGCTCATCGGTGGACTCCTGGGATCGTGCCGCAGCTCAACGCTGCAGGAAATTGCGCAGCAGCGCGTGGCCGTGCTCGGTGAGGATCGATTCGGGATGGAACTGCACGCCTTCGACCGGGTGCTCGCGGTGGCGCAGGCCCATGATCTCCTCGACCGAACCGTCTTCGTGCTCGGTCCAGGCGGTGACTTCCAGGCAGTCCGGCAGGCGCGCCTTGTCCACCACCAGCGAGTGGTAGCGGGTGGCCTGGTAACGGTCCGGCAGGCCAGCGAAAACGCCCTTGCCTTCGTGCCGTATCGGGGACGTCTTGCCGTGCATGATGGTGCCGGCGCGGATCACCGCACCGCCGTACACCTGGCCGATGCCCTGGTGGCCCAGGCATACGCCAAGGATCGGGGTGCTCGGGCCAAGCCGCTGGATCAGCTCCAGTGAAATGCCCGCTTCGTTGGGCGTGCACGGCCCCGGCGAAATCACGATGCGCTCGGGCCGCTGCGCGGCGATCTCGTCCACCGTCATGGCGTCATTGCGCACCACCTTGACCTCGGCCCCCAGCGTCTGCAGGTACTGCACGAGGTTGTAGGTGAAGCTGTCGTAGTTGTCGATCATCCACAACATGGATC
>JAZBLM010000034.1:0-27977 GCA_037033225.1 Pseudomonadota bacterium
CGGCCGTCAACCCGGATGCAATGATTGACGGCCAACGGCCGTCACTACCGGCCCTTCGCCCGCTAGAATCAACCCGGTTCCCTTCAGCCGACGGGACGTCCCTTGTTCCGCCGACTGGAGAGAGCGCGTGGAAGCAGCCGTACACTTCATCAACAGCATCATCTGGAGCAAGGCACTGATCTTCGTGTGCCTTGCCGCCGGCCTGTACTTCAGCGTCCGCACGCGCTTCATGCAGATCCGCGGCTTCGTGGAGATGTGCAGGCTCACCGTGTCCGGGGAAAAGTCCGACGCCGGCGTGTCCTCGTTCCAGGCTCTGGCGATGTCGATGGCCGGGCGCATGGGCATCGGCAACATCGCCGGCGTCGCCACCGCCATCGCCTTCGGCGGCCCTGGCGCCATCTTCTGGATGTGGGTCATGGGCTTCCTGGGGGCGTCCACGTCGTACGTGGAGTGCACCCTGGCGCAGATCTACAAGACCAAGGACGCCGAAGGGCGCTATCGCGGCGGCCCGGCGTACTACATCGAAAAGGCCATGGGCCTGAAGTGGTATGCGATGGCGTTCGCGCTGGCGACGATCGTCGCCGCCGGCTTCCTGATGCCGGGCGTGCAGGCCAATGCGATCGCCGACAGCATCGTCAATGCCTGCCGCGGTGGTGCCCTGTGCGGGCCGCTGGACAGCCAGATGTTCGGCATGGACGCGGTGCAGGCCGTCAAGCTGGGCATCGGCCTGTTCGTCGCGCTGCTGCTGGGCGTGGTGATCTTCGGTGGCGTCAAGCGCATCGCCAGCTTCGCCGAGATCGTGGTGCCGTTCATGGCGGCCGCCTTCATCCTCATGGCCATCGTGATCATGATCCTCAACGCGGAGCGCGTGCCGGAGATGTTCAACATCATCTTCAGCAGCGCCTTCGGCACCCATGCCGCTTTCGGCGCCATGCTGGGACTGGCGGTGGAATGGGGCGTCAAGCGCGGGATCTACGCCAACGAGGCAGGGCAGGGTACCGCCCCGCACGCCGCTGCGGCGTCCGAGGTTTCTCACCCGGCCAAGCAGGGCTACGTGCAGGCCTTCGCGGTGTATTTCGACACCATGATGGTGTGCACCGCGACCGCCTTCCTGATCCTCGCCAGCGGCACCTACAACGTGTACTCGCCGGTTCCCGGCGAAGCCCCCATTTTCCAGGGCCTGCAGGGCATCGCCGAGGGAGCGGGCTACGCACAGGCCGGCGTGGAAGCCGTGCTGCCCGGCTGGGGTGCCTCGTTCGTGGCGATCGCGATCTTCTTCTTCGCCTTCACCACGATCATGGCCTATTACTACATGGCCGAGACCAACCTGACCTATCTGAACAACAACACCAAGCGTCCCCTGACCGTGCTCGTGCTGCGCCTGGGCATCATCGGCATGGTGGTGTTCGGTGCCATCCACAACGCGCAGCTGGCGTGGGCGCTGGGTGACATCGGCGTGGGCCTGATGGCCTGGCTGAACATCGTCGCCATCTTCATCGTGCAGAAGCCTGCGATGATTGCCCTGCGTGACTACGAGCGGCAGAAGAAGCTGGGCCTGGACCCGACCTTCGACCCTGTCGCACTGGGCATCAAGAATGCCGATTTCTGGCAGAAGAAACAGGAAGCAGCGTAAGTGGAAAACCCCTGGAACAACCGTCGTCCGTCCGCGCGTCCGCCGCGTGCGACCCCGTTGCCGCGCAGTGATGCGCCGGCTCCACCGGCCGCGCGCGGCAACGGCGACGAGCTGCGCCTGTTCGGTGTCAATGCCGTGCTCGCTGCTTTCAAGCGGCGGCCCGAAGCCGTGCGCAAGATCTACCTGCTGGAAATGCTGATCCCACGCGTGCAGCCGCTGTTGAAGTGGTGCGTGGCCAACCGCATCGGCTACCGGGTGGTGGAAGACGGCGACCTGAACAAGCTGTCTGGCACGACGCATCATGAGGGCATCGTGGCCGACGTGCAGCGCGCACCCGTGCAGGCGCTGGACCAGTGGCTGCGGCAGCTGCCGCAGGGACCGGTGCTGGCACTGTGGCTGGACGGGGTGGGCAATCCGCACAACCTGGGCGCGATCCTGCGGTCCTCGGCCCACTTCGGTGTCAGTGGGCTGCTGCTGGCCGAAGGCAGCACGCTGGGGATCTCCGGCGCGGCTGCGCGCGTGGCCGAAGGCGGCGCCGAAGCGGTGCCATTGGTGCAGCTGCCCGCCACTGCGCAGGCCATGGCGCAGCTGCGCGACGCGGGCTTTGCGCTTGCGGCGACACTGGTCGACGGCGGTGCGAACGTATTCAGCACGGCCCTGCCACAGCGCCTGGTCTACGTGATGGGTGCCGAGGCGGAAGGGATGGACCGCGCCCTGGCGGCCGCGTGTGACCTGCAGGTTTCCATTCCCGGCAGCGGTGCGGTCGAAAGCCTGAATGTGGCATCGGCCACCGCCGTGCTGCTGGCGCAATGGGCGGCGTCACCGGGAACCTGACACGGGGGCAGTGGTTTCTCCCATGGTCGGCATGAGATACGCGTAGCACGCTGGTGCCGCAGCAGTGCGTTGCCCGAGGCAGCCCACCGCTGTTGGCCGGCGCATCCGCAGGATGCTCCCCATCGCGTGGGATGGGCGTTGCGGCAGCCCGACTGCATCGCAGTCGGGCTTTTTTCCGCGATCAGTCTTCGTTGGCCGCCGCGTCCAGCCATGCCGCGGAGATGTCGACGGGCACGCCTTCCAGCAGAAGGAAGTTGGCGGTGAACGGGGTCAACGCGACCTGCATGAAGACGATGCTGTCGCCGGCCTCCGGCAGCGTGTACTGCGACCACCATGCGGTCAGGCCATCGTCCTTGAAGCTGGCGTGCAGCTGCTTGATGCGGCCCTCCAGCGTGGCGGGAACGCGCGGACGCTCGGCACCGAACGGCACCGCAGTGAAGGCGCCGCTGGCCAGCATGTCGCGCAGGTTCTGCACCGCGAAGCGACGATACTGCCCGCTGTTGGTGCTGAGCAGTTCCTGCTGGCGGCGGGCCATCGTCTTGAGCGGGTCGACGTTGTAGCGGCTGCGCGACCAGGCGGCATGCTCGTGGGCCTGCAGCAGGCTGCGCAGCGCACGGGTGGCTGCGTGTTCGCTGGTGAAGCCCGCACCGGGCACCAGGCAATAATCGGCCGCGTCACCGCCTTCGGCACAGGCCATGTAGGTGGGGATGGAGCCTCGCCCACTGATGTCGAGCAGATGGATCGGATGCCCGTAGCGCAGCTGGGTCATTTCCCACAGAGCGCGAATCTGCGGGGGAAGCGTTGCCGTGTCCACGCGGCGCAGATAGCGCTTCTGGCGAAGCCCGATGCCGCAGACGGCGAAGCGGCCAGCAGCCATGTTCTGCTGTGCGCCCAGCATGGCCTGGACCAGGGCTTCGTCGCGGGTGGGGCCGGCCGCCGTGCCGTTGTTGGTGCTGTAACTGCGGAGCTGCCAATAATTGAAGGTGTCATCGATGGCGGAAGGGACCTCGCCCGCTTCCACGTCGAGCAGGTAGCCGGGATTGACCAACGCAAGCGGCATGGGCAACACGCGGTTGCCTTCAAGCTCGGTGAAGCGGGTGGTGGCGATCCTGCTGTCCGGCTGCGATTGAAGCAGCGGCAGGACTTCACCGAACGCTTCTTCCACGCCCGGTTCCTTGATGTATTCGGCGACGTTCTGCACACCGATCGACGCGCCGGTGGCGTACCGGGCATGGATCATCTGGGCGACCGCGCCATACAGGCCCGCGCGACTGGCCTGCAGTTCATCCAGGCCCGACCCGCACACCTCGATGGGCTTGCCACCGCGCGACGTGGGGTTCAGCCGCACCATGTGCAGGTGCAGCCCCTGTTCGACCAAGCGGTTGTCTTCCAGCGTCAGATCCATCATCGCGATGACGCGTTTGCCGGTCTTGATGGCCGGGGCGTAGGCGGTTTCGTATTCCAGGGACGTTACGTCCGCAAGGGGCGCGTTCATGGCATAGGACGGCGATGCATTCATGGGAGTGCGTTCCTCGGTTCCAAGGCGCTGGGTAGGCCGGTGTTCTGGCAGTGATGGACGCGATGTCAGCGTCATCGCCCTGCAGGCAGCGCGTCTGCGTCGGGCTGCAACGATCCTGCAGCGGAGTGCCTGTCGCAGGGGCCACGGCGCGCTTTCATTCATGCGGCGGTCGCCAATGTCGGCGACACCGGCGGGGCAGGGGCGTCACCCCGCCGCTGCAAGCGGTGCGGATCGGGTGGGGTGGGTCAGATGTTTACCGATCACCGCGTAAGGCCGCAGCGGGTAACAAGGTCGGCACAGCACTGATCGGGGAGCGGCAATAACGCTCGCCGGGCGGTCCGTCGTCCTGCAGGTCGACCTGCCTTTCCGCAGCTTTCCTGATTGTTGACGCATGCAGCGCTGGGCACGGTGGAGTCCACCTATCGCCACAGGGAGCGGAGAATGAACGTTGAATCGGTTGTCGGTGCGATCGTCGCGCTGGTGTGGAGCCCCTACCTCGTCGCACTGTGCCTGCTGGCAGGGCTGTATTTCAGCATCCGGACACGCTTCGTCCAGCTGCGCGCGCTGCCGCAGATGCTGCGGCTGATGTTCCAGCACCGCAGCTCGGCGTCCGGGCTTTCACCGTTCCAGGCACTCAACATCTCGCTGTCCAGCCGGGTGGGCGTCGGCAACATCGCGGGCGTGGCGATGGCGATCGCGTTTGGCGGACCGGGGGCGGTCTTCTGGATGTGGGTGGTGGCTTTCTTCGGGGCCTCCAGCGCCTTCATGGAATCCACGCTTGCGCAGATCTACAAACAGCGCGACGCGCAGGGCCAGTACCGCGGCGGACCGGCGTACTACATGGAAAAAGGCCTGGGCCAACGCTGGTACGCGGTGATCTTCGCGGTGTGCACGGTGGCGGCCGCGGCGATGCTGGCCGGTACCCAGTCCAATGCGATCGCCAGCGCCGTGCAGGAAGCCTGGGACCTGCCGGTCCATGCAACCGCGGCCGGCGTAGTGGCCGTCTTGGCGCTGATCGTCTTCGGCGGCGTGCGCCGCATCGCCGTGGTGACGCAGTGGGTGGTGCCGGTGATGGCGATCGCTTACCTGCTGGTGGCGCTGGTGGTCATGGTGATCAACCATGAGCGCATTCCCGAACTGGTCGGAATGATCGTGCGCAGTGCCTTCGGCGTCGACGCAGCGTTCGGTGCGATGATCGGCGTGGCGATCCAGTGGGGTGTCCGTCGCGGCGTGCTGTCCAACGAAGCAGGCATGGGCAGCGGCGCCCATCCCGCTGCCGCGGCGGAGGTGTCGCATCCTGTCAAACAGGGATTGGTGCAGGCGTTCTCGGTCTACATCGACACCATGGTCGTGTGCAGCGCCACCGCGTTCCTGATCCTGTCCACCGGCATGTACAACGTCTACGACCCGGCCGTGGACGGCGTGCCCGATGCCACGCGGATGCTGGTGGCCAACCTGCCGGGGATGGAGGCGGGACCGCGCTTCGTGCAGCACGCGGTGGAATCGGCGCTGCCGGGCTTCGGCCGTTCGTTCGTCGCGCTGGCGATCCTGCCGTTCGCGTTCACCACCATCCTGGCGCTGTATTACATGGGGGATACCAATGTCAGCTACCTGTGCCGCGACAAGGCGCCGGGAGCCGTGGTGAACGCATTCCGCGTACTGTTCCTGGGGGCCGTGGCCTACTCGGCGGTCAACAGCGCCACGCTTGCCTGGACGCTGGGTGACATCGGCGTGGGGGTGATGAGCTGGCTCAACATCATTGCCATTCTGCTGCTGCAGCGGCCTGCGTTGGCTGCCCTGCGTGACTACGAACGGCAGCAGAAGGCCGGTACCGATCCCGTGTTCGATCCGGCGCGTGCAGGCGTGCAGGGAGCCACGGTGTGGCGCCGCCTCGCGGTCAGCGCCCGGTGAGACCGACGCCGCCCGGAAAACGCCCGGGCGGCGCACCCAGCGGGTTCACTCGCCCGGGGGAACCGTCGCCTTCGCCTCGCTGCCGAAGCTGCCCTCTGCATCAGCGGCAAGGTAGGCGAACACGGTGTAGGCGGCTACGTTCTGCGCCAGTGCCTTCGGGTCGATCTTGTCCAGCGTGTCGTCGGCCGTGTGGTGCAGGTTGAAGTAGTCGGTCCCGTCCTGGGCCAGCCAGGCCCACGCGCCGCCCTTGGCCGCCAGCGGACCGATGTCCGGGCCCGGGCCGCCCTTGTCGGCCACGTAGTCGATGCCGAGCGGCTTGAGCACCTCGGCGATCTGCCGGGTGGCATCGCGCGAGGCCTCAGGGTTCGGCGAGCCGGTGTTGAAGGCATAGATGCGGCCTGCGCCGAAATCGCTTTCGGCCGCCAGCTGGTGCAGCACGATGTCCTTGGCATGCGCCTCGGCGTAGGCCTTTCCGCCGTATAGTCCCTGCTCTTCGTTGGCGAAGGCCACCACCCGGATGCTGCGCTTGGGCGCCTGCTTGAGCTGGCCGATCAGGTGCCCGGCGGCCATGGTGATGCCCACGCCGGCCGCGTCATCGACCGCGCCCGTGCCCAGGTCCCACGAATCCAGATGGCCACCGATCACCACCACTTCGCGCGGCAGGCTGCGTCCGGTGATCTCGCCGATTACATTGTAGGAGGTTGCCGTACCGTCCCAGCCGCAGTCCAGCGCGAGGCTGACCGTGGTCGCGCCGCGCGCGACCAGGCGCGCCAGCTGGTCGGCATCGGGCACCGACAGGGCGGCCGACGGTACCGGCTTCAGGCCGTCGTCGTACCGGGTAATGCCGGTATGCGGCACGCGGTGCGAGTCGGTGCCCGCCGAACGCATCAGGAAGCCGACCGCCCCCTTGCGGATGGCCTCCGACGGTCCCTTGCTCCGGATGGCACCACCGCGACCGTAGTCGCGGCCGTCGCGGAACGGCAGCATCTGGTAGTCGACGAAGGCGATCTTTCCCTTCAGCGAACCCTCCGGTGCGGCCTGCAGCGCGGCCAGATCGGCGAACCGGACCACTTCGGCCTGGACCTTGCCGCCGGGGCTGCCGCCAAGCGCGGTGATGGCCAGCGGCTGGGCGTGGGTGCCGATCACCGCAGCCTGTTCACCGCGGCGCTCCCATTTCGGGAACGTCACCGGCTCTTTCCACACCTTGTCGAAGCCCAGTGCCTTGAAGCGCGCCTCGGCCCAGGCCACGGCGCGTGCGTCGGCCTCGCTGCCCGCGATACGCGGACCGATCTCGGTCGTCAGCGACTCAACTACGTTCCAGCCGGTATCGTCAGCCAGCGCCTGGTCACGCAGCTGCGCGGCGATGTCCAGCGAAGCGGGTGGCAGCGTGGTGGTGCGCGGCGCAGCGAAGGCCGGCGAAGCGAGCAGGGCGAGGCTGGAAGCAAGGGCAAGGACGCGGCGGCGCATGGAGCAACTCCGGCAAGGGCATAAGCGTCGAAGCTTAGCAGCGTGGCTGTGCAGCGCATGGGCCCGAGGTCATGCCTGGCAGCAGCCGCCCGATCCGGACAATGTCCGGCACTCGCCCCGCGCCTGAAGCGCCGGCTTCAGTCGGCTGCCTTGCGCGCGCACTGGTGGGTCATCCGGTGCCGACGCTGCGAGGCGGTGCAGGGCGCCAAAGCCCGTAGGCAGTTGGCGCGCCCTATGCACCCGATCCCGGCGTTATTCGGGACGGGCACCCAGCTTGTTGCTGATCTCGCGCAGCAGCAGGACTTCCTCGCTCGGCGCCTTCGGTGCCGCTTCCTTTTTCTTCGACAAGCGATTGATTGCCTTGATGACCAGGAAGATCGCGAATGCCACGATCACGAACTGGATGATCGTGTTGATGAAATCCCCGTAGCCGATGACCACCGCCGGGATTTCCGCTCCATCGGCCGCCACGCGGGCGGGCGCGAGCTCCCAGACCAGGTCTGAAAAATCGACCTGTCCGATCACCCACCCCAACGGCGGCATGATGATCTTCTCGACCAGCGCGGTGACGATCTTGCCGAAGGCGGCGCCGATGACCACACCGACGGCCAAGTCGATGACGTTGCCACGCGTGGCGAATTCCTTGAACTCAGTGATGAATCCCATTGAGGTCTCCTGAAAGAGGGGTAATCGCGCTGCAGGCTATCGCAACGCGCGTCAGCCTGCGATGACGCCGTGGCGCTCGCCGACATTTTCCAGGCGCGCACTGAAGCGGTCACCGGGCTTCAACGCGGCCACGCCGGCGGGCGTGCCCATGAACACCAGATCGCCCGCCCGCAGGCGCCACAGCTGCGACAGCTCGTGCAGGATTTCCGGGACGCTCCAGATCATCTGGTCGAGAAGCGATTGCTGGCGTACCTCGCCATTGATTTCCAGCGACAGATTGAGCGCCGCCAGATCGCCGACTTCGCCGGCGTGCACGATCTCGCTGATCGGCGCCGATGCATCGAAGCCCTTGGCGGTATCCCAGGGATGGCCCTTCTGCTTGGCGGCCGCCTGGAGGTCGCGACGGGTCAGGTCCAGGCCCACGGCATACCCGTAGATCAGGGACGAGGCCTGTTCAACCGGCAGCACGCCTGCGGGTGCGTCGACACCGATGGCCACCACCAGTTCAACCTCATGGTGCAGGTCGGCGGTCGCGGGCGGATAGGGGATGATGTCGTCATGGCCGACCACGATGGCATCAGCCGGCTTGCTGAAGAACATCGGCTTGCCCCGCGCCGCAGCGTCGGGGACGGCGGCCCCCATTTCCTTGGCGTGGTCGGCAAAGTTACGGCCAACACAATAGATGCGGTGAACGGGGAAAGTGCCGCCGCCCACCACCGGAATGCGGGGAACGGGCTGGGCAGGAATTACATCGGTCATGCGCACGTCCTAACGATCAGGTCGTGGCAGTGTAGCGCCCCTTGCCGTGGATCAATGCGACGGCAGGGCGGGCTTGCGCACAACGCGGTATTCGCCTTCCACCACGCTCGCATCGACGGCGCGGGGCGTGCTTTTCCGCTGGGCGAGCAGCTTCCAGGCGAGGCCGGCCATGATCATCGCCGCGCCCACGAAGACACCGACGAACACCATGACGCCCAGGATCGCGACGCCCAACACACCTACCGCAACGCGCACCAGCGGGTGACGCGGCTTGCGTGGCGCGAAGAGGGTGCGGAACTGGCCGAACTGGAAGGTGCGGTTGATCATGTGGCTCACTTGGCTGGAGAACAGCGAGCCGTCAGTATCGGGTCCTACCCACGCGCTTGAGTGAAAAATTAGTTAAGTTCAATGGACTTTTCATATGAATCAATGACTTGCTGCGCAGTCACGGCTAGCCATATGTTCAGCCATGTCACAATCGGATTTAACCTTATTGCTGGGTCGGAAATGACGAATTCCCCATTGATAGCCGTCGACAGCCTGGTTGACGGCGGCTTCGCGGAAACCGAGGCCTTGATCGACGGCGATGTGGAATCGCTGGTGCTGTATCGGGAGGGCCCGTCCATCCGCGGATTCCTCAACATCTGCCCGCACGCCGGGCGTCGCCTCGACTGGGCGCCCGGGCAGTTTCTCAAGAGCCGTGAAGGCCATCTGGTCTGTGCCGCCCACGGCGCCTCCTTTGCGCTGGACGACGGCCTGTGCGTGGCGGGTCCCTGCAAGGGTGACCGGTTGCGCGCCGTGGCGGTGGAGGTTCGCGACGGCCAGGTCTATCTCGACGCGGTGTAGCGCGGGCTCAATCCACTGCCCGTCGGGTCGGGCGCCCTCGTCTCAGAACATGATGTTGATCATTGCCACGACCACCATCGTGTAGATCAACGAGAGCGGTGCGCCGACCCGCCACAACTCCCGCGGCGAGTAATTGGCCGGGCCGGTGATCATCGAGATCACCGGGTTCGATGCCGTCATCAGATTGTTCGATGCCGACAGGGCCACGATCAGTGCGAAGGCGGTCGGGTTGCCGCCGGCGGCCAGCGCCAGGTTGACCGCGATCGGCACCATCACGATGGTCGCCCCGACGTGGCTGATCACCAATGAGAACGCCGTGGTCAGCATCGCCAGCGCGACCTCCAGCACCCACAACGGAATGCCTTCGGGCAGCTTGTCGATGGTGTGTCCGGCCACCCAGGCGGCCGCACCACTGGAATCCATCGCCCACCCCAGCGGAATCAATCCGGCCATCATGAAGATGGTCTTCCAGTTGATGGCCGCATACGCCTCGTCCATGCGCAATACGCCGGTCAGCAGCATGCCGGCCACCCCGGTCATCAGGGTCAGCGCCACCGGCAGTTTGGAGGTCAGCGCGATCAGGATGGTCAGCGCGAAGATGCTCATCGCGATCTTGAACTTGTGCGGTCGCTGCTCGCCCTTGGGATAGTCGGTCACGATGACGAACTCGCGGCCGCGCGCTGCCTGGGCCAGATCGGTCCAGATGCTGTGGAACACCAGCATGTCGCCGGCGCGCAGCTGGACCTTGCGTACGTCCTCGCGGATCACCTGCTTGTCGCGGTTGATCGCCAGCAGGCTCAGGCCGCGCTCCTTGCGCAGCCGCAGCTCGGCCGCGCTCTTGCCGATCACGTCGGAGGTGGGCGGCACCACCGCCTCGGAAATGCCCGCGCGGCTGGGATTGAACAGGTCGCCGAGATGCCTCAGCCGGGACGACATGCGCAGGAACTGGTTCTGCGCGAAGTCGCTCACCCGTTGCCGCGAACCCATCACCCCGATCACGCTTCCGACCCAGATCCGCATCTCCGCCGGCGGCGCCAGCCGGGTGTCGTTGCCGGTCTTCAGTGCCAGCAGCAGGGGCGCATCGTGCAGCGTCTCCGCTTCGCCCAGGGTCATGCCGACCAGCGGACTCTCGGCGCTGACCACCAGCTCGAAGACATCGCCCTCGATGCCGTAGGTCTTGGCGAAGTAGCTTTCCGTACGCGCCGGCGTGACCCCGTCATTGGCGATCGTTTCCTCTTCCACCAGCTTGCGGTTGCCGTGGAAGTGGAAGTACAGCAGCGAGGCGGCCAGCAGGGCCAGGCCGATCGGCAGCGGCGCGAACATCCGCAGCGGCTCGATGGTCGCCAGACCGGACGGCAGGTTGTTGTTGGCCGAGGCCAGCAGATCGTTGAGCAGGATCAGCGGCGAATTGCCGACCATGGTCAGGGCGCCGCCCATCACAATGGCCGCGGCGATCGGCAACAGCAACCGCTGCAGGGTCAGCCCCGTGCGCGCGGCCAGCCGCGATGCGACCGGCAGGTACAACGCCATGACCGACGGGTTCTGCATGAACGAAGAGTTGAGGCCGGCAATGGCGGTGGTCATCAGCAGCAGGCGCTGCTCCACGCCGTGGCCCCGTCGCAGCAACCAGGCGGCCAGCCGGTTCAGCGCGCCGGTGCGGTCCAGCCCGGCGCCCAGGATGGTGGTGGCGATGATGCTCATCACCGCGTTACCGGAAAAACCACCGAAGATCTCTTCCGGCGCGATCAGGCCGGTCACGCCCAGCACCACCAGCACGACCAGCGCGACCACGTCGGCACGGATGCGTTCGAACAGGAACATCGCCATCGTGAACCCGACCAGCCCGAGGACGAGCTTCATGTCGGTCGTCAGCGTCAGCGCGGTTTCCATGGTGGACGCAATCCGTTCGGGGTCAGGGAGTCAGTCAGGCGCGGTCGTACAGCAGGTCCCAGACCCCATGGCCGAGCTTCTGGCCGCGGGTCTCGAAATGCGTCTGCGGCCGCCATTCCGGTCGCGGCACGTGGCCGCGCGGCCCAGCGCGGTTGACCAGCCCCGGGGTGGCGTCGAGCACGTCCCACATCTGCTCGGCGTAATCTTCCCAGTCGGTGGCACAGTGCAGGCGACCGCCCGGTCGCAGCTTGCGCACCAGCAGCTCGGCGAACGCAGGCTGCAGCAGGCGGCGCTTGTTATGGCGCTTCTTGTGCCAGGGGTCCGGGAAATAGATGCGCACCTCGTCCAGCGAGCCGTCCGCGATTTCCTGTTCCAGCACTTCGACGGCGTCGTGGTGATACACGCGCACGTTGTCGGCGTTGTCATCGGCCAGCGCATTCAGCAGCCTGCCCACGCCTGGCGCGTGCACCTCGATGCCGATGTAGTTCCGGCTCGGATCCTGCCCGGCCGCAAAACGCAGCGCGACGCCGTTGCCGAAGCCGATCTCCATCACCGTGTGCGCCGGGCGACCGAACGTCGCGCCCAGGTCCCGCAGCTGGCCAGTGAAGTCCAGGCCGAACCGGGGCCAGCGCTCGTCGAACGCACGCTGCTGGGCCGGGGTGAAGCGACCCTGGCGCAGGACGAAACTGCGGATCTCGCGGCGACCTTCGTGCACGGTGAACGGCTTGGCCGGCGTCTTGGAGCCGGAACTGGAAAACGGGTCGGTCATCAGCCGATCAATCCATCAACGGGGGAAGAGGCGCTGGCATAGCGCTTGCGTGGGATGCGCCCGGCCAGGAACGCCTCGCGACCGGCTTCGACTGCCTTGCGCATGGCGCTTGCCATCAGCACCGGGTGGCGTGCACCGGCAATGGCGGTATTCATCAGCACACCATCGCAGCCCAGTTCCATCGCAATGGCCGCATCCGAAGCCGTGCCCACGCCGGCGTCGACGATGATCGGCACCTTGGCGTCTTCGATT
This sequence comes from Pseudomonadota bacterium, assembly GCA_037033225.1. GTDB lineage: Bacteria > Pseudomonadota > Gammaproteobacteria > Xanthomonadales > Xanthomonadaceae > Stenotrophomonas. The sequence continues at coordinate 12,547 of JAZBLM010000034.1, forward strand.
ATCTGCAGCAGGTTGTATTTGTTCTGTATGCCCAGGCCCGAGCCGATCGGCGCGGCCAGCGGCATCACCGCCGCGCAGCCGATCTCTTCCAGGCGCTTGGCCAGGATCGGGTCATCAGAGGTGTAGACCATCACCTCGAAGCCGTCCTTGACCAGCTGCTCGGCAGCCTTGAGCGTCTGCACCACGTCCGGATAGAGCGACTTCTGGTCGCCCAGCACTTCCAGCTTGGTCAGCTTGTGGCCGTCCAGCAGCTCGCGGGCGAGCCGGCAGGTGCGCACGGCATCGTCGGCGGTGTAGCAGCCGGCGGTGTTGGGCAGGATGGTGAAGCGGTCCGGCGGAAGCACGTCAAGCAGGTTGGGCTCGCCCGGGTTCTGGCCGATGTTGGTGCGGCGGATGGCCACGGTGACGATCTGCGCGCCTGCAGCTTCAGTGGCCGCGCGGGTTTCGTCCAGGTCCTTGAACTTGCCGGTGCCGGTGAGCAGGCGCGAGGCGTAGGTCTTGCCCGCGATGACGAGCGGATCAGAGGAAGCGTGAGGGTTCATGGCGGCATTATCGCATGGGGGGATGAGGCATGAACCGCTGGCGCCAAGGCTGCCTCGGCTCAGCCGCCGCCGAGGGCGTGGACGATCTCCACCACGTCACCCTCCACCAATGGATGACCTGCGTGCAGGCTGCGCGTGATGATGTGGCCGTTGACCTCGACCGCTACGCGACGCTGCAGCAGCTGTTCGGCCTGCAGCAGATCATGCAGAGTTGCGCCGTCGGGCAGGGCGCGGGGTTCACCGTTGAGTTGGATGTTCATGACGTCATTGTCCCCGATGTGATGTGCGACGACACCCTAGACCTGACAGCCATCGCGCAGGCGTGCCCACGAACGGGATTGAAGCGACAATAGATGTCGCAACGCAGCGTGACATTGGCTGCGCCAATGAAACCATTGCACCGTGCGCCAGCGTATTGCTGGCGACAGATCCCACAGGAGTTCCAAATGTTGTCCAGCAAACGTCCCGTCCGCACCCTGATCGCCACTGCGCTCGCCCTGGCTGCCCTGCCGGCCATGGCCGCCGAGCCGGCCTTCAACCGCACGGTGTTTTTCGGCGACAGCCTGACCGACAGCGGCTATTTCCGCCCGCTGCTGCCTCCCTCCGTGCAGCCGGTGACCGGCAAGTTCACCACCAATCCGGCCTGGGTGTGGGCCGAGCACATCGCCAACTACTACGGCACCAATGCCACCCCCAACGGCAATGGCCAGACCGGTGACAACTACGCCGCCGGCGGCGCCACCGTGGCGACCGACCTGGTCGGCGCCCTTGGCCCGACCCCGTCGCTGAAAACACAGGCGGCGCGCTATCTGGCCGCCAATGGCGGCAAGGCCGACGCCAACGCCCTGTATACCGTGTGGGGCGGCCCGAACGACCTGTTCGGGATCACCAACCCGGCGCAGGCCCCGGCGGTCATCGGGGCGGCCGTGACCAACCAGGTCGGCATCGTCGGCAGCCTGCAGGCGGCCGGTGCCAAGTACGTGCTGGTGCCGAACCTGCCCGACATCGGGCTGACCCCGATGGCGCGCGCTGGCGGCCCGGCCGCCATGGCCCAGTACACCGCCGTCGCCACCGCCTACAACAACGCCCTGTATGGCGGGCTGACCCAGGCCGGCATCAACTTCATCCCGCTGGATACCTTCACCATCCTGCGCGAAATCTCCGCCAGCCCGGCAACCTATGGTTTCCGCAACGTGACCGGCACGGCCTGCACCTCGGCGTCATCGGTGACCTGTAATCCCACCAGCCTGGTGGCACCGGACGCTGGCACCGCCTACCTGTTCGCCGACGGCGTGCATCCCTCGGCCGCGACCCACGAGATGCTGGGGCAGTACGCCATCTCCCTGCTCGAGGCACCGCGCCTGCAGCAGGTGTTGACCCATTCGGCGCAGACCGTCGGTCGCTCGCGTGCCGACCAGGTCAGCCTGCACCTGGGCGGGGCACCGGCTGACGGCCTGTCCTGGTGGGGGGGCGTGCGTGGCGACATGCAGCGCTATGACCACGCCGATCTGTATGACGGCCTCGCGCCGGCCGGCCTGTTCGGCATCGACTGGGCGCGCGACGGCATGGTGCTCGGCGGCTTCGCCGGCTACGGCCGCATGGACGCCGACTTCGGCAACAGCCAGGGTGATTTCACCCAGTCCGACACCACCGCCGGCCTGTTCGCTGGCTGGTACGGCGAGCGCGCATGGGTCAACGGCCAGGTCAGCTACACCTGGCTGGACTATGACGTGACCCGCAAGGTGCACCTCGGCCCGGCCACCCGCGAGCACAAGGGTTCGCCGGAAGGCAGCAACCTGACCGCCGCGCTGAACGCCGGCTACGAGTTCGGCCAGGAAGGCAGCTTCCGGCATGGCCCGGTGGCCGCAGTGATCTGGCAGAAGGTCAAGCTGGACGGGTACCTGGAAAGCAACAGCAGCAGCACCGCACTGGGCTACGGCAACCAGGAGGCTGACTCCACCGTGGGCCGGCTGGGTTGGCAGGCGCGCCTGGACGGCGGCAGCATCAAGCCGTACGTGCAGCTGACCTACGACCACGAGTTCGAGGACCGTCAGGAAGGCACGGCATTCCTGCAGAGCCTGCCGGGCGTCGGCAGCTACCGCGTGCCGGGGCTGAAGTTCGACAAGGACTACGCCACCGCCATCGTCGGCGCGCGCATGGAGCTGTTCGGCCTGCAGAGCAACGTGGGCCTGAGCGCCACCACGATGCAGAAGAAGGCGATGGATACCTCCATCTTCGCCAGCTTCAGCGGCGCGTTCTGACGGTAGTGACGGCCGCTGGCCGTCAAGGCTCTGGTAGTGACGGCCGCTGGCCGTCAACGCTCTGGTAGTGACGGCCGCTGGCCGTCATTGCCGCACGGCGCCGGATTGCACTTTGCATGCCCCGCCGCCTAAACTACTGCACTGCGATGCGGGTGTAGCTCAATGGTAGAGCTGTAGCTTCCCAAGCTACTGACGAGGGTTCGATTCCCTTCACCCGCTCCACATTTGCCCCGGGACCGGCCCTGCCGACCTGGGGTTTTTTGTGCCCGCACCCTGCGCTCCGCAGCCCTCACCCGCTGCACGCTATGCTTCGCGCTTCCCCACGGTCCGGCCCTGATGAAACTCGCCATCCTCTCGCGCAACAGCAAGCTGTACTCCACCCGGCGCCTGGTGGAGGCGGCCCGCACCCGTGGCCATACCGTGCGCGTACTCGATCCGCTGCGCTGTTACATGCGCATTGCCGCCGACGGTTTCAGCATGCATTACAAGGGCCGTCCGATGACCGGCGTGGATGCGGTGATTCCACGCATCGGCGCTTCGGTCACCCGCTACGGCACCGCCGTGCTGAGGCAGTTCGAACTGATGGGCGCACACACGCCCAATCCGTCCGACGCCATCCTGCGCTCGCGGGACAAACTGCGCGCGCACCAGCTGCTGGCCGCCAAGGGCATCGACATGCCGGTGACGGTGTTCGGTGACAACCCCGACGACACGGTGGATCTGCTGTCCATGCTCGGTCCGCCACCGCACGTGGTGAAACTCAACGAGGGCACGCAGGGCAGGGGGGTGATCCTGACCGAAAAGGCCAGCGCCTCGCGTGGCATCGTTGAAGCGCTGCGCGGTCTTTACGCCAACTTCCTGATGCAGGAGTTCATCGGCGAGGCCCAGGGCGCGGACCTGCGTTGCCTGGTCGTCGGCGACCAGGTCGTCGCTGCCATGCAGCGTCAGGCGCCGGAAGGTGATTTCCGCTCAAACCTCCATGCCGGGGGCAGTGCGCATCCGGCCAAGGCCAGCCGGGCCGAGGCTCAGATGGCGGTACGGTCGGCAAAAGCGCTGGGCCTGAGCGTTGCCGGCGTTGACCTGATCCGCTCCGCTCGGGGGCCGCTGGTGCTGGAAGTGAATTCCACGCCGGGCCTGGAAGGGGTCGAAGGCGCCTGCAACGTCGACATTGCCGGGCGCATCATCACGCATGTCGAGAAGATCGTAAGTCGCGGATAAGCCAGAGATATTTTCGTCTCTTCGGCGGTGAGATGGAGGTTTAACGCCCCTTTAATCGTCTCTGCCGTATCGTCCGTTGGACCGCAGCTCTGCCTCATCAGCAGGAACGGTATCGGGATATGAAACTTGGACCCGGACGGCCACGTCCGGGTCTTTTTTATGTGCCGCCAGCGGGGATCGCAGGGGTCTCTTGATTCCATCATCACATCGCTCGTACAGTCGAACTTCATTCATGGAGGAACGCCGTATGAAGCCCTTGCACTGCATCACGCTCGCCTTTGCCCTGGGCTTGGCCACGCTGGCCCCCGCACAGGCCGCCTTACCCCAGGACGGCGTAGACGGGCCGGTCCAGATCACGGGCGGCGGTACGGTGAAGGATCAGCTGGCCCGGGTGGAACGCACCCTTTACAGCGAGGACTACAGCGAGATCTCCATGGCCGAGAAGAGCTCGGTCAGCGCGGCCATCAACCGCATCCGGATCCGCGTGGGCGAGCATGACAGCGTGGAAGCCCTGAACCCGCAGGCGCAGACCGAAGTGAAAAACGACGAAGCGCTGATCAACCAGATCCTCAGCCGCGCCCATGCAGACAGCCGCATGGTGTGCCGCCGCGAGCGCGCCACGGGCACCAACCGCCCGGAGCGTGTCTGCTTGACGGTTGCCCAGCGCAAGCGCATGCAGGAAGAGTCGCAGAATCGCCTCCAGAACTCGCAGCGCGTCCCCCACAGCGTCCTGCCTTGACGCGCCCTGCGCACCGCTTCCTGTGAAATGTTAATGCCCGGGTCTGTATTGTTGGCGGCAGCCAGCGACAGGCCCCGGGTCGCAACCTGCGGGTTGTGGCCTCGCCGACCCCGGCACCCCATCATGAAACAGAGGTCCCAGTGCGAATTCTCGTCATCGAAGACAACAGTGATATTGCCGCCAACCTCGGCGATTACCTCGAGGACCGCGGCCACACGGTGGACTTCGCCGCAGACGGTGTGACCGGCCTGCACCTGGCGGTGGTGCACGAGTTCGACGCCATCGTGCTGGACCTCAACCTGCCCGGCATGGACGGCATCGAAGTGTGCCGCAAGCTGCGCAACGAGGCGCGCAAGCAGACCCCCGTGCTGATGCTGACCGCCCGCGATTCGCTGGACAACAAGCTTGCCGGCTTTGATTCCGGCGCCGATGACTACCTCATCAAGCCGTTCGCACTGCAGGAGGTGGAAGTCCGCCTCAACGCGCTGTCCCGTCGTGGCAAGGGCGTGCAGACCCGCGTGCTGGAAACCGGCGACCTGGAGTACAACCTGGACACGTTGGAAGTTCGCCGTCAGGGCAAGCTGCTGCAGCTCAACCCCACCGCGCTGAAGATCCTGCAGGCGCTGATGGAAGCCTCGCCCGCCGTGGTGACCCGCCAGGAACTGGAAACCCGGGTCTGGGGCGAAGAGCTGCCGGATTCGGACTCGCTGCGGGTTCATATCCACGGCCTGCGCGCGGTGGTCGACAAGCCGTTCGAGGTGCCGATGATCCAGACCCGCCATGGCATTGGTTACCGGATCGCCGCACCGGATGCCTGAAAACGCAACACGCAGGGGGCGCCGCCGGCGTGGGCCTTACCGCCGCCGGCTGCGCAGCCGCATCATCGTCTCATTCGTGCTGTTGGGCTTCTGCCTGACCACGCTGTTCGCGTTCGCCACGAACTGGGCACGCGCGCGCGTGGAAAACCAGCTCGTCGAAGACGTGATGAACCGCAACATCGACGAGTACGCCAAGCGCTATTACTCGGACCGCAGCCGCAGTCCGGACTTGCCCGTGCAGCAGATCCGCGCCTTCCTCTACCCGCTGGACAAGTTTGATCGGGTCCGCGAGGAGCGCCCCGAGTGGGCCGCGCTGCCCAACGGCAACCACAATATTTCCGGCCTGGACGAGGACGGAAAGCCGTATGCGTACAAGCTGGCCGTACGCAAGGCTGACGACGCCTGGTTCTTCCTCGCCTACGACATGACCGAGGCCACCCGTGGCGAAGCGCAGCTGAAACGCGCGCTGATCCTCTCCGTGCTGGTATTCAGCCTGCTGTCGCTGGTGCTGGGCTGGTGGTCGGCGTCGAAGGTGATGAAGCCGGTATCGGACCTGGCCAAGCGGCTGCGGGCTTACCGCGGCGGGACCAGCGAGCCCGAACCGCTGGCCCCGCGCTTTCCTGACGACGAAGTCGGGCAGCTGGCGCAGGCGCTGGACGACTACTCTTCGCGCCTGACTGAAGTCGTGCAGCGCGACCGGGAGTTCAATGCCGACGTCAGCCATGAACTGCGCACACCGCTGGCCGTGATCCGCGGCGCCACCGAGCTGCTGCTGACCAAGCCCGGCCTGGACGAAAAGGTACTGCAGCGCCTGCAGCGCATCCAGCGTGCCGAGCAGCAGTGCAGCGATCTCATCGGCGCCCTGTTGCTGTTGTCGCGCAACGAGCGCGGGCAGGGCACCAGCAACGTGGCGCGTGTGGCCGAGCAGCTGTTGGACTCGCACCGTGCGCAGCTGGGCGGGAAGCCGATCACGTTGATGCTGGAGGGCGAACGCGACCTCATCGTGGATGCGCCCGAATCGGCACTGTCCGTCGCGCTGGGCAACCTGATCGGCAATGCAGTGAAGTATTCCCAGGATGGCGAAGTACGGGTCAACGTGGGCAACAACGCGGTATCGGTCGCCGACAGCGGCCCCGGCCTGAGCGAAGAGGATGCGGCGAAATTGTTCCAGCGCGGCTACCGGGGCACGCATGCCGGTCACTCGCAGGGCGGCGGCATCGGCCTGTCCATCGTCAGCCGCCTGTGCGACCTGTACGGCTGGCAGGTCAGCGTCCGCCCCGGCGGCGACCGCGGCGTCGTTGCCACCCTGACCTTCGCCCCCAAGCTCCTCACCTGACCGCCAACACCCCGGTAGTGACGGCCGCTGGTCAACCTCCTTCCGCCTCCACCTCCACCGTCGCGCTGCCATGCCGCGCTTCGAACAAACGCTGCGCCTTCTCCAACTGCTGCTGCAGCACCTCCGCATCGGGCAGCACCGCCCCATACGTCGCCGCCATCACCTTGCTCGGCAAGCCCTCCAGCGCATAATGCGCCAACGCCTGCCCCTTGCTTGCGCACAGCACCAGGCCCACGGGCGGGTTCTCGCCCGGAAACGCCCAGTGTGCTTTTGCGTAGTTGCAGTACATATGCATCTGGCCGACGTCGGCGTGGCTGAGGCTGCCCAGCTTCAGATCGACAATGACCAGACAGCGCAACTGCCGATGAAACAGCAACAGGTCCACGCGATACCAGGTCTGATCGATGCGCAGGCGCCGCTGACGCCCGACGAAACTGAAACCTTCGCCCAGTTCCAGCAGGAACGCCTCCAGCCGCTGGATCAGCGCGGCTTCAAGCTCGGACTCCGAGTACTCGTCCTTCAAGTCCAAGAACTCAAGAACATACGGATCCTTGATCGCCTCATCAGGCGCCAGCGTAGCCAGCTCCTTCGGCGAGGTGCTGACGTTCTTCTTCCGTGACAGCGCTGTGCGCTCGTAGAACTGGCTCCCAATCTGGCGATCAAGCTGCCGGACGCTCCACCCGCCGCGCAGGGCTTCGGCTTCGTAAAAGCTGCGCGCTGCCGGGTCTTTGATGGAAGCCAGCCGCACATAGGCGGACCAGGGAAGGACGAAGATCGCCGCAAGTTCGGCCGGTTCGAATTTCCTAGACACTGTCTCGGAAATTGCAGGTAACTGATACGCAAGGAAAAACCGACGCATCTGCTCAAGATTGTCGACGCTGAATCCGCGTCCGAACTGCTTGGTCAGATCAGCAGACAGCCGCGTCATCAACTGCTCGCCATAGCCCGCGCGTCGACTGCCATGCTGCTCGGCCTCGACAATACGTCGGCCAATCTCCCAGTAGCTGGCCGTCATCAGCGCATTGACGCTTCGAGCTGCTGCGCGCCGCGACGCGTTGAGCAGCTCCACGATACCGCCACGGATGGCGGTGTAGTCGGCAAGGGGTTGGACGGGCATACCAGTTCATCCGAGGTAGGAGGGCGGGGGGGAGCGGAAACGCAGTCCGCTTTGGCGGCGATGGAAGATCGCACCGCTTTCATCCTGTTCACTCACGGGCACCCTCGAGAATCAGGAAAACTGCAGATGCACAGGCCGCGTTGCAGCGCCTGCAGATTTCGATCTGCCTGCAGCGTTTAGCCCCAAGCCTCCAGCACCTCGCCCGATGCCTGGGCCAACTCGCGCCCTGCCACCATCAACGCCTGCTCCACTTCGTCTCCCAAGGCATGCACGTCGCCGCCCTGCAGCCTCGCCAGGTGGGCAGCCTGCAACAGGCGCATCAGCGCGCCCAGCGCCCTTACGTTGCGGCTGACGCGTGCCAACTGGCCACTGCGGTCGGGCGGCAAACCGGGCTCATCCCACGGCACGCCGTCGAAGCCATCGCCCTTGTCCATCATCCGCAAATGCGCGATCAGCGCGGGCTGGATGTCGGGCATTACGCCGTCAGCCAGGGCCTGCTCGATGCGTTCGATCAGATGAAACGGGATATCCAGCACGGCGTCGCCGATCAGCGCATGCAGCCGCGCACCGCTGGGAGAAAACTCTGCCATCAAGGACCTCGCAGGCGTTGAGCCACCTGCGCGCGGCAAGGTGGCGGACGGTGCGGGTTGGCGTACCGGTGGCTCTATCGGATAAACCGGCGGATATGGGAGTCCCCACGCACCGCCCGCCGTACGACTGGCAGACGATGCATTCTCCGCCGTGCCCAGAGGGGCAACAACAGAGCTATCCGATTAAGCCTGACAGGACGCCAATCCCGGCTGGAACTGCTTGTTCCAGCCTCTCCATCCTGTGCAGATCCGGCAGGGGAGGGAATCAGGAAAGCTGCAATCGGGTGCAGCCCGTGGCTCAGTCAAGTATCCGCGGTTGGCCGAGATTCCGCAATTCAGCCCGCGCCAGCCAACCCCAGATACACCGCATGCAGCCGCTCCACCTGCGCCTGCAGGGCCTCTGGCGCGGCATCATTGACCACCACGTCATCAGCCAACGCCAACCGCTGTTCCCGGCTGGCCTGCGCATCGATCATCTGCTGGGCCAGCACCGCGTCATTACCGTCACGCTGCATAAGCCGCGCAAGCTGTACCGCCTCCGGTGCATCCACCACCAGGATCCGGTCCAGCCAGTCGTACGCCTTACGCCCGCCGGCCTCGGTCAACAATGGAATCGCAGCCATGGCATACGGGCTTTCGGCCCGCTCGCATTGGCTGCGCAGCTGTTCGCGGATGGCGGGGTGAGTGATGGCTTCCAACGCCTTGCGCTCGGCCACGTCTGCGAACACATGGGCACGCAGTCGGGCACGATCCAGCGCGCCGTCAGCCAGCAGCATGGACGGCCCGAACCGTTCGGAAATCATCGCCAGCGCCGGGCTGCCCGGTGCAACCACCGCGCGTGCAGCCAGGTCGGCGTCGGCGACCGTTACCCCGAGCGCTTCGAAGCGGCGGGTGACCTCGCTCTTGCCGGAGGCAATGCCTCCGGTCAGGCCGACCACGAAGCGGCTCATCGCAGGCCGGCGTAGCTCAGGTAGCCGTTGATCAGGGGCTCGCCCCACATGAAGACGATCCAGCCGGCGATGGCCAGGTAGGGACCGAATGGGATAGGCGTCGCCTTGTCGCGCCCCTGGCTATACAGCAGCAGCGAGCCGATCACAGCACCCACCACCGACGACAGCAGGATGATCGGCAGCACGCCTTTCAGGCCCACCCAGGCGCCCAGTGCGGCCAGGAGCTTGAAATCGCCATGGCCCATGCCTTCCTTGCCGGTCAGCTGCTTGAAGATCCACCAGACCGACCACAGCGACAGATAGCCCACCAATGCGCCCAGCAGCGCGGGCTTGGCCGGCATGTACAGGTTGTCGACCGCGCCGATCATGCCCAGCCACATCAGCGGCAGGGTCAACTGGTCAGGCAGCAGCTGGGTGCGCATGTCGATCCCCGACAGCGCCACCAGGAAACACGATAGCACGATCGCACCGAATCCCTGCCAGCCGAAGCCGAACTGCCAGACACTGGCCAGGACCAGCACGGCTGTCAGCAGCTCCACCAGCGGATACTGGATCGAGATCGGGGCATGGCAATGACGACACTTTCCCTTCTGGATCAACCAGCTGAACAGCGGGATGTTCTCGTACCAGGACAGCTTGTGCTTGCAGTGCGGGCAGTGCGACGGCTCCACCACGATGCCCGGCGGCGGCGGCTCGTAGATGTCTTCCTGCTCCAGCACCTCGTGCGCGTCGCGCTTCCACTGCCACTCCAGCCGCTTGGGCAGGCGCAGGATGACGACATTGAGGAAGCTGCCGAGCAACAACCCCAAGCCGGCCGCGGCGGGGTAGCCGAGGCCGGGATGCTGATCTAGAAATGCCATTTTTTATCCAACCACCGCGCCGAGTTTGAAGATGGGCAGGTACATGCCGATCACCATACCGCCAACGACTGTTCCGATGAAGACCATGATCATCGGCTCCAGCAGGCTGCTCAGCGCGTCGACCGCGTTGTTCACTTCTTGCTCGAAGTACTCGGCCACCTTGAACAGCATGGTATCCAGCGCGCCGGCCTCTTCGCCAATGGCCGTCATCTGCACCACCATGTGCGGGAAGATGTTGACCTGCTTCATGGCCATGTTGACCGGGTAGCCGACCGACACGTCATCGCGCATGCGCAGTACGGCCTCTTCGTAGATTTTGTTGCCGGTGGCACCTGCAACGATGCCAAGGGCTTCCACAAGGGGTACGCCAGCCTTGAAGGTCACAGCGGTGGTACGGGCGAAGCGGGCGATGGAGCTGTTGTGCATAATCTGACCGATCACTGGAACCTTCAGGATAAAACGGTCCATCGCATGCTGCATCTTGGGCGATCTCTTGTAGGCCATTACAGAGCTAACGATCAGTCCCACCAAGACGATCAAAATGAGCCACCACCACGACGTCATAAAGCGTGACATGTTGACAATCATCTGTGTGAAGGCGGGCAACTCTGCGCCAAACCCAGCGAATACTTCCTCGAATTGTGGCACCACGAAAAGTAGAAGGATTGCCGAGACAATCAGCGCAACCGCCATCACCATCGCAGGGTAGAACAACGCCTTTTTGATCTTGCTTTTCAGCGCTTCGATGTTCTCTTTATAGTTGGCTATGGTATCCAGAACCGTTTCAAGAACACCTGCGCCCTCGCCTGCGCGCACAAGGTTGCGATAGAGCTCATCGAACTGGACCGGGTGGCGGCTGATCGCTTCGTATAGTGAGGAGCCACCCTCGATGTCTGTCCGGATGGTATCTACCATCTTTTTCATACGTGGGTTCTTATGGCCACCTCCAATGATCTCTAGAGAGGAGACGATGGGCACACCGGACTTCATCATTGTCGCCATCTGACGACTGAAGAATGCGATATCTTTCGGTGACACCGGCTTGCCCGCAGCGCCGAACAATGCCTTCGGCTTTGCCTTGACAACCTTGGGCGTAATGCCTTGGCGGCGGAGCTCAGCTTTAAGCAAGCTGGCATTCTTTGCTAACTGCTCCCCTTTCATCTTGACGCCACGTCTGTCTGTCCCCTCCCAGACAAACGGCGCCAACTCCATGGTGCTACGCGCCACGGGCTCTTTCTTGATAGCACTGCGACTTGCGGACATAAGTTTTGCTCCCCGGCCTGCCATCCCCAGCAAGCACCTTGCCTCGGATGCTAACGGATTCGGAAGCATCTGGGCAGCCTGCGCGTGATGGGTCAGGCCATGCTGGCCGTGAAGGGCCAAAAGTGACGCGCTGCGTCACAATGCCGGATGAGTTCCAAATCAGCAGTCCGGGGGTTCCCAAACTAGGAATTGCTGCCATCATTGCTCCAGGACGACCGGTGGACCGTGCTGGGGAACTTGGCACGTAACCTGCGTAGTCCTCTCTGCAAGGTGCTGCAGGCCGCTTAACCGGGGCCATCGGCTCCGGCAGCAGATCCTATTTCACACAACTTCTCACTTGGGGATGTATCAAATGAAGAACCAGAAGGGCTTTACTCTGATCGAACTGATGATCGTCGTCGCGATCATCGCCATCCTGGCTGCTATCGCTCTGCCGGCCTATCAGGATTACACCACTCGCGCCAAGGTCTCGGAAGTGATCGTGATGGCGGCGCCGGCTAAGCTGGCGGTGGCTGAGACCTCTTCGGCTCTCGGTGGCCTGTCTGCGGTTACTGCCAGCAACTCGGGCTACGCCTTCCCGGGCGCAACGAAGTACGTGTCGGGCGTCACCGTGGCTGCTGGCGGCAAGGTTACCGTTGCTTCTTCCGTCCCGAATGCGTCGGGCAACATCGTACTGACGCCGTCGGACGTCGGTAACGGTCAGCTGAAGTGGGCCTGCACCACGACCATCACCGAAAAGTTCGTTCCTGCTGAATGCCGCGCTGGCTCGACCGCTCCGGCGCTGTAATAGCTGACGCAGGAATCTTCAGCTAGAAAAAAGCTCCGCCCATGCGGAGCTTTTTTTTTAATGGTTATAAGTCGCCATGCTTTATTGATGACCAGCTTGGGTTTATTTAGGGTGAGTAGGCCAATGCTAACTTTTAAATTTTCCGATCAGTTGGCTTCTGGAATCTCAATGTTGTCCTTGGAGATTGCAGCTTTTCTCCTGCTTGCGCTAGCCCTAAATCTGAAGGATGTGACCGGCGTTGTGCGTGGAATGTTTCCTGCTGCATTTCACGTCAACGTTCTCTGCTTCTTCGTCGAAATCCTGTTGATAGTGCCTGTATTAAGTTTTTTGTTCGTGGCGCTGCACGACAATATGCAGTTTATCTCGAGCCCACTGCAAGGGGTGTGGACAGATTTGCCAAAGTGGGTCGTCGTATGCTCCATACTCGTTGTCGCGGATGGGGTGAGCTATTTCCGCCATCGTGTTGAGCATACGCGTTGGTTGTGGCCAGTTCATTCGATGCACCATAGCGATCGTGCAATGTCCTGGTTCACGCTCTACCGGCAGCATCCCCTGAATCGATTGCTGGCGCTCTTGATAGACGCCGGAATCTTGCTCGCCATAGGCTTTCCAATGTGGGCGTTGATCGTCAACTCTTGGATTCGACACTATTACGGGTTGATGACGCACGCCAATGTGCCATGGACGTTCGGGCCATTTGGTAGGTTATTAGTATCTCCGGCGATGCACCGTTGGCACCATGTTCGCGAGGGTGAGGGTGTCGGCAGTAACTTTGCAACCCTTTTTTCAGTGTTTGATCAGTTGTTTGGAACTTACTACGTTCCGGCGCCTTGCAGGTCGTCTGTAGGATTAAATGAGCCGGGACATTCATCTTATCTGCAGCAACTCTGGCGTCCTTTCCGCGACGTTGGTCGGGGGCTCAGACGGTTGAGCAGCCCAGTAGGTTCAATCTCGCCAGACAAGAGGGAGCGAATTCCTTAAGTCGAATCTGCTTGCACTCGGTTTGTTCAGCGGCACTAGGCTTTTTGCAATTTTACGGCGCCATGAACTGAAGAAAAATTAGCCGCTTGATAGGCTGTAAACGCGGTCTCTTGGACATTTCTTCTGCGTAAGTCGTTGCTGCAGCTGGCTGAAAATAGCCATCGGGAAGTTGCCAAATCGCTTGGTCTTATTTCTATTTTTTTAATTGATTAAAGGCCGGATTGGGGGGCTGTGGCGTACCGCCTTTGTCCTTTTCCAAGCTACTCTCCAGTGTATAGCTATCGCCCGTGATCGCGCTTTATTGGGCAGTGATCCATGGTTGGTATCCGTGCAACCCCTTGGCTATCAGCTGTAGCCTCTTTGGCTCGAGGTTTGTTGATAATTTAGTAGGCTGCCGCCTGCTTGTTCTGGATGAAACCGATACAACGCCAGCGAGCGAGCGCGTTATGGCCGAACGCTAGGTGGCATGCAGATCCTTGCGCTTCCAGTACGTTCTGCTCGCGGCGGCTTTGCAGCTTGTAGCTGCGCACTCGGCCTTCGGCGAAGCGGGAACACTGGCTGGGCTGTGATCCTTCCAAGGGATCGGCCCGGTTGCCGATACGTTGGCGGGCTCGCTCTTATGACACTGTGCGTGTATTCGCATTCGCTCAGGGTAAGATGGGCCCAGCTGCAGGGGGAGCCAGCAGCGGACCAATATTGCAGCCGCACGGGGCCGGAAGCGCCGGGTGGCACAGAGTGAGGAACCGCATGAACGCAGTCGCCACCGCCAACCTTGTAGGCATCACCGGCATCGCCCGTCGTCTGGTCCAGGACGGTGCGCTGGACGAAGCCGGCGCGCGTGATGCGATGGCCAAGGCGACCGCAGCGCGGATGCCGTTGCCGCAATGGTTCGCGCAGCACAAGGTCGTCACCGCCGCGCAGCTGGCTGCTGCCAATTCACTCGAATTCGGCATGCCGTTGTTCGACGTCAGCGTCTTCGACGCCAACCAGAGCGCGATCAGCCTGGTCAGCGAGGAGCTGCTGCGCAAGCATCATGTGCTGCCGCTCTTCAAGCGCGGTGGCAAGTTGTACGTGGGCACCAGCGACCCGACCCATTCGCTGGATGAGATCAAGTTCCACACCAATCTGGTGGTGGAGCCGATCCTGGTCGATGAAGACCAGATCCGCCGCACGCTGGAACAGTGGCAGACCAACCATGACTCGATGTCTTCGCAGATGGGCGACGACGACGAAGGCATGGCCAATCTGGAAGTCGGTACGGATGAAGAGGGGGGCGGTACTGATTCCGGTATCGACGCCAAGGGCGACGACACCCCGGTGGTCAAGTTCGTCAACAAAGTGTTGGTTGATGCCATCCGCAAGGGTGCCTCGGACATCCACTTCGAACCGTACGAAGACGATTACCGCGTGCGCCTGCGTATCGACGGCCTGCTGAAGATGGTCGCCCGCGCACCGGTAAAGCTGAACCAGCGAATCGCCGCACGCCTGAAGGTCATGGCGCAGCTGGATATCGCCGAGAAGCGCGTGCCGCAGGATGGACGCATCAAGCTCAACCTGAGCAAGACCAAGCAGATCGACTTCCGCGTCAGCACGCTGCCCACCCTGTTCGGTGAAAAGGTGGTGCTGCGTATCCTCGACGGCAGCGCGGCCAAGCTCGGCATCGATAAACTGGGTTACGAAGCCGACCAGCAGAAACTGTTCCTGGACGCCATCCATAAGCCCTACGGCATGGTGCTGGTGACCGGTCCGACCGGCTCCGGTAAAACCGTTTCGCTGTATACCGCGCTGGGCATCCTCAACGATGAAACGCGCAATATCTCCACTGCCGAAGATCCGGTGGAAATTCGCCTGCCCGGCGTGAACCAGGTGCAGCAGAACAACAAGCGCGGCATGACCTTTGCTGCTGCGTTGCGTTCGTTCCTGCGCCAGGATCCGGACATCATCATGGTCGGCGAAATCCGCGACCTGG
>JAZBLM010000035.1:0-27906 GCA_037033225.1 Pseudomonadota bacterium
ATCCGCCTCCGGAGCTGGGTGCCGAATCCAGCTACCTGACCGCAGTCACCCGCTTCCAGGGCGAGCTGATCCAGGTGATCGACGTGGAAAGCGTCCTGGCCGACATTGCCCAGACCCGCAGCGAAGCCGTGCTGGACCCGGCCATGGCCCTGCCCGCCGACGCGCCGCCGATGCAGGTCCTGGTTGTGGATGATTCGCGCGTAGCCCGCCAACAGATCCGCAGCGTACTGGATCAGCTGGGCGTGGGCGCCACATTGCTCTCCGACGGCAGGCAGGCGCTGGACCACCTGCTGCAGATCCACGCGGCCGGCGAGGACCCGGCACAGCGCTATGCGATGGTCATCTCGGACATTGAAATGCCGGCAATGGACGGCTACACGCTCACCACTGAAATCCGCCGCCATCCCGGCCTGGCCGGCCTGTTCGTGCTGCTGCACACCTCCCTGTCCGGCGTATTCAACAACGCGATGGTCGAGCGCGTCGGCGCCAACGCCTTCGTGGCCAAGTATTCCCCGCACGAACTGGCCGACTTCGTCCTCGACCGCCTGCGCCGCGTCGCCGAAGCCGCCTGACCCACGCCCAGCCGGCGCGCCACACTCCCGCCGAGCATGGCGGGCGCTTCCCGGCCAGCGTTCGATGAAATGAGGCGGGGCGGCGGGCAGGCCTGGGCAGGACGCTGAGCCGCATGGACGCGGCGACGCAGCCTACATGGACGTACTTGCGGCGTGTCCTGCCCAGGCCTGCCCGCCGCCCCACTCCCAGGCAAACGGCGCAGCGTTGGCACACGTCTTGCAGCCTCCCCGGTACTGTTCCGTGGGAGCGCGCCATGTCCAACCTGATATCCAACTACCTGGGCGTCCATGCCCAGGCAATGCCGTTGCGCGAACAGCGCATGAAGCTGATCGCCAGCAACCTCGGCAATGTCGATACGCCCGGCTACAAGGCCCAGGACCTGGACTTCGATGCCGCCCTGCGCAGCGCCCAGGGCCAGGCCGGCAACGGCGCGATGGCCACCACCAACGAACAGCATCTGGCGTTCGGCGGGGGGCTCAACCCTTTCCAGGTCGCGCGTGAAGGCATCCAGCCGAACCTGGACGGCAACACCGTCGATCCGGACACCGAGCGCGCCGCCTACGGCCGTGCCGCGCTGGAATACCGCGCCTCGCTGAGCTTCGTCGAATCCAAAGTGCGTTCGATGCTCACCGCGATCACAGGGCAATAAGCCATGAGCAACCTTCCGATCTTCGACATCGCAGGCTCTGCCCTGCAGGCGCAGTCGGTGCGCATGAGCACCATCGCCTCCAACCTGTCCAACGCCGATTCCGTAGCCGGGTCGGCAGATGCGGTCTACAAGCCGCTGGAGCCGATTTTCCAGGCCGTCACCAGCCGTACCGATCCGAACATCACCACGGTCCAGGTCAAGGAAATCAGCCAGAGCGACGCGGCGCCGATCAAGCGCTACGAACCGGGCCACCCCCTCGCCGATGGCGACGGCTACATCTACCAGGCCGACGTCGACCCGGTCGCGCAGATGGTCAACCTGATCTCCACATCGCGCAATTATCAGGCCGGCGTGGAAATGCTGAGCACCGCCAAGGAACTGGCCCTTGCCACGCTGACGATGGGCCGCTGACGCGTGCCCACGAGGACAACCGCATGAGTACGAGCATCACCAACCAGTCCAGCCAGGACGTCTATGCCGCGCTGGGGCTGAACTCCCCCAACAGCAGCGCCTCGAAGAAGAAGGACACGCTCGAGCAGGCCGACTTCCTGAAGCTGATGACCGAGCAGCTTCAGCACCAGGACCCGCTCAAGCCGATGGACAACACCCAGATGGTGGCCCAGATGGCGCAGATGTCCACCGTACAGGGCATCACCGACCTCAACACGACGGTCAAAGGGTTCCAGAACTCGATGGCCAGCGACCAGGTGCTGCGGGGTGCAGCGCTGGTGGGCCACGACGTGCTGGTGCCTTCGGAGAAAATGGTGCTGGACGCCGAGGGCAGCGTCGGCGGCGTGGTAGCCGCCCCCAGCGCCGGCTACATCACGGTCGACATCACCGACGCGGCAGGGCTGAAGGTGGCCCAGGTCAGCGTCGAAGCGGCCGCCGCCGGCGAGACCGGCTTCCAGTGGGATGGCAAGGACAGCAGTGGCAAGCGGCTGCCGCCGGGCGATTACACGCTGGTGGCCAACCACACCGACACCGCCGGCGCGCAGACCAAACTGGGTACCTATGTGGAAGCCCCGGTGGAAAGCGTGACCGTCGGCTCCGACGGTCTGTACCTGAACCTGAAGGGATTGGGCGCTGCCCCGATCGACTACGTGCTCCGCGTCAGCTGAGCCCCCCGACCGCTTCAACGAGGAGTCCACCATGGCTTTCAATGTATCGCTGTCCGGCATCAATGCCGCCAACACCGACCTCAGCGTCACCGCCAACAACGTTGCCAACGTAAACACCACCGGCTTCAAGCAGTCGCGCGCCGAGTTCGCTGATCTGTTCTCCGCCACCAGCTACGGCCTGTCACGCAATGCGGTGGGGTCCGGCGCGCGCGTGTCCAATGTCGCGCAGCAGTTCAGCCAGGGCAACAACGCCCAGACCGGCCGCAGCCTGGACCTGGCCGTAGCCGGCGAAGGCTTCTTCACCATGAACATGAACGGCCAGCGTACGTACTCGCGTGCGGGCAACTTCCAGACCGACGCAGCCGGTTTTGTCATCAACCCCGCCGGCGCCCGCCTGCAGGTGTTCACCCCCAACGCCGATGGCAGCTTCGATTCCGGCCGCCTGACCGACCTGCAGCTGCTGACCACCGACAGCCCGCCCAAGCAGACCTCCAGCGTGCAGCTGGCCTTCACTCTGCCGGCCAACAGCAGCCAGCCCGCCGTCACGCCGTTCGATCCGACCGACTCGAAGAGCTACACGCAGTCCAGCGGCGGCGTCACCGTGTATGACTCGCTGGGCGTCAGCCACACGCAGACGTCTTATTTCGTGAAGGGCGCAGCGGCCAACGAGTGGCAGGTCTTCAACTACGTCGACGGCCAGGCGGCGGGCGCGCCGACCACCCTGCAGTTCAGTGAAAGTGGCGCGCTGGTGGCGCCGGCCAACGGCCGGATCACCCTGGACGGCTTCACGCCGGCTACGGGCGCCGGGCAGCTCAACCTGACCCTGGACGTGGCCGGTTCCACCCAGTACGGCGAGAAGTTCGCCCTGCGCAACTTCCAGCAGGATGGCTATGCAGCCGGCAAGCTCAACGAGATCAGCGTCTCCGAGCAGGGCGTGGTGTTCGCACGCTACTCCAACGGCGATGACAAGGCACTGGGCCAGGTCGCCCTGACCAACTTCAACAACAACCAGGGCCTGCAGTCCACGGGCGACAACATGTGGGTGGAGACCTTCGCCTCCGGTTCGCCGCGCACCTCCGCCCCTGATTCTTCGGACCTGGGCAAGATCCAGGCCGGCGCGCTGGAGTCGTCCACGGTCGACCTGACCGAGCAGCTGGTGAACATGATCGTGGCCCAGCGCAACTTCCAGGCCAACTCGCAGATGCTCAGCACCCAGGACCAGGTCACCCAGACCATCATCAACATCCGTTGATGATGGGCCGCTGACCCCATAACGGAGCTTCCCCATGGACAAGGCCCTCTACGTGGCGATGACCGGCGCCCGCGCGTCCCTGCAGGCGCAGGGCACGGTGTCGCACAACATCGCCAACACCGATACGCCCGGCTTCAAGGAAGCGCTGGCCAACACCGAGGCCTTCGCCGTGCGCGGCCAGGGCTTCGCTTCGCGCGTGGACGCCGTGCATGTCGACGCCGGCTTCAACCGGCGCCAGGGTGCCCAGCACATCACGGGCAACCCGCTCGACCTCTCCCTGCAGGCCGGCAGCTGGCTGACCGTGCAGGCCCCCGGCGGCGGTGAGGCCTACACGCGGGGTGCAGCCCTGTCGCTGACTCCGAATGGCCAGCTGGTCACTGCTGGCGGCCATGCGGTGCTGGACGAGAACGAAAACCCGGTGGCCATCCCGCCGCACCAGGCGATGGAGATCGGCAACGACGGCACCATCTCGATCGTTCCGCTCGGCGAAGGACCGCAGACAATGGCGGTGATCGGCCGGATCAAGGTCGTCACCGCCGATGATGCGCGCCTGCAGCGCGGCCTTGACGGCCTGTTCCGCAACACCGACCCGCAGCAGCCCTTCGTGCAGACCCAGGGCAAGTCGCTGCAGAGTGGCCAGCTGGAAGGAAGCAATGTCGATGCAGCCGGCGCGCTGGTGCAGATGATCCAGCTCCAGCGCCAGTACGAAATGCAGGTCAAGGTCATCAAGAACGGCGACGAGAACGCGCGCAGCGCCAATAGTCTGTTGCGCCTGAACGGCTGAGGCCGGCGACGACGACGGAATACCGGCGCGCCGCAATGGCACGCCGCTTGCAGTACCTCCAGTGAAGCACCTGCGAGCGTTCGCAGGTGACCCGCCCCGGCCCCGCCGGACGGGACGCCCTGTAGAGGAACCGACCATGAACCAGGCACTTTGGATCGCCAAGACCGGACTGGATGCGCAGCAGACGCGCATGTCGGTGGTGTCCAACAACCTCGCCAACACCAACACGACCGGCTTCAAACAGGATCGTGCCAGTTTTGAAGACCTGCTGTACCAGCAGGTCCGCCAGCCCGGTGGCGCCAGCTCGGCGCAGACGCAGTTGCCCACCGGCCTGCAGCTGGGCACCGGCGTACGCGTGGTGGCCACCGCAAAGAACTTCGAGCAGGGCAGCCAGCAGCAGACGGGGCGCGCACTGGACGTGATGGTCAACGGCCGCGGCTTCTTCGAGGTCTCCATGCCCGATGGCAGCTCGGCCTATACCCGCGACGGCTCGTTCAAGGTCAACCAGGACGGTGAGCTGGTGACCAACAGCGGTTACCCGGTGCAGCCAGGCATCCAGATCCCGGAGGGCGCGCAGACGCTGACCATCGGCAGCGACGGCACGGTCAGCGTGAAGATGGCTGACGCTGCAGCGAGTGTGGAAATCGGTGCGCTCACGCTTACCGATTTCATCAATCCGGCCGGCCTGCAGTCGCGCGGCGAGAACCTGTACCTGGAAACCACCGCCTCGGGTCCTGCACAGAACGGCAATCCGGGCCTGAACGGCCTCGGCAACGTGGTCCAGGGCGCGCTCGAAGGCAGCAACGTCAACGTGGTCGAAGAACTGGTGTCGATGATCGAAACCCAGCGCGCCTACGAGATGAACGCCAAGGCCATCTCCACCACCGACTCGATGCTCGGTTACCTCAACAACAACGTCTGACGGGACCCTGTCCATGCTGCCTGCTGCCTCCCTCGCCCGCTTGACCTTCGCTGCCGCGTCCATCGCGTTGCTCGGCGGCTGCGTGATCGCCGGCGACGTGCGCCCCTACCCCGCGATGGCGCCGGTGCAGCCGGTGATGCCGCCGCAGGCACAGGCCACGGCAGGTGCGATCTACGCCGCCGGCCCGTCGCTGCAGCTGTATTCGGACCGCCGCGCCCGCGATGTCGGCGACCTGCTGACCATCACCCTGCTGGAAAACACCCAGGCCCAGATGAGTGCCAACACCGCGACCAAGAAGGAATCGGAGCTGGCCATCGGAACCCCGACCGTATTCGGTGCGCCGGTGACGCTGGGCGGCAAGGACATCCTGTCGGCCACCGCCAACGGCACGCGTGACTTCACCGGCCGTGGCAGCAGTGCACAGAGCAACCGCCTGCAGGGCAACGTCACCGTGACCGTCATGCAGCGCCTGCCCAACGGCAACCTGGTGGTCCAGGGACAGAAGAACCTGCGCCTGAACCAGGGCGATGAACTGGTGCAGGTGCAGGGGATCGTGCGCGCCGCCGACATCGCACCGGACAACACCATTCCTTCCAGCCGCGTGGCTGATGCCCGCATCGTCTACGGCGGCCGCGGCGCCGTGGCCCAGTCCAATGCGATGGGCTGGCTGAGCCGCTTCTTCAACTCCGGCCTGGCGCCATTCTGAGCATGCCTGCGATGACTTCCTCCTTCTCTCCGCTGCGCCTGCTGATCGTGCTGCTTGCAGCCGCGGCCACCGCGATGCCCGCTCACGCCGAGCGCATCAAGGACCTGGCACAGGTCGGCGGCGTGCGCGGCAATGCGCTGGTCGGCTACGGGCTGGTTGTCGGCCTGGACGGCAGTGGCGACCGCACCAGCCAGGCACCGTTCACCGTGCAGAGCCTGAAGAACCTGCTGGGCGAGCTGGGCGTCAATGTTCCGGCGAACGTCAACCCGCAGCTGAAAAACGTGGCGGCAGTGGCGATCCATGCCGAGCTGCCGCCCTTCGCCAAGCCCGGCCAGCCGATCGACATCACCGTCTCATCGATCGGCAACGCCGTGTCGCTGCGCGGTGGCTCGCTGCTGATGGCCCCGCTCAAGGGCGCCGACGGCCAGGTCTACGCGATCGCCCAAGGCAACCTGATCGTCGGCGGATTCGGCGCGCAGGGCCGCGATGGCTCGCGCGTCTCGGTCAACGTACCCAGCGTGGGGCGCATCCCCAACGGTGCCACGGTCGAGCGCGCGCTGCCGGACGTGTTCGGCGCCGCCGGCGAGATCACGCTGAACCTGCACAAGAACGACTTCACCACGGTCTCGCGCATGGTCGCTGCACTGAACAACGCCTTTGGCGATGGCGTCGCGCGCGCCGTGGACGGCGTTACCGTGGCGGTCAACGCGCCGTCCGATCCCGGTGCACGCATCGGCCTGCTCGCACGCATTGAAAACCTGGAGCTGACCCCGGGCAGCGCCTCGGCGAAGGTCGTGGTCAACTCGCGAACTGGCACCGTGGTCATCGGCCAGCAGGTGAAAGTCGGCGCGGCGGCCATCTCCCATGGCTCGCTGACGGTCACCATCCAGGAAGGCAGCAATGTCAGCCAGCCCAACGCCCTGGCCGGTGGCCAGACGGTGGTGACTCCGCAGTCCACGATCACCGCCACCAACGATGGCAGCCGCATGTTCAAGTTCAATGGCGGCACGTCGCTGGACGAGATCGTGCACGCGGTCAACGCCGTGGGCGCTGCGCCGGGCGACCTGATCGCCATCCTCGAAGCACTCAAGCAGGCCGGTGCGCTGAGCGCCGAGCTCGAGGTGATCTGACATGCGTATCCAGCCCGCTTTCGAGCTCAATCCACAGCAGCGCAAGGACCCGGCCCAGATCGACAAGGTCGCGCGCCAGCTGGAGGGCCAGTTCGCGCAGATGCTGGTCAAGAGCATGCGTGAGGCGAGCTTCGGCGATTCGCTGTTCCCCGGCGAAAACACCATGTTCCGCGAGATGTACGACCAGAAGATCGCCGAGTCGATGACCCGCGGCAAGGGGCTGGGTCTGTCGGCGGTCATCAGCCGACAGCTGTCCGGCACCGCCGCCGAGGGTCCGGCACTGGATGCGCGCATCAACGCCACCGAAGCCAGCCGTGCGTACCAGCTCAACGCACCGGCGGCCGATGCGCCGGCCATGCCCTTGCAGGACGCCGACCAGGCCGTACGCATGCTGCAGCAGATGGCGGCAGGCAGCTCGCCGCGCCTTCTGCAGCCGATGGAACAGACCCTGGACCTGATCGCTGGGCGTGACAGCAGCAGCATGCACCAGGCATTGGGCAGCAGTGATCCGTACGCCGCGCAGGCGCTGGCCGCGCCTGCCCCTGCGCCTGTGCTCGCCGATGACCAGTGGGCGGCCACCGCCAGCAACCGCGGCACCGGTCCTTCGGCCATCGATACGCTGGCAGGCAGCTCGGCAGCCGCCAAGCTGGGGGCGCACACCCCCGAGGGCTTTGTCGCGGGGATCTGGGCGCATGCGCAGACCGCTGCCAAGGAACTGGGCGTGGACGCGCGTGCGCTGGTCGCTCAGGCCGCGCTGGAAACGGGCTGGGGCAAACGCCAGATCGCCCATGGCGACGGCCGCAGCGCGCACAACCTGTTCGGCATCAAGGCCAGCGGCTGGAGCGGTGACCGCGCCACCGTGGGCACGCATGAATACGTCGATGGCGTGCGTCGCAACGAAACCGCCAGTTTCCGCAGTTACGCCTCACCGGCCGAGAGCTTCGCCGACTACGTGCGGCTGCTGAAGACCAACCCGCGCTACCAGAAGGCCCTGCAGGCCGGCACCGACGTGCGCGGCTTCGCGCGCGGCCTGCAGCAGGCCGGCTATGCGACCGACCCGTCCTACGCCAACAAAATCGCCAGCATCGCTGGCGGCCCGACCATCGAACGCGCGGTTGCCGCCATCGGCGACGCCGGCGCGCAGTTGGGTCGCACCTTCGCCAGCACTGCCCAGGCAGCGCTGGGCATCACCCGTCGCTGAGGACCCCGATGACCAGCGTGCTCTCTACCGGTACCAGTGCCCTGCTCGCCTTCCAGCGTGCGCTGGCCACTACCAGCCACAACGTGGCCAACATCAATACGGTTGGCTACAGCAGGCAGCGCGTGGATTTCGCCACCGCCGATCCGCAGCAGATGGGCTACGGCACCGTCGGCAACGGAACGCGCATCGCCGACATCCGCCGGGTCGCCGACCAGCTGGCGATTTCCCGCCTGCTCGACGGCAGCGGTGAACTGGCCCGGTTGAAGCAGCTGTCGACCATGGCCGACCGCGTCGATTCGCTGTTCTCCGAAGCCTCCACCAACGTGGCGGGGGTGTGGTCCAACTTCTTCGATTCGGTCAGTGGGCTGTCGTCCAACGCCTCGGCGACCGCCGACCGGCAGAACGTGCTGGACAGCGCCAACACGCTGGCCAACCGCTTCCGCCAGCTCAATGGCAGCCTGGACAGCCTCAACAGCGAGGTCAACAACGGCATCAGCGCCGCTGCCACCGAGATCAACCGGTTGGCTGCCGAAGTGGCGCAGATCAACGGCGCCATCGGCAGCAATGCCGCCAATGCCGCACCCGACCTGCTGGATCGACGTGACCAGCTGATCGCCAGCCTGGTCGGCTACACCGGTGGCAACGCGGTGATGCAGGACGGCGGCTTCATGAACGTCTACACGGCCGGGGGCCAGGCCCTGGTGGTCGGCAGCACCGCCAGCAAAGTCACCACCGTGACCGACGCCTACCAGCCGGAGCGGCTGCAGCTGGCACTGGAGACCCAGGGCGCAAAGGTCGTGCTCGATTCGCGGGCGCTGGGCGGACAGGTCGGCGGCCTGATGGAGTTCCGCGAGACCGTGTTGACCCCCGCGCAGGCCGAGCTGGGCAAGCTGGCGGTCGGCCTGGCCACCACCTTCAATGACACCCACCGCGACGGCGTGGACCTGTACGGCCAGATGGGCACCGACCTGTTCTCGCTGGGCAGCCCGCGCATCACGGAAAACACCGCCAACACCGGCAGCGCCACGCTGCAGGGCAGCTTCGGCGACCTGTCCAGGCTGCAGGCGCAGAACATCGTGCTGCGTTTCGACGGTACGCAGTGGCAGGCCAACCGCGCCGACACCGGCGCCAGTGTGGCGCTGGCCGGCAGCGGCACTGCGGCCGACCCGCTGGTGATCAATGGCGTGGAACTGGTCGTCGGCGGCGCGCCAGCGGTCAATGACCGTTTCCTGCTGCAGCCGACGGCCAACGTGGCCGCCAGCATGAGCGTCACCATCACCGATCCTTCGCGCCTTGCTGCAGCGGCACCGGTCAAGGGCGCCGCGTCGACGGCCAACACCGGCACCGGAAAGCTGACCGGGGTCAAGGTCGCCGACGCCGGCAATCCGGCGCTGCGTACTCCGGCAGCGGTCGTGTTTACCGCTGCGGGCCAGTACACCATCGACGGCGCCGGCCCGTTCGCCTACACCGCCGGCCAGACGATCAGCGCCAATGGCTGGAGTTTCGTGCTCGACGGCGCGCCCAAGCCCGGCGACAGCTTCAACATCACGCCCGTCGGTGCCGGTTCTTCGGACAACAGCAATGCGCTGGCCCTGGCCAAGGTGGAGGACGCCAAGGCGTTCAACAGTGGCACGGTCACCCTCAACGGCGCGTTGGGGGGCTTGACCACCCAGGTCGGCGCCGCCGCGCGTTCGGCGCAGTACTCGCTGGATGCCCAGCAGGTGATCACCGACCAGGCCCAGGCCGCGCGCGATTCCGTTTCCGGCGTGAACCTCGATGAGGAAGCGGCGGACATGCTCCGCCTGCAGCAGGCGTACCAGGCCGCGTCGCAGCTGATCTCCACCGCCGACACCATGTTCCAGACCATCCTCGGAGCCGTCTCGCGATGAATGACCGTATTTCCACCGGGATGATGTTCAGCCAGTCGGTTTCGCTGATGCTGGGCAAGCAGTCGAAGATCAACCACCTGGAACAGCAGATCGCCACCGGCAGCAAGATCGTGTCGGCCAAGGATGATCCGGTGGCCGCTGGAACCGCGGTCGGCCTGGACCGGGTCGTGGCCGGGCTGGAGCAGCTCGGCAAGAACGCCAACAACACCCAGAACCGCCTGGGCCTGCAGGAAAACGCGCTGGCGCAGGCCAATGAGCTGATGACCCGCGCGGTGGAGCTGAGCATCCAGGCCAATACCCCGGTGCCGGGCAATACCGACCTGAAGGCCATTGTCAGCGAACTGAAGACCCTCCAGGACAGCCTGCTGTCGCTGGCCAACAGCAAGGACGGCAGCGGCCGGTACCTGTTTGGTGGCAGCAACGATTCGGACGCGCCCTTCCTCAAGGCCGGCGGCCTGGTGAGTTACACCGGTGACCAGACCCAGCGACAGGTGGAAGTCGCTCCGGGCCAACTGGTGAATGACGCCCTGCCCGGCAGCGAGATTTTCATGCGCATCCGCACCGGCGACGGCGTGGTGGATGGCAACGCCGCCGCCGGCAATACCGGCAGCGGACTGTTGACCTCGATCAGCCGCGACGGCAGCGATGCCTGGGAAGGTGGCGCGCTCAACGTGCGCTTCACCGCCGCCGGTGCCGGCGCCTATGAGGTGCTCGACGATGCCGGCGCGGTGATCGCTACCGGCACCCATGCATCGGGCGAGGACATCGTGGTCGGCGGCATCCGGCTGCGCATCGAAGGCGTGCCGGCCGCGGGTGACAGCTTCGGTGTGGTGGCCTCCAGTTCCCGCGACATCTTCGCCACCATGGATCGCCTGATCGGTGCGCTGGAATCCGATCCGCAGACCGCTGCCGACCGCACCGGCATGCAGAACCTGCTGCAGTCGAGCATGCGTGACATCACGCGCGCCTCGGAAAACATGATCGACGCACGTTCCAAAGGCGGTGCGCAGCTGGCCGCCATCGACGACGCCGCCAGTGCACGCGACGCCACCGCCGTGACCGTAAAGAGCACCCTTTCCACCCTGCGCGACCTGGACTACGCCGATGCCATCGGCCAGTACAAGCTCGAAAACGCGGCCCTGCAGGCCGCGCAGACGATCTTCAGCCAGATGCAGGCGATGTCCCTGTTCAACAGTATCCGCTGACCTTCAACCAGGCGCCCTGAGCGCGCCTCTATCAACTGACCCGAGCAACCCACGGAGACGCCCCATGGCACAGATCATCAATACCAACACGATGTCGCTGAACGCCCAGCGCAATCTTTCCACCAGCGGCAATTCGCTGGCCACGTCGATCCAGCGCCTGTCTTCCGGCCTGCGCATCAACAGTGCGAAGGACGACGCGGCCGGCCTGGCGATCTCCGAGCGCTTCACCACGCAGATCCGCGGCATCAACCAGGCCGCGCGCAACGCCAACGATGGCATTTCGCTGGCCCAGACCGCCGAAGGCGCACTGGGCGAGATCGGCAACAACCTGCAGCGCATCCGCGAACTGGCCGTGCAGGCGCGCAATGCCACCAACTCCGATTCCGACCGCCAGGCGCTGAATGCCGAAGTGCAGTTGTTGAAGGCCGAAATCCAGCGCGTCGCCGAGCAGACCAATTTCAACGGCACCAACCTGCTTGATGGCAGCTTCACCAACCAGGCGTTCCAGATCGGTGCCGACCAGGGCCAGACGATCAACATCTCGCAGATCGCCAACGCCAACATCAAGGAACTGGGCAACTGGAACCAGGTCGATACCTCGGCACTGTTCACTGCCATCGCACCGGTCGGCTCCGGTGGCGGCGCGGCAGCTCCGGGCACGGCGACGCTGGACCTGTCCGCCGTAGCGGACCCGGCGCTGGGCTTCACCTTCGAAGTCGATGGCACCCCGGTCACTGTTGCGGCCGATGGCACGCGTGATGCGGCCGGACTGGCGGCTGAAGTCGCCACGCAGATCAACAGCGTGCGCCCGGGCCTGGCCAGTGCCGATGCCAACAACGTAGCGCTGGAAAACGCAGGCGCGGCCGCCGTCGTGGTTGACACCTTCTCCAATGGCGTGGCTGCCCAGACCGTCGCGGCGCAG
Organism: Pseudomonadota bacterium; assembly: GCA_037033225.1. GTDB lineage: Bacteria > Pseudomonadota > Gammaproteobacteria > Xanthomonadales > Xanthomonadaceae > Stenotrophomonas. Next base: position 12,352 of record JAZBLM010000035.1, read on the forward strand.
GGTGCTGGCGGCGCGGCTACGTTCTCGGCCGGCAGCTTCACCCTGACCGGTGCCAAGGGCACGGCGACCATCAACTTCGCCGCGGCCGGCGGTGCGGGCCAGCGTGCCAGCGACCTGGTCAAGTCGATCAACGACCAGAGCTACAACACGGGCGTGACGGCTTCGCTCGACAGCAGCGGCCGACTGTTGCTGGCCTCGCAGGAAGGCGACTTCACCCTCGCCGGTGGCGCTACGCTGACCGCGGAAACCGGCCTGAGCGCCGGCACCACCGCCGGCGCAGCGATTGGCAGCGCGTGGGCCGCAGGTGGGCCGAAGTCCGGCTTTGCCGACCTGGACATCACCTCCACGCTGGGTGCGGACAACGCACTCAACGCAATGGACGCAGCGCTGACCTCGATCAACTCCTCGCGTGCGGACCTTGGCGCGGTGCAGAACCGTTTCAGCTCGACCATCGCCAACCTGACCACCTCTTCGGAGAACATGTCGGCCGCGCGCAGCCGCATCCGCGACACCGACTATGCGACCGAGACCGCCGAACTGACCCGCACGCAGATCCTGCAGCAGGCCGGCACGGCGATGCTGGCCCAGGCCAACCAGGCGCCGCAGAACGTGCTCAGCCTGCTGCAGTCGTAACAGCGCCGACACGCCGTACCAAGGCCCTGCCGGGCAACCGGCGGGGCCTTTTCATGTGCGTTTCCAGCGCAGGGGCGGCCGAGCCCGGCACGGCCCCAGCGGCCACGCGCCATGGCCGCCGCGAAAATTTGTTGACGTGTGGCTAAAGGCTGGGCAGGGAGTGCCGTTATTGATTTCAGCAGCGGCAGCACACCCCCACGGGGGCGCCCATCCACTGCCCCCGTTACCGGCCAGGCTGATCTGCCGGACCCACTGCCAAAAAGGAAAACCGCACCATGGCACAAGTCATCAACACCAACACCATGTCGCTCAATGCACAGCGCAACCTGGGCACCAGCGGCAACAGCCTCGCCACCTCGATCCAGCGCCTGTCCTCGGGCCTGCGCATCAACAGCGCCAAGGACGACGCGGCCGGCCTGGCCATCTCCGAGCGCTTCACCACCCAGGTGCGCGGCATGAACCAGGCCTCGCGCAATGCCAACGACGGCATTTCGCTGGCACAGACCGCCGAAGGCGCCCTGGGCGAGATCGGCAACAACCTGCAGCGCATCCGCGAGCTGGCCGTGCAGTCCCGCAACGCCACCAACTCCGATTCTGACCGCCAGGCGCTGAACTCGGAAGTGCAGCTGCTGAAGGCTGAAATCCAGCGCGTCGCTGAGCAGACCAACTTCAACGGCACCAAGCTGCTGGACGGCAGCTTCCAGAGCCAGTCGTTCCAGATCGGCGCCAACCAGGGCCAGACGATCGACATCGCCCAGATCGCCAACGCGAACATCGCCTCGCTGGGCAACTGGAACAAGGTCGACACCGCCGCCAAGATGACCGGCGCAGCGCCGGCCGGTGCAGCAGGCGCCGGCGGTGGTGCCGCCACCCCGGGTACCGGCACCATCTCCAGCGCAACTTTTGCCGCCGCGACCGATACCGCCGGCGTCTTCTCCTACGCTGATTTCAGCGTGACCGTGGGCAGTAACACGGTCAACGTTACCGGCGTGACCGACGGCACGAGCCAGGCTGACGCCTCGGCCAAGCTGCTTGCAAACATCGCAACGGCAATCAACGGCGATGCCAACGTAGGCGGCGCTAGCGGCCTCACGGTCGACGGCACGACGGGCGCGATCAGCAACGCAGGCGCTGCCGTAACCATCGCAGGCACTGGCGGTCCGATCAACGCGGATGTCGCCGTAACCGCGGCAGCGGCTGGCGGCGCCGCCGGTGCCAACACCTTCTCTTCGGGCAGCTTCACCCTGACCGGTTCGAAGGGTTCGGCCACCATCAACTTCGGCGAAGCCGGCAGCTCCGCCCAGCGCGCTGACGAGCTGGTCAAGTCGATCAATGCCCAGAGCTACAACACCGGCGTTTCCGCATCGCTGGATTCGGGCAAGCTGGTGCTGACCGGCGCTGATGGCAACGTCTCCGTTGCTGCCGGTAGCGGTTCCGATGCCGCCGGCCTGCTGGCCCAGACCGGCCTGACCGCCGGCTCGACCGCCGCCAGCGCTGTGGGCACTGCGTGGGCTGCCGGCGCTGCCGACACCGGTTTCGACGACCTGGATATCTCCGACGTGGCCGGTGCGGACAATGCACTGAAGGCGATGGACGCTGCTCTGGACTCGATCAACTCGGCCCGCGCCGACCTGGGTGCCGTGCAGAACCGCTTCACCTCGGTGGTGGCCAACCTGAGCACCTCTTCGGAGAACATGTCCGCTGCCCGCAGCCGCATCCGTGACACGGACTACGCTTCGGAAACCGCAGAGCTGACCCGTAACCAGATCCTGCAGCAGGCGGGTACGGCGATGCTGGCCCAGGCCAACCAGTCCAGCCAGAACGTGCTGAGCCTGCTGCGCTGATCCACGGCCCAGGCGTTACGTGACACCGGAAAGGGGGCGAAAGCCCCCTTTTCGTTTTTTTCGTTTGCACAGCGGTTGACGGCCAGCGGCCGTCACTACCAGTGCGGCGGCGGCCGTCACTACCACTGAGGCGGCCAGCCGGCGGCGTTGTGAAGGCTGGCACGGGGCTTGCATCGGTCAGGGCAGCGCGACCGCGCTCAAGCTTGCCCGACCACGGCCGATAGCAGATGCATGGCATCGGCGCGTGCCGTCCCAGTAAAAGGATCTTTCCATGTCCCTCGGCACCATTGGTTCCGGCCTCGACATTCCTACCCTGGTCTCGCAGCTGGTTGCCAGCGAGCGCGCGCCCCGCCAGAACCAGATCAACACCGCGGGCACGGCCGCCACCGCGAAAGTATCCGCACTTGGCAGCATCAAGAACGGCATGACCAGCCTGCAGACCGCGCTGACCGCATTGGTCAAGGGTGCCGCGGCGCCCGGCATCAAGCCGAGCACGCCGACCGAGTCCAACTTCACCGCCACCATCGATACCGCCGCGACCGCAGGCAAGGCGGCTGCGGGCACCCACGAAGTGGAAGTCAAAACACTGGCGCAGAGCCAGAAACTCAGTTCGAAGGCCTACGAGAAGGACGCGGTCATCGGTGACGGCACGCTCAGCATCGGCCACGGCGACAAGACGATCAACGTGACCATCCCCGCTGGCGCCAAGCTGGCGGAGGTTGCCGCCGCGATCAATTCGGCCGCCGGCGGCAAGGGGGTGACGGCCGCCATCGTGACCGCCGACGACGGGCAGCACCTAGTGCTCAGCGCGGTCGACTCCGGCACCAAGGGCGCGCTGACGATCAGCACGACCGGCGGCAACGGTGGCCTGGCCGACCTGGTCCATGACCCCGCCGGCACCTCGAAACTGACCCAGATGGTCGCCGCGCAGGACGCGGTGGTCATGGTCGACGGGTTCACCCGGACGTCCAGCTCCAACACCATCACCGATCTGGTTCCCGGCATCAGCCTGACCCTGACCAAGGCCAAGGAAGGGGAAAAGCAGACCCTTACGCTTACCCCGGACAACACGGCACTGAAGGCGAACCTCACCGCCTTCGTCAGTGCCTACAACGCCATCCAGGGCACGCTGAAGTCCTCCAGCGCCTACAACGCCGAAACCGGCACGGCCTCCACCCTGACCGGTGATGCCATGGTGCGCGGACTGCAGCAGCAGCTGCGCAGCTCGCTGAGTGCCAACGTCAACGATCTCAAGGCAATAGGCATGACCATCGCCGCCGACGGCACCCTCAGCCTGGATGCAGGCAAGCTCGACACGGCGATCGGCAAGGATCCGGAAGCGGTGAAGAAGCTGTTCGGTGCCGAAGGCAGCATCGGCAAGCCCATGACCGCGCTGCTGAAGAGCAACCTGGACACCAGCACCGGCACGCTCACCCAGCGCACCAACTCGCTCAACAAGGAAATCAAGGCGCTGGAAAAGCAGCTGGACGACCTCGACGCGCGCATGGAAAAGGTCAGTGAGCGCTACACGAAGCAGTTCACCGCCATGGAAAAAATGGTTGCCCAGATGCAGAGCGCCAGCGGTTCGCTGAGCTCGCAGCTGCTCAGCAACAGCTGAACCCTCAAGTCCACCGGCCTTCGGGCCGATATCAGATGAAACATCTGGTGTCATCAAGCGTCCCCCGCTTCCGGGAGCGCACGCGCCATGGCACCCCAGGAGAGACACATGTACGGCACCAACCGCCAGTTCGCCGAGCAGTACCGCAAGGTCGGCGTGAGCACGTCCGTGGTCGACGCCGATCCGCACAAACTGGTAGCGCTGCTGCTGGCCGGCGCCTGCGAACGCATCCGCACCGCCGAGGCGGCGCTGCAGCGGAGTGACCAGGCCCGCAAGGGCAAGGCGATCGGCGAAGCCTGCTCGATCGTCGGCCACCTGGATGGTTCGCTGGACCACGAAGCCGGCGGCGAAATCGCCGCGAATCTGTCGGCGCTGTACGAGTTCGTCATCGTGCGCCTGACCGAAGCCAACCTCCACAACGACCCGGTCGCCCTGAAGGACGCATTGAGCCTGATGATGGAAATCGATTCGGCCTGGAACGCCATCCCCGGCGAGCAGCGCCAGATCCGCGGCGCCGGTTCGCCATGAGCGCCGCCCTGCTGCAGCCACTGCATGCCTCGCTGGACACGCTGGAAGCGCACCTTCCAAGCGGCGACCACGACGGCAGCGAACGCCTCATGGCCGAGCACCTGCAGGCGGTGGCGGCCCTGTCGCTGTCGATCCAGCGTCCCACCGACGAGGCCATTCATGCACTGCTGGCCCACCAGCAACGGGTGATGGGCCGCATGGTGCAGCTGCGCGATGAGGCCGCCCTGCACCTCAATCAGGGCAAGCGCTCGCTCCGCGCCGCGCACGCTTACCTGAAGGCAGAATCACTGGCATGAACAGCCCCGCCGCGCCGCTGATCCACCATCCCGCCGAAAGCGAACTCTTCGATGAAACGCTGAGCTGCGAGGTGGATCTGCCCGCGGACTTCATCCGAGGGAGCAACGGCGTCCGGGCCGGCATGGCCGAGCAGCTGCTGCGGAGCATTGGACTGGTGGAAGATGCACGCGGCGATGACAAGGACGACCGCGGCGAATCCACCGCGGCCCAGCAGCGTGTCGAAGCCAAGCTCGACCTGGCGTTGATGCTGGTCGGTCGACTGGTGCGCCAACAGGCTGATCCCCTGCCCCTGCGACCGCTGCGCTGGTCGCGCCGCGGCATCCGGCTGCAGCTCGGTCCACGTAGTGGCGCGGTGGTAGGCAGCGCGGGCACGGTGCGACTGCAGCCCAGCGACTGGCTGCCCGATCATGTCGACCTGCCGGTACAGGTCATGGCCGAAGCGGCAGATGGCGCCGGCGGACATTACCTGTGGCTGCGCTTCGGTGAGCTCGGCGACGGGCTGGAACTGGCGCTGGAACGGCACCTGTTCCGGCTGCACCGCCGTCAGGTCGCCGACGCGCGCCGCCATCGCTGAGACGCCGAACCGCGACGGCCGTCCACGTCTTTGAAAGACGCTATTGGCGGCCCGGCCCCGCTCCGTTAAGGTGGACCTCTCACCTTCCTGCAGTTGCTGCCCTTGCGCGTTCTGATCGTCGATGACCACACGCTCGTCCGTGCCGGACTGGGGCGGCTGTTGCAGGGCTTCGCCGATGTCCAGCTGGTGGCCGAAGCCAGCACTGCCGAGCAGGCGTTGCAGCAGGCCCTGCTGCATGCCCCGGACGTAGTGCTCATGGACCTGTCCCTGCCGGGCCGCAATGGCCTGGAGGCACTGACGGACATCGGCCTGCACGCGCCCGGTTCGCGGGTGGTGATGATGACGATGCACGATGACGTGGCCCATGTCCGCGATGCGCTTGATCGAGGCGCGGTGGGTTTCGTGGTCAAGGATGCGGCGCCCGGGGAGCTGGAGCTGGCCCTGCGCGCCGCCCACGCCGGGCAGGTCTTCCTGAGTCCGCAGATCTCCGCCAAGATGCTCGCGCCGATGCTGGGGAGGGAGAAGCCCGTCGGCGTCGCGGCCCTGTCACCGCGGCAGCGGGAGATCCTGCGCCGGATCGGCGGTGGCCAGAGCAACAAGGAGATGGCCGCCGACCTAGGGATCAGTGTGAAGACGGTGGAGACCCATCGCGCCCGGATGATGGAGGCGCTCGGATGCCGCCGCGCGAACGACCTGGTGCTGCTGGCCGCACGCCATCAGGGTGAGTTGAGCTGAGACGGGCGCGACGATTTGCCGTCGCCGCGGACGGCCAGCGACGGAAGGTCGGCCGTGACGGCAGGCTACGACCCGGAAATTCGGGCGACGGGCGCCCTGCTGGCGCCATGATACCGTCAGGGTGTAGGGGATTTCCTGACGCAGCGTCAGGAAACACACCAGCCCGCTCAGGAACCCCCTGATTTCCCCTACTCTCTGCAACAAGCAAGATGTGTTCCACAACGCGCCGGGGATGGCGCCGGGGAATGCAGATGAAAGCCGCACTGAATGTCCAGCTGGGCCAGAACCTCCACCTGACGCCGCAGTTGCTGCAGTCGATCCGATTGCTGCAGCTCGATGGCCTTCAGCTGGAGCAGGAAATCCAGCGCGCCCTGGAGACCAACCCCCTGCTGGAGATCGAGGACGCCAGCGAATCGTCGGCGGACGCGCGCACTGCCCAGGACGCCGCCACCGATACCGCCGCCTTCGACGAACTGCCGGAAAGTGGCATGTGGGATCTGGCAGGCGCCAGCTGGCAGGACGGCGACGACGACCGCATGGCCCGGATTGCCGCCGACCACTCCACCGACCCGCATGTGCGCATTCTGGAAACACTGTCGCTCGAGCTCGACGCGCGTGGCCTGGGCATCGCGGCCTTCTGGCTGGAGCAGTGCGACGACGCAGGCTATCTGCAGGCGCCCTTGGCCAGCCTGCTGATGCTGGGCAGTGCACGCCTGGACGTTTCCGGCACCGAACTGGAAGCCGTCCGCCAGCGCATGCTGCAGGGCGATCCGGCCGGCATGGCCGCGCAGGACCTGGCGGAATGCCTGCAGGCGCAGTTGGCGGCCCTGCCCGGCACGGTCGCGGCGCGGCACCTGGCGGGCCGGATCCTGTCGGGGGCGCTGGAGCTGCTGGCAAGTCACGATTATCCGGCCATCGCCGCGGCCTGCGACTGCGAAGAGGGCGACGTGCATGAAGCCGTCAGGCTGATCCTGTCGCTGCAGCCGCGTCCCGGCGACAGCCTGCTGGCCATCGACAACAGCGTGGTCGTGCCGGATGTCAGCGCGTGGCATGCCGACGGCCAGTGGCGGGTGGCCCTGAACAGCCGCAGCAGTCGCCGCGTCGGCATCAATCGTGATTACGAACAGGCGCTCGCCGACAGCCCCGACGCCAGCCCGGCGATGCGCGAGATGCTGGCCGAGGCCCGTTGGCTGACCCGCGGCCTGGCCATGCGCCATGACACCCTGCTGCGCACCGCGCGGGTGATCGTCGAGCGCCAGGCTGCGTTCCTGACCCGCGGCGACGAGGCCATGGCGCCGCTGACCCTGAAGGAAGTGGCCGAGGCCATCGGCATGCACGAATCCACCGTTTCGCGCATCACCACGGGAAAATACCTGCAGACGCCGCGCGGAACCTTCGAACTGAAGCACTTCTTCGCCGTGCGCCTGGAAGGGGCCAGCGTGTCCGGGGCGGCCGTCAAAGCCATGGTACGTCGACTTATTGAATCTGAACCGGCAGGTCGTCCGCTGGCCGACGAGGCCATTGCCGGCCTGCTGGCGCGGCAGGGAGTGAACATTGCGCGCCGGACCGTTGCAAAATACCGGGAACAACTGGATATCGCCCCGGCGCGCGAGCGCCGACGGCCGGTGGTCCGGCAACCGCTGATGGCCCGGACGGGCTGAGGACCGCAGGAAGATGGAAAAGCTCACCGTGTTGCTGGTCGACGACCACGAAGGTTTCATCAACGCCGCCATGCGCCATTTCCGCAAGGTCGACTGGCTGGCCGTGGTCGGCAGCGCCGGCAACGGACTGGAGGCCATCGAGCGCTCCGAGAGCCTTCGGCCGCAGGTGGTGCTGATGGACCTGGCGATGCCCGAGATGGGCGGCCTGCAGGCCACCCGCCTGATCAAATCGCAGGATGACGCACCCTATATCGTGATCGCCAGCCACTTCGACGATGCCGAGCACCGCGAGCATGCGCTTCGCGCCGGCGCCGACAATTTCGTGAGCAAGCTGTCCTACATCCAGGAAGTCATGCCCATCCTGGAAGGGCTGAAGGGAAACTGACATGAGCGAGTCGCGGATCCTGCTGCTGGACAATGACGCCGTCCGTGCCGAGCACACCGTCGCGCTGCTGGAGTTCATGGATTTCAATCCGCGCTGGGTCGCCGATGCAGCCGATTTTTCCACCTCCCGCTACCGCCAGAACGACTGGATGGCGGTGATCGTGGGTGAGCTCGACGACTCCGACGCCAGTACGGCGCTGTTCCAGTGGCTTGCACAGAGTTCGCTGCCGCCGCCGGTGCTGTTGATCGACGGCGATGCGGCGGCGTTCGCACGTCGGCACGGGATGCACGAAGCCAACATCTGGCCGCTGGAAGCACCGCTGCGCCATGCGCAGATGGAGGCGCTGCTGCGCCGGGCCAGTCTCAAGCGGCTGGACGCCGAGCACCAGGCCGGTGCCGTGCAGGAGCAGGGCCCCACCGGTAGTGGGCCGGCCGTCATCGCCCTGCGCCAGATGATCGAGCAGGTGTCCGCGTTCGACACGACGGTGTTGGTGCTGGGCGAATCCGGGACCGGCAAGGAAGTCGTGTCCCGCGCGATCCACCAGCGTTCGCCGCGGCGTGATGGTCCGTTCGTGGCGATCAACTGCGGCGCGATTCCGCCGGACCTGCTGGAAAGCGAGCTGTTCGGACACGAAAAAGGTGCCTTCACCGGCGCACTCACCACCCGCAAGGGCCGTTTCGAAATGGCCGAGGGCGGCACCCTGCTGCTTGATGAGATCGGCGACATGAGCCTGCCGATGCAGGTCAAGCTGCTCCGCGTGCTGCAGGAGCGCAGCTTCGAGCGGGTCGGCGGCAACGAGACCATCCGCTGCAACGTGCGGGTCATTGCCGCCACCCACCGCGATCTGGAAAGCCGCATCGCCGAGGGCAAATTCCGCGAGGATCTGTTCTACCGCCTGAACGTCTTCCCCATCGACGTGCCGGCCCTGCGCGAGCGCATCGAGGACCTGCCCAGCCTGGCGGCGACGATCGCCGGCCAGCTCGCCCGGACCGGCCGCGGCGAAGTGCGTTTCGCGCCCGAGGCGCTGCAGGCGTTGGCCAGCTACGCTTGGCCGGGCAATGTCCGCGAGCTGACCAATCTGGTCGAGCGGCTGGCGGTGTTGCACCCGGGTGGCACGGTCCGCGTGCAGGACCTGCCAGTGCGTTACCGGGTGGACCTGCCCGCCAGTACCGCGCCGGTCGTCGCGGCGGCGGCGGCTGACACCGTGACGACCGGCGAAGACCGCCTGGATCTGCGCAGCTTCTCGTTCCATGCACCGGGCACGGGGCATGCCCCGCCCGCGCCGCCGGCCGGACTGCCCGACGACGGCCTGGACCTGCGCAACCATATGGCGACCATCGAGCTGGCGTTGATCCATGAAGCCCTGGAGCGCACCCAGGGCGTGGTGGCCCACGCCGCGCAACTGCTCGGCCTGCGCCGGACCACGCTGGTGGAAAAGCTGCGCAAGTACGGCATCGAACGCGACCAGCCTGAACTGACCGGCTGATCACCTGGCGGCAACGGCGGTCGATCATGGATCGACCCTACCGGGGCGACGGTGCTTCGGGGTCAACCGGCGGCGGACGGGGCGCCGTGCAGGTAGTCCAGGCTTACCTGCAACAGCGCACGCAGGCCCACGTCCAGTGCTTTCTCGTCCAGCAGGAACTTCGGCGAGTGGTTCGCCGGCGCCTTGGCCGGGTCGATGCCTTCGCTGGTGGAACCGACGAAGAAGAACATGCCCGGCACCTCCTGCGCGAACAGCGAGAAATCCTCGGCACCCATCTGCAGTGGTGGCTCGTACACATTGTCCTTGCCCACCACCGCCTGCAGGCTTGGCAGCATCCGCGCCGTAAGTGCCGGATCATTGACCGTGGCCGGATTGCCCTCGGCTTCGAAGATGTCGGTCACCGCCGTGGCCCCGTGGGCTGCAGCTGTGTGCTCGGCCACGTTGCGCAGGTCCGCGAAGATCTGCTGGCGCATCGCCTCGTCGAAGGTGCGGATGGTGCCGACCATCTCCACCTCGTCCGGGATGATGTTGTATCGGATACCGCCGTTGATGGCCCCGAACGTCACTACCGCCGGCTGCTGGGCCAGGTTGGTGCGGCGGCTGACGATGGTCTGCGCGCTGCCGATCAGATCGGCCGTGGCGACGATCGGGTCAACCCCGTTCCACGGCGCGGAGCCATGGGTCTGGCGGCCGATCACCTTGATGCCGAAGCGGTCAGAGGCGGCCATCAGCGGACCGCCGCGCACCGCGATCTTGCCCGCCTGCACGCTGGAGAACACATGCAGGCCGAAAATCGCTTCCGGCTTGAAGTCGGCGAATACGCCTTCCTTCAGCATCAGCGCCGCGCCGCCCTCTTCCGGTGCAGGCGCACCCTCCTCGGCCGGCTGGAAGATCAGCATCACTTGGCCCGGCAGCTCCTTGCGCATGCCCACCAGCGCTTCGGCAACGCCGAGCAGGGTCGCCGTGTGCGCATCGTGGCCACAGGCATGCATCACACCCACCTGCTGCCCGCGATAGGTGCTGCTGGCCTTGGAGGCGAACGGCAGACCGGTCTGCTCGGTGACCGGCAAGGCGTCCATGTCCGCGCGCAGGGCGATCTTCGGACCCGGTCGACCACCCTCGATGATCGCCACCACGCCATGGTGGGCGATGCCGGTCCTGGGCTTGAGACCCATCGCCCGCAAGCGCTTGGCGACCTCGGCCGACGTGCGTTCTTCGCGGTTGGACAGTTCCGGGTGCTGATGGAAGTCCCGACGCCACTCGACCACCTGCGCCTGCAGGCGCTGCGCCGCGGCCTCGACTTCGGGACGTTGCGGCGACTGGGCCTGGGCCAGCATCGGCAGGGCAAGCAGCAGGGCGGAGGACAGCAGCGCGCGAGGGGGCATCAGAGGCATTCCGCGTTGGGGGTGACGTTGAATGTAGGGCATGCGGTCGCCGCCGGGAACCTTCGGCCACCCACGGCAGTCCGAATGTCCGGCCCATTTGGCATGCAGGCAGGGCCAGCGCCCGCAGGTATGCTTGCACCTTGCCAGCCGGGCGCCGCGCCCGGCCCCGCCCCAGGAGTGATTGGAATGTCGCGTTTGTGGAAGATCGTGCTGCTGGTCGTGGCCGTGTTGGTGCTCGTCTTCGTCGGCCTGCGCCTGGCCGGCGGAGGCAAGAAAGAGGCCGCTGGCGGGCCGCCGGCAAGCGGCGAGCGCGGTGGTCCGAAAGCCGACGCCGGCCCGGTGCCGGTGACGGTGGTGGAAGCGCAGCGGCAGGACGTGCCGGTCTACGCCAGTGCACTGGGCACGGTCAGCGCGATGAACACGGTCACGGTGAGCCCGCAGATCGGCGGCCAGCTGATGAGCCTGAACTTCCGCGAGGGCCAGGAAGTGCAGAAGGGCGATGTGCTGGCGGTGATCGATCCGCGCAGCGCACAGGCCAGCTACGACGAAGCCGCAGCGGCCAAGCGCCAGAACCAGGCGCTGCTGGCGACGGCGCGTTCGAACTTCCAGCGCTCCAGTTCGCCCGAGTACCAGCAGTACGTTGCCAGGACCGATCTGGACACCCAGCGCAACCAGGTCACCCAGTACGAAAGCGCGGTGGCGGCCAATGAGGCCAGCATGCGCGCCGCGCAGGTCCAGCTGCAGTACACCCGGGTCACCGCACCGATCACCGGCGTGGCCGGTATCCGTGCGGTGGATGCGGGCAACGTGGTCAGCGCCGGCACGGCGCTGGTCACGCTGACCCAGGTGCATCCGATCCACGTGGTATTCAACCTGCCCGAGCGCCAGCTGGGCGAGGTGCGCGCCGCACAGCAGGCCGGCATCGTGCAGATCGCCGCCCTGGACCGCACCGATTCCCACGTCATCGATGGCGGCGGCACGCTGGACGTGGTGGACAACCTGATCAGCAGCGACAGCGGCACCTTCCGCGCACGCGCCCTGTTCGACAACGCGCAGAACACCTTGTGGCCCGGCCAGTTCGTCAACGTGCGGCTGCAGCTGCGCACCATCGGCGGCGGCATCGTCATCCCCACCCAGGCGGTGATGCGCGGTCCGGACGGTGAGTACGTGTATGTGGTGCAGCCCGACAGCACGGTGAAGATGCAGACGGTGCGCAGCGGCGTGGAAGTCGGCGACAGCCATGTGCAGGTGACCGAGGGCCTCAAGGGGGGCGAGCGCGTGGTCAGCGAAGGCCAGTTCCGGCTCAAGCCCGGCGCGAAAGTCAACGCGCTGAAACCGGGGGAAACACCGGCTGCGCCGACCGAGGCCGAACTGAAGGCCGCCCAGCAGCAGAACGGGGGACGTCGTCCCGGCGGCGGCCCGCGCTGAAGCCGGCTGCGCCCTGATCCACCGGCGCCGGCACTTCTGCCGGCGCTGCCCTGACGTTCCAGCAAGGATCCGCCCGTGGGCTTTTCGACCCTCTTCATCCGCCGCCCGATCGCCACCTCCCTGCTGATGGCCGGGCTGCTGCTGCTCGGCATCCTGGGCTATCGCCAGCTGCCGGTGTCGGCGCTGCCGGAGATCGACGCGCCCAGCCTGGTGGTGACCACGCAGTATCCGGGCGCCAACGCGACCACCATGGCGTCGCTGGTGACCACGCCGCTGGAACGCCAGTTCGGGCAGATTTCCGGACTGGAGCTGATGACCTCCGACTCGTCGGCGGGGCTGTCCACGATCATCCTGCAGTTCTCGATGGAACGGGACATCGACATCGCCGCGCAGGATGTGCAGGCCGCCATCCGTCAGGCCACGCTGCCGTCTTCGCTGCCTTACCAGCCGGTCTACAACCGGGTCAATCCGGCCGACGCAGCGATCGTCACGTTGAAACTCACCTCCGATACGCGCCCGCTGCGCGAGGTCAACAACTACGCCGATTCCCTGATCGCCCAGCGCCTGTCCCAGGTGCAGGGCGTCGGCCTGGTATCGATCGCCGGCAACGTGCGCCCGGCCGTGCGCATCCAGGTCAATCCCGCACAGCTGTCGAACATGGGCCTTACCCTGGAGAACCTGCGCAGTGCGCTGACCCAGGCCAACGTGAGCGCACCGAAGGGGTCGCTCAACGGCAAGACCCAGTCCTACAGCATCGGCACCAATGACCAGCTGACCAGCGCCGCCGAGTACCGCGACACCATCATCAGCTATCGCAACGGCACGCCCGTGCGGCTGTCCGATGTTGCTGAAGTCATCGATGGGGCCGAGAACGACCAGCTGGCCGCATGGGCTGATGGCAAGCCGGCGGTGCTGCTGGAAGTACGCCGCCAGCCCGGTGCGAACATCGTGCAGACCGTTGAGCGCGTGCGCGCCCTGCTGCCACAGCTGCAGGGCGTGCTGCCGGCCGACGTCCACCTGGAGATCTTTTCCGACCGCACCGAGACCATCCGCGCCTCGGTTCATGAAGTGCAGTTCACCCTGATCCTGACCATCGGCCTGGTGGTGGCGGTGATCTTCCTGTTCCTGCGCCGCCTGTGGGCCACCATCATCCCGTCGGTGGCCGTGCCGCTGTCGCTGGCCGGTACCTTCGCGGTAATGGCCTTTGCCGGCATGTCGCTGGACAACCTGTCACTGATGGCGCTGGTGGTGGCGACCGGTTTCGTGGTCGACGATGCGATCGTGATGATCGAGAACATCGTGCGCTATATCGAACAGGGCAAGAGCGGCAAGGAAGCAGCGGAAATCGGCGCGCGCCAGATCGGTTTCACCGTGCTCTCGTTGACGGTATCGCTGGTAGCGGTGTTCCTGCCGCTGCTGCTGATGCCGGGCGTCACCGGCCGGCTGTTCCATGAGTTCGCATGGGTGCTGAGCATCGCGGTCACGCTGTCGATGCTGATCTCGTTGACGCTTACGCCGATGATGTGCGCCTATCTGCTCAAGCCGGACGCGCTGCCGGAAGGCGACGACGCGCATGAGCGGACCCACGCAGCCGGCAGGAAGAATCTCTGGAGCCGTACTGTCGGCGCGTATGAGCGCAGCCTGGACTGGGTGCTGGCACACCAGCCCATCACCCTGGCCGTCGCGGCAGGCGCCCTGGTGTTGACCGTCCTGCTGTACGTGCTGATCCCCAAGGGCCTGTTGCCTGACCAGGACACCGGCATGATCACTGCGGTCGTGCAGGCCGACCAGAACATCGCCTTCCCGCAGATGGAGCAGCGCACCAAGGCGGTGGCCGAAGCGCTGCGCAAGGACCCGGACGTCACCGGCGTATCCGCCTTCATCGGTGCCGGCACCCTGAATCCCACCCTCAACCAGGGCCAGCTGTCGATCGTGCTGAAGGAACGCGGCGAGCGTGATGGCATGGACGTGATCCTGCCGCGCCTGCAGGCCGCGGTGCGTGATGTGCCCGGCATCGCGCTGTACCTCAAGCCCGTGCAGGACGTCACCCTGGACACCCGCGTGGCAGCCACCGACTACCAGTTCGTGCTGTCCGACTTGCAGGCAGACGAAGTTGCCACGCACGCCACGCGCATGACCGAAGCACTGCGCCAGCGGCCGGAGCTGGCCGACGTGGACAACAACCTGTCCACCCAGGGCCGTGCGCTTGAACTGACCATCGACCGCGACAAGGCCAGCGTACTGGGCGTGCCGATGCAGACCATCGACGACACGCTGTACGACGCCTTCGGCCAGCGCCAGATCTCGACCATCTTCACCGAGCTCAACCAGTACCGCGTCGTGCTGGAAGTGGCGCCGGAGTTCCGCACCAGCACCGCGCTGATGGAGCAGCTGGCGGTGGCGTCCAACGGCACCGGGGCGCTGACCGGCACCAATGCCACCAGCTTCGGCCAGGTGACCTCGTCCAACTCGTCCACCGCGACCGGCATCGGCAACCAGAACACCGGCATCACCGTCGGCGGTGGGGGCATCATCCCGCTGTCCGCCCTGGCCGACAGCAAGGTCACCAGTGCGCCGCTGGTGGTGAGCCACCAGCAGCAGCTGCCCGCTGTGACGATTTCCTTCAACGTGGCGTCGGGCTACTCGCTGTCCGAAGCGGTGAAGGCCATCGAAGAAACCCAGCAGGCCCTGCAGCTGCCTTCGCAGGTGCATGCGCAGTTCATCGGCAAGGCCGCCGAGTTCACCGGCAGCCAGACCGACGTGGTGTGGTTGCTGTTGGCCTCGCTGGTGGTGATCTACATCGTGCTGGGCGTGCTGTATGAAAGCTACATCCACCCCATCACCATCATCTCCACGCTGCCACCGGCCGGCGTAGGTGCGCTGCTGGCGCTGATGCTGAGCGGATTGAGCCTGTCGGTGGACGGCATCGTCGGCATCGTGCTGCTGATCGGCATCGTCAAGAAGAACGGCATCATGATGGT
>JAZBLM010000036.1:0-27717 GCA_037033225.1 Pseudomonadota bacterium
GCGGCTGCCGGAGCGCCCGGTGCGGCTGCGGCGCCCGGTGCCAGCGGCGCCAACGCGGCCGCGTCTGGCGATGGCGCGGTCGGGGCATTGGGATCAGCCACCGAGCCATCGGGGTTGAGCACGGATTCCTCGCTCTGCGCCGGCAGCTTGACCTTGACCACGAACACGTACGGCAGCGCACCGATGTCAGCCAGCGGCAGCGCTTTCGCTTCCTTTTCCTTCTCCGGATCACGCGCTTCGATGATCGACAGTTCCGGATTGGTCATCCAGCCGGACGTCTCCAGGTTGCGCATGTAGGCCGAAACGCGGGCGTTGGACTGGGTGCGTCCTTCCAGCGTCAGTACGTCGCCTTCCTGCTTCAGTGCCGTCAGCACCACGCCGTCGGGGATCGTGCGCACCAGCGCGTCGAACAGGTGGACCATCTGGGAGCGCTTGGACTGCAGCTCTTCGATGACCGCCTTGCGCGCCAGCAACCGGTCTTTCTGCGAATCAAGCCGGTCGATTTCCTTGTTCTGCAGCTTGACCTTGTCGATCTCGGCCTGCAGGAAGGTGTTGCGCTCGCCCTGGCCGCTCACCTGGCGGTCGTAATAGAACCAGATCATCAGGGACAGCAGCAGGCCGCCGAAGGCAGCCAGGCCCAGCATTGCGTAGAACTCGCGCTGGCGTTGCTTGCGCCGCTCGGCGCGCCACGGCAGCAGATTGATCCGTGCCATCAGTCGAAACTCCTCATCGCCAGCCCGGTGGCGATCATCAGCGCCGGGGCGTCCTGAGCCAGCGCGTGTGCCTGCACCTTCGGGCCCAGCGTCATCTGCGCCAGCGGATTGGCCACCACGGTCGGGACACCCAACTGCTCTTCCACCAGCTCGGGCAGCCCGGTCAGCGCGGCGCAGCCGCCTGCCAGCACGATGTGGTCGACGCGGTTGAACTCACTGCCGGCATAGAAGAACTGCAGGAGGCGGCTGATCTGCTGCACCGTCGCTTCCTTGAACGGCTCCAGCACTTCCATTTCATAGCTTTCCGGCAGCCCGCCCTGGCGCTTGGCCAGTCCGGCTTCCTCGTAGCTCAGGCCGAACCGGCGCATGATCTCGTCGGTCAGCTGCTTGCCACCGAACACCTGCTCACGGCTGTACAGGCTGCGCCCCCCGCGCAACACGTTCAGCGTGGTCATGGTGGCCCCGATGTCGACCAGCGCGACCACGCCGTCGCTGGAAACCGGCAGCTCGCTCGCGACCAGGGCAAAGGCGTTCTCGACCGCGAAGGCCTCCACGTCCATCACCTTGGCGGTCAGCCCGCCGAGCTCCAGCGCCGACTGGCGCAGTTCGACGTTTTCCGAACGCGAAGCAGCCAGCAGCACCTGGACCATTTCCGGGTTGTTCGGGATGCTCCCGAGCACCTCGAAGTCCAGGTTCACTTCTTCGATCGGATACGGAATGTAGTTGACGGCCTCCAGTTCAACCTGGGCCTCCATCTCATTCTCGTCCAGATCGGCCGGCATCGGGATCACCTTGGTGATCACCGCAGAGCCGGCGACGGCGGCAGCGGCCAGTTTGACCTTGCTGCCCGACCGGTTGACGGCGCGACGGATGGCTTCGCCGACCGCCTCGACCTCAACGATGTTCTTTTCCACGACCGCGTTCGGCGGCAACGGTTCCACGGCGTAATGTTCCACGCGGAAACGGTTACCACTGCGTGAAAGCTGCAAGAGCTTGACTGCAGTCGAACTGATATCGACGCCGATGAGCGACGTCTGGCCTTTTGGGATGAGCCCCACGGTTTCTCCCCTGCCGATGGGCACTTGGGCGCAATAGCTGCGCCCGCGCATTAATAACGTTTTTTTTGCAAATGGCAACCGTCCCGCCGTGAAGAAATCTTCACAGAACGACACACGGTGACGCGGCTTCCCCTTGCACTCCCCAGGACCGACCCCAGCCAGCCCCTTGCGTAATCTATACTCTGCGGCCATGAATTCTGCAATCGGAATCTGTCACCGATGACACGCCTTCGCCGCTGGCTCCGCCGGATCCTGGTCGTTTTCCTGGTCCTGGCCTTGGTCGGCGCTGCCGCTGCAGGCGGCCTGTATTACGCCATCTCCTCCAAACTGCCGGACGTGCAGACCCTGCGCGACGTGGAGATGCAGGAGCCGATGTACGTCTATGCCGCCGATGGCCAGCTGATGGCCGTGTTCGGCGAGACCCGGCGCATCCCGGTCACCATGAAGGATGTCCCGGAGCGGCTCAGGCAGGCCTTCCTTGCCACCGAGGATGCGCGCTTCTACGAGCACGGTGGCGTCGATTACAAGGGCATTGCGCGCGCGGTCTGGCTGCTGGCGACCACCAGCGACCGGCGGGTGCCGGGTGGCTCGACGATCACCCAGCAGGTCGCCCGGCAGTTCTTCCTGAGCTCCGAATACAGCTATACCCGCAAACTGGCCGAGATCCTGTTGGCGCGGAAGATCGAGTCGGAACTGAGCAAGGACGAGATCTTCGAGCTCTACCTGAACAAGAGTTTCTTCGGCAACCGCTCCTACGGCGTGGCCGCGGCGGCCCAGTTCTACTACGGCAAGTCGCTGGACCAGCTGGACCTGGATGAGATGGCCTCGCTGGCCGGCATTCCCAAGTTCCCCTCGTCCGGCAACCCGATCTCCAATCCCGAGCGCGCCCAGCAGCGTCGCGACAACTATGTACTGCAGCGCATGGCGGATCTGCGCTTCGTCAGCCAGGCCGAGGCGGACGCGGCCAAGGCCGTGCCGATGCATGCCAGCGCCCATGAGCCGCCGGTCCAGGTCGATGCGCCCTACGTGGCCGAGCTGGTGCGCCAGGAGATGATCGCGCGCTTCGGCGGCGATGTGGTCAACAAGGGCTACCACGTCACCACCACCATCAATCCCGACCTGCAGGCCGCGGCCAATCTGGCCGTGCGTGATGGCCTGCTGATCTACGACCACCGTCACGGCTGGCACGGCGTGGAAAAACAGGTCGAGGTCGGCGCGGGAGATGATGCCGCCAGCCTGGCGACCCACCTGTCCGGCATCAGCGCACAGGCCGGCCTGCTGCCTGCGATCATCGCCGCCACAGCGGCCGACGGCAGCGCTACGGCCGTGCTGGCCAACCGCACCGAGGTCGCGCTGCCGGCCGCTGCGGCGCGCTGGACCGGCAAGACGCCGGCGCGGCTGGTCAAGCGTGGCGACATCGTGCGCGTGCGCGCCGGAGAGAAAGAGGGCCAGTGGCTGCTGGACCAGATTCCGCGCGGCCAGTCGGCACTGGTGTCGCTGGACGCCAACAGCGGGGCGCTGAAAGCCCTGGTGGGCGGCTTCAGCTTCTCCGGCAACAAGTTCAACCGGGCAACCCAGGCGCGTCGCCAGCCCGGTTCCAGCTTCAAGCCGTTCATCTATGCCGCCGCGTTCGACAAGGGCTACAACCCGGCCTCGATCGTGCTGGATGCGCCGGTCGTGTTCCGCGACCGCCGCGGCAAGACCTGGTCGCCGCAGAACGACGGCGGCGGCTTCCGCGGCCCGATGCGCCTGCGTGAGGCGCTGGTGCAGTCGCGCAATCTGGTGTCGGTGCGTCTGCTCGATGGCATGGGCGTGGATTACGCACGCAAGTACATCAGCGAGTTCGGCTTCGCCGAAGCGGAACTGCCGCCGAACCTGTCGATGTCGCTGGGTACGGCTTCGCTGACGCCGCTGTCGGTTGCGCGCGGCTATGCCGTGTTCGCCAACGGCGGGTCGCGCGTGGACACCTGGCTGATCGACCGGGTCGTCGACCGCGACGGCGTGGAAGTGTTCAAGGAAAACCCTGCGATGGCCTGCCGCGACTGCGGCGGCACCGCGAACGGTGAGCCGGCCAACACCGTGGTCGACGGCTTCAACTTCGGTGCCGCCCCGGCCCCCACGGCGGCGGCCGGTGGCGCTGCGGCGACCACACCGCCGACGGCCGAAGCGCCGGCGCCGGTCAATCCCGATGCCCGCACCGCACCGCGCGCGATCGACGCGCGTACGGCTTACCAGCTGGTGTCAATGATGCGCGATGTCGTGCAGCGCGGCACCGGCACGGCAGCCAAGGTGCTGGGCCGCGAAGACGTGGGCGGCAAGACCGGCTCCACCAACGACCACCGCGACGCGTGGTTCTCCGGTTTCGGCGGTACATACGCCACCACGGTGTGGGTCGGCCGCGATGACTTCCGCTCGCTGGGTTACCGGGAATACGGCGGCAAGGCAGCCCTGCCGATCTGGATCGACTACATGCGCGCGGCACTGAAGGATGCGCCGATCGCGCAGAACGAGCCGCCGACCGGCATGGTGCAGGCCAGCCTCAACGGGGCCACCGAGTGGGTCAAGGTAGAAGACATGGACCGGTTGCAGGACTACGACCTCAACCTGCAGGCACCGCAGGCCGATGCCGCAGCCTTCGATATCTTCTGATCCCGCATCGTCCCGAGCGGGGCCTCGGCCCCGCTCCACATCCTGATCACGGCGCCGGTGTAGGCTGCTTCCAGGTCATTCACGGGGGATGGCATATGCATCGCACGCGAGCGAATACGGGCTCCCAGGGCCGCGAGCGCCGTCTCCGGCTCGCCCATGAAGCGGCGCGCCTGATGGCGGAGAGCGGCATTCAGGATTTCCACCAGGCCAAGCGCAAAGCTGCGCAGCGCCTCGGCATCCACGACGAGCTGTCACTGCCGCGCAACGTGGAGATCGAAGCTGCGCTGCGCGAGCACCAGCGCCTGTTCGCCGGGCCTGACCATGCTGCCACTCTGCAGCGCCAGCGTCGCGGGGCCCTGCATGCGCTGGAGTTCCTCCAGGCTTTCTCGCCGCGGCTGGTCGGGCCGGTGCTGGATGGCACCGCCGACAGCCACAGCCCCGTGCAGCTGCAGGTGCATGACGATGATCCGGATGCAGTGCAGCGCTTTTTCGAAGAACATGGCATACCAGCCGACGCCCGTGCACGGCGGCTGCGGATGGACCGCGGACGGACGCGCGATGTGCTGGTCTGGCAGTTCAGTGCAGAAGACCTGGTCTTCGAGGTCACGGTGCTGCCATACGACGCATTGCGCCAGGCCCCATTGTCGGCGGTTGATGACAAGCCGATGCGGCGCGCCTCCGCCGCGCAGGTCCGCCAGCTGCTGGACAGCCCAGCGCCACCCCCTACGCCGTAGCGCTACGCTGTAGCGCCAGCTTCAGTCGGCTGCGTGCTTCCCGCCACCCTGCCTGTAGAGCCGGCTTCAAGCGTCTGAAGCCGGCTCCGCAGGTCCGCTTTGTTGGCAGCTGTTTTGGGCTGTCCCGCGCCTTACCAGCCGATGCCCACGCCCAGTCCCATGCTGCGTTCACCGCTGTTGGTAAAGGCCCCGTTGAGGCTGACCGTCGCCGAGCCGCGCTCGGTCAACACCCGCTGGTATCCGACCGCCAGCGCGGATTCGCCATCGCTGTAGCCCACGCCGGCGCCCAGCCGGTTGTATGTCGCCAGGCCGGCGGTATTCATCGCCATGGCACTCTGCGCACTGCTCATGGCGGCCATGCGGTTGAAGCGCTTGTCCATCTTCTCCAGGCGGCGCTCGAAGTGGCTGACGGCCCCGTCGGTGTATTCGTTGGCGCGCGCCAGCATCTTTTCCAGCTCGGCGGTTTCGACCGGCGGCTTCGGCGGTTCGGGGACCTGCGCCTTGCGATTCGACCCAGCACCCGAGCTCGACAGCGTGCCGCCGTCGGTCGGGACCTGCTCCCCAGCCGCCGCCAAGGGCGGTGACGCCGTCGTCGGCTCCTGGGTCCCGGTCAGGGCTGTGCCACGGGTTGTGGCATCGCCGTCAGCTGCGCTACCGGTACGCACCTGCGACTGGCCGTCGATCCGCTGCTCCAGTCCATCGACACGCCCATCAATCCGACGTTCCAGCGCATGCAGCTGTCCGCCATTGACCGCATCACGGCTGCCCGCGCCGACCCGACCATCGGCCACGTTGGACAGCACCATGCCATTGATGCCTGCGAAGGTAAGCTGGTCACGCCCGTCCGCACGCGGCGAAGGCAGGGTCCCGAACACGCTGTCCAGCGTCGTCTGCAGCTGGTCCACGCGGCCTTCGCTCCTGTTGACCACACCATCCAGTGCGTCAAGCGCCTCGCCGACCGTCCTTTGTGTCCCACCCTGCACGTGATACGCCGGGGCGACGACCTTGCCGCCCGGGCCCAGGCCCGCATCGCCGCCGAGCACTGCAAGCGTGTCTTGCAACTGCTCGACAATCACCGCGTCATTGGCACCGATGCCGGAGGCGACGTTCACCAGCCGGCGCTTGAGCGTGTCGTGGCCCAGCGATACGGTATTGGCCTGGCTGGCGACGGACTTGCTGCCCAGCGCCACGCTGTCAGTGGCCGTCTCTTCCACGTGACTTTCCGCTCCCAGCGCCATGCCGTCGGTGGCGGCCACCAGTGAACGCGCACCCAGTGCAAACGAGTTCGACGCATGGTCGGCGATGGTGGCGGCACGACCCAGCGCGACCGAGTTCTCGCCCAATGCAGACGCGTAGGCCCCTACCGCGACGCCGCCCGAGTTGCCGGGCGATGCGCTCGCCGAGTCGCCGATCGCGACGGCGAAGTTGCCGGCCGCTGACGCCTGCTGGTTTCCACCCGCGCCGATGGCCACGAAGCGGCCCACGCCTTCGACGGCCTGCAGGCGCTGGTTGGTGGCGAACAGCTGGCCACCATTCACCGCGTCGGTGCTGCCAGCCGAGCTGATGTCACCTGCGGCCAGGCCGCGTATCCCGGCCCCGTTCATGTCGATCGACCCATCATCGGCGCGCCGTACCACGCCGCTGAGGTCGATGTCGTCGAACTGGCTTTTCAAGGTCGCCACAGCGTCCCGGTTCCGCGTGATGCGATCATCGTGCGCGGCGATCTGCTGGCCCTGCGTGGTCAACGACCCCGTGTTCTCCGCGACCTGCTGCGCCGTGGCAAAAAGCTGCCTGCCCGTCACCGCCTCGCTGCTCCCCGCGCTCAATGCCGCGTCAGCTACGTTCACCAGTTTGCGCTTCAGGCCTGCATTGCCGACCGAAACCTGGTCCGACGCACTGGTTGTCGAACCTGCGCCGAGCGCGACCGCGTTCCGGTGTGAGGCCTTGGCGCGCTCGCCCAGGGCAACGGCAAACTTCGCCGCGCTCTGATCGACGTGCGCCTGGTAGCCGATGGCAAGGCCACCTTCGGCCTGTGAACGGGACCCTGCACCGATTGCAAACGAAGACCATGCCTCGGCCTGGGCCGAACGGCCGATCGCCAGCGATTCCTTGCCCGCCGCGCTCGCGTTGCGCCCCAGGGCCAGCGACGCTTTACCTGCTGCTGTCGCCGCGCCGCCCAGGGCCAGCGCGGCCTCTCCCCCCGCAGATGCTTCACGCCCGAACGCCAGCGCGTTGGCTCCGCTGGCGGTCGAGCTTCCCCCGAGGGCGATCGCTCCCTGTGCGCTGGCCGTGGCATACCGCCCCTGTGCGATCGTACTGCTCGCAACAGCCTTGGCCCGATGGCCGACCGCTATGCCGTCATAGGCGGACTGCGACTCGCCGCCCACAGCAATCGCGCCGCTCCACCCATCGCTGCCGGCCCTGCTGCCTGCGCCGATGGCGATCCTGGATTCACCGCCCGTGCCCTCGGTGCCCGCGTTGAAGCCCATCGCAATGGAGTAGTTGCCCACCGCGGCGCTGAAATGACCCACCGCCATCGTGCCGTCGCCGTCGACCGTAGTGAGATCTCCCACCTGCAGTGTTGACTTACCACCGCGAAAGAGCCCCGTGCCACTGCGAGGCGGCCCCAGCGCCACACCCTGCCCGGCCCCGTCGCGGGTGGCCCCCGCTCCCTGCAGGACCGTTTGTTCACCACCGCGCTGCAGTGCCCGCTCCGCTGCAGGAGCCGCAGTACCTTGCCTTCCGAACGCGGACTGCAACGCCCACTGCAACTGGCGCTCTGTTGCGAACGGCCCGTCCTCGCCGGGCGCGCCTGCGAACGCACACGGCGCGGCAGTCAGCGCGAAAATCATCAGGCCTGTGCCCGCAGCCTGGGCGGACGCGCCGCGCACGGTCGACCGGGGTCGACGATGGATCGTAGTCATTTTGTTACCTTCTGCTGGGAAAAGTTCGGGGTGAGCAGCGGCGCTTAGAGGCGAGGCTCCGACGAGGACGTCGCCACGCTCTGCACATGCTCGCGCTCACCATCACGGGTGAGCCGGTAGTGGATCTGGATGCTGTGTCCTGGCACGGACGTGAATGGCAGGGTCAGTGAAGCGCCTGGGTACAGGCTTCGCGACACGTCGTGAGAAGTGCAGCGGCTACCATCGCAGTCCTCGATGCGGGTGATGCCCAGTCGCAGCGTGCCATCGTTGTGCAACCTGCCCTCGTGCACGCGCGGCGCGACGCTGCCCTCGGCAGGCAGCACGTTCACCAGTGCGCCCCAGACCAGACTCACGCCCAGCCTGGCGTGCGCCCCGTCCACTGCCTCCACCGCTTCGTCGTCGGGCGCCCGTACCGCTTCGAAATAGAGCCGATAAGCGGTCTCCTGCAGCACCGGCTGCAGGGGGATGACGCGGATCAGACGATTGCCGCCACCGGCCAGGGCGAATTTTCCCGGCGTCACGGCAATCGCTGCGTGGTCGGGCTCCACCTCTATTTCGTGTTCACTGTCGCTGGCCGGTTGCACGATCTCGCGCAGCGATACCTGGATGTACTGGGCCTGGCTGGCGTGCGAGTAGACGCGGACTGGGCTGCTGCGGTGTCCATCCACTGCCGTGCGCATCGGATGCACGGTCAGGTTGGCGAAGGCAGTAGGTGCCAACAGCAGGAGCAGCGGAACAAGGCAGTGGACGGGATTCTTCACGGTAATCCAGGCAGGTCAGGGACTGACAGTAGGGACGCGCAGCTGCACCCGCAGCTCGCCGAAATAAATGCCGGGCCGTTGACCCGCCACGGGCACGCGAGGGATGTCGAAAGTGAGCGGCGTCGGTACGCAGTACACCGGCAGGTTCATGCCCGGCAGCATCACCAGGCGCAGGCGCGCGGTGTCGATGCCATGCAGCTGCTGCTCTGCACCGCTGGGCAGTGGCAAGGTGGCTCCGTTGTGGGTCAGGCTGACGTGGTAATCCAGCCGACGACTGCGATCAGTGCCTCCGTCGCCATGCCACAGCGCGTAGCCGGTGGGACCGGGCGGATGGGCCGCCATGTCCTGCACGGTGACGCCGAGGAACGGCGCCTGCGAACCCAGTCCGTCGTACAGGCACATGTCCAGGGTGGTGCGCCCGCCGATCGTCTGCCGCAACGGGTCGTAGTCCGCGTTGAGCTGGACCAGCGGCGAGACCTTGTCGAATTCGGGAAAATAGATCGCCACGGCATCGCGGTCGGTAACGGTGAGATCGAACGTGAACGCATGGTTCGCCAGCGGCTGATCGGCCGGTCTACGCAGGGTTAGTCTCAGCGTCGCACGCCACTTTCCGGCCACCAGCTTTCCCAGTTCCGACGCAGGCACCCAGAGCTGCGCGCCGGTGCCCGCCGGTTGCTGGAAGACGCATAGGGACGCGTGCGAAGACCAGAGCGCGCCCGGCGTGACGGACCAGTAATCGGAACTGCAGGCCGGCGTGGCATCGATGCGGTACAGGCTGCCATGGACGTCGATGTCCACTTCCAGGCCACTCCGCTGCTCGGTGAAACGCAGCGCGATGACGCTGGGTCTGCCATTGCTCGCTTCGCCGGTGTCCGCTGTCGGACAGCGTCCGAACCTTGAGTCCGTGCTGGACTCGCAGGTCATGAAGACCTTTCCGTAATCCAGCGTGGCCCCGGCTTCGTGCGCCAGCACCGTCCTGCTTCCCAACAGCGGGATGTCGCCGGGCATTGCGAGGCGGTCCCATTCCAGGGTCACCGTCTCTCCGATATCCACCGGGTCCTGCAAGGGCGGACGCTGGGCCCATGCCTGCGGTGCGAGTACCACCAAGGCCAGGATCGCCCCGAGGCATCGTGTGATGCGCATGCTCACGGCCGTCCTCCTGCGTCCACGCGCGATGGCGCGGCCGCGATCAATGCGTTTTCCTGCAGCAGCCTGGTAACCCGCGCCTGCCTGAGAACATGCACGGGCAGCTGGGCGACGGTCGTTGCCGTGCACTGCACCGGCCCCACCAGCATCACCACGCTGCGACGTTCGCGCACCCGCAGCGGACACTGCAGGAGCTGTGTGCCATGCAGCAGGTACAGGGCGCTGTCACGTTGCGCGAAATCGGCGACGAAGCCGCCTTTTTTCGCTGTCGGCGCTACCGGCGCATTGAGGATGCGCGCACCGGACAACGGACGGCCTGCGCGGTCAAGGGCACTGCCGATGAAGGTGTAGGTCACCTCGATGGGTACCGGCATCCGCACCAGTCGACCGGGCGGCATGAACAGTGACCGCGCACCGCCGCTGCCCGCTACCCGGACCACAGCCTCACTGCCCGCAGCGCTGCTGTCCTGCACCTCGGCACGATGGAGCTGGTACGCCGGCAAGGGCAGCAACCGCCGCTCGCCCATCACCAGGCGCTGGCGGCGCAGGCCACCGACCTGCAGCTCGGCCGCCACGCCGCTGAGCTCGGGGTCGTCGCTGCCTTGGACCTGCACGGCAAGGCCCGCGTCGGCCCCCAGTCCTGCTCCCCAGTACACGCCGTCGCGGCCCAGTGCGAAGCCAGAGCTGTGCGTAGCGCTGTAGGACGTTTCGCTGCGCCCGGGCTGTCGGTAATGGGCCACGGTCATGCCGGTGTGGCCGATGCCGTTGTCCAGTCGTCCGCTGAGCGCTGCACTGTAGCGATCACTCCTGTTGCCACGCACATCCAGCGACGCCTCGCGGAGCTGCGCATCCACGTTCTGGCGCACGGTCTGCCCGAAGCTGTAGTCCAGCTCCGGCCGCTGGTGGGGCCGCTGCCGGTAATCGGAACCGTAACGGCGCTGCGTGGTCCCCTGCTCGCCGCGCTGCAGACGGGTGAGCCCGAGGTTGATGAACACCCCCTTGTCGCGTCCTTCGCGCAGCTGGCTGCGGGTGCTCTGCGTCCAGGCGCCGATGCGGCTGGACACGCTGAATTCGTGCCAGCGGTGCATGCGGTTGTAGCTGACCTGCCACGTCCGGCGGAGTTCGGGTTCGCGTTCGGACACGCGATGCCAAGGCGGAAGCAACGGATCCAGTCCCGACAATGGATCATCGCTGTCGCCGGGCAACCACGACCCACGACTCCAGGTCTGGCGACGCGTATGGGCGACATACGCCGTGCCTCCGGCCACCGGCAATGCCACCGAGATGCTGAGCGAGTCGGTGCAGCCCAGGCGATCGCGGGCGTGGTCCTGGAACTGGCAGGCTTTGCCACGCATGCGCTGCTGGCTGAGATTCCAGGCAGCACGCCGGCGATAGGAGAGCTGGTGCTGCTGCCCGGTGCTGCCGTCGCTGCCACGCATGCCGCTGAGCGTGGCGCGGATGTCCTGGCTGCCGACGCTGTACCGCGTGTCCAGGCGCATCTCGCCGAAGCTGACGTCGCCCAGGTCGGCGGCGCCGGCGGTCATGGCGATCGCGCGCCCCAGTGGCAATCGCAGTCCCGCCAGCGCTGCCAGCTCGCCATCGACACGCTCGCTGCGACGCTCATCACGCCTGCCGCCCTGCAGAAACCATTGCACGCTGCCGTTGGTCCAGTCACCTCCCTTGTCGAAGGGGGCGTCCTCGCTGCGCACCAGCACGCCATCCTCGTAGATACGGAGGCTTACCAGATAGCTACCGTAGGGAAAGCGACGGGTATCGAGCTGGTTGACGCCCGCCGGCAGGTAGAACGTCTGCAGCAACCGCTCGCCGTCGAACGCATCCACCCGGGCGTCGCGCGCCAACAGGACGGTCAAGGGCATGGCCTGCACGGCGGCATCGGTATCCACATACGCTTGGGTCGTGCCCAGCCGGACGCCCTGGAAACGGTCGACCGGCAGCATGCTGAAACCGAAGGTTCCGCCCTGGGGGCTGGACAGGTTGCGCCGGTCCATGCGCCCCGCCTGCAGGTAGTACTGCGCAGACACGTCCAGCCGATAGTAGGCATTGTCGAACCGGAGAGCGGCCTCCTGCCCGCGGCCACGGTACTGTCGGTGGTTGAAGCTCCAGTCCACGGCCAGATGACCGCGCTGTGACACGCCCAGCGCGCCGGCGCCCTGGGCGGTGAACGCCTGCTGGCCCGCTCCGCCACTGGCGTTGAGGGACTGCTGGTGCAGGAGCGCGTTTTCCGCACCGGGAGTGACACGGTGGAAGCGCTCGGCCAGCGGTGCGCCGGGCACCCACTGGCGGGCAATGAACAGATGCAGGGCACCTGCCCCCTCATCATGGATCACCCGCGTTTCATCAAGTGCCGTGGGCGGGTCGAGGTAACCGCAGCCGGCCTGCGGCGTGCCATGCCGGCAGGCCAGATGGCTGTTGCGGGCCAGTGGCAAAGAGAGCGCTGGCAACAGCGCGCTCTGCGCTTCGGCGGAGAGGTCGAGCCCCTCGAGTACGGCTGCGGGATCCTCAAGTTGCACATGGTCGAGGGTGACCCGTACCGGTACCAGGCCAGCGGACCGTCCAAACAGGCGGACCTCCAGCTGCTCGGTCTGGCCTGCAACCAGGTCCTCGAATCCAGCGGGTACGCCGCGCGGAGCGGCGCACGCTGCCTGCGCGGCCAACGTCAGCGCGATCACGAGCGCAAGCCGGGCGAATACGGGTTCATTGCATTTCATCGTGAAGCAGCAGCCTCTGTTGGCCGACCCGTGGCACGGGCCGGCCGGAAAATCACGGCGCGGTCGTTTTCTGTGCCATGACGATGCTGATCAGGCCTTCATAGGTACCGGATCTGGTGATCGGCGCCTGGGTGGTCTGGGTGATGGTCAGCGGCATCGCGATCGATGCACCGGGCAACGCACCATCGAACAGTTCGTCGGCAGTGAAATCCTGCGCGGCGGTGGTCAATGCCTTGGCGTTCAGGCTCACTGACAGCGGCACGGCGGGGGCGGTGCTGTCCAGGCTGGTGAGTGTGGGTGGGCTGGAGAGCCGGACCTCGACATCCTTGCTGGTGTCGTTGGAATAGATGCGGACCTGCTCGGTCCACGGCACCAGGCCACTGTTGGGGTTATGGGTCAGCTGCACGGCATCGGGAAGCGTACTGCCGTCGGCCCTGAGCAGCGCCAGCGTCGTATCGACATCAGTCCAGACCTTGATGAGGGTCTGCGACGCGTGGACAGTGCTCGATGCAGCCAACAGTGCGGCGGCGAGCAGCACGGTGCGGTGCTTTTTCATTTTCTGGTTCTCCTGGGTGGGGATCGGCCTGACGACCGATAGAGCCAACAGCGACGGCTGGTGGCGGCAGGAGACTACGCAGGGAGACGAGGCATGGCTCTGGGCAAAACTGCAATTGCAGTCAAAAACCACTTGAAATTGTGGCTGGCGTCGCGGAAAGAGGTAGCTGGCGCCTATCCAACATCCCGTTTCTAATCACGAGAGCTATAGGATCGGGCAAAAAAAAACGCCCCGCAGCGCGGGGCGTTTCGTGCGCTACCAAGCGACTGCAATCAGCCCTGGTAATCGCGTACGTCGCTGCCGGTGTAGACCTGGCGCGGACGGCCGATCTTCATTTCCGGATCCACCTGCTGCTCCAGCCAGTGCGCGACCCAGCCGGAGGTACGGCCGAGGGCGAACATCACCGTGAACATCTCGGTCGGAATCTGCAGCGCCTTGTAGATGATGCCGCTGTAGAAATCGACGTTCGGGTACAGCTTGCGGGCCACGAAGTACTCATCCTGCAACGCGGCCTGTTCCAGCTTGACGGCCACGTCCAGCAGCGGATCCTGCACGCCCAGCTGCTTGAGCACCTTGCCGGTCATCTCACCGATGACCTTCGCACGCGGGTCGAAGTTCTTGTACACGCGATGGCCGAAGCCCATCAGGCGGAAGCCGGAGGTCTTGTCCTTGGCCTTGACCACAGCGGACTCGACGTTGTCGGCCGAACCGATCTCTTCCAGCATCTTCAGCACGGCTTCGTTGGCACCGCCGTGGGCCGGACCCCACAGCGCGGTGACGCCAGCGGCGACCGACGCATACGGGTTGGCACCGGTCGAACCGACCAGACGCACGGTCGAGGTCGACGCGTTCTGCTCGTGGTCGGCATGCAGGATGAACAGCAGGTCCAGTGCCTTGACCACATCCTGGTTGAGTTCGTACTTGCCATCAGCCGACTCGAAGGTCTGCTTCAGGAAGCGGCTGACGTAGTCCAGCGAGGTGTCCGGCGTGTTGGCCGGCAGGCCCTTGCCGTGGCGGTAGATCAGCGCCGACAGGGTCGGCACCTTGGCGATGAGGCGCACGGCGGCCTTGCGGCGCTGCTCGGCGTCGGACAGGTCCAGCGAGGCGTGGTAGATGCCGGACAGCTGCGCGATGGCCGCCGTCAGGATGGCCATCGGGTGGGCATCCTTGGCGAAGCTGCCGATCAACGTGTTGATCGACGCATCAACGTCGGCTTCCGCGGCCAGCTCTTCGTTGAATGCCTTCAGCTGGGCGGCGTCGGGACGCTCACCGTTGATCAGCAGATAGACGACTTCGACGTAGCTCGACTTTTCCGAGAGTTGCTCGATCGGATAGCCGCGATACAACAGAACACCCTTGTCACCATCGATGTAGGTGATGGACGACTTGCAGCTTGCGGTGGCGGTGAAGCCGGAATCGTAGGTGAAGTACCCCGTTTCCCTGGTCAGCTTCGAAATGTCGACGCAGTCGTTGCCGAGAGTGGGTTTGATGACCGGCAGAACGACCGACTTATCGCCGGCGTTGAGCGTGACCTGATCAAGATCGGACACTGTGTGCGCTCCTTCAAGGGGATGGCGCCTGCCCAAGCGCATTGGTCAGGCACGTGAATGACGTCCACGACCTGTGCCGCGGATTCCACCATTATCGCACAGCAGCATTTTGCGGGGGCTAGACGGAAGTCGTAGATGACGTCAATGGACCCATCCGCGCGCCCCGACAGAGCGTCAGCACACCATTGGCCGAACGCTGCGTTCCGGCACCCTACGCCCGGCATCGTGGCTTGGAAAAGCAAACGGCCGCGCAATGCGCGGCCGCTCACCCAGGCATGGATCGACGGATCAGCGCGCGTAGCGCTTCTGGAACTTGTCGATACGGCCGGAGGTGTCGATCACCTTGTGCTTGCCGGTGTAGAACGGGTGCGACGAGGAGGAGATTTCCACCTTGATCAGCGGGTATTCGTTGCCGTCTTCCCACTTGGTGGTTTCCTTCGCCGACATGGTCGAACGGGTCAGGATCTTGAAATCGGAAGTGACGTCTTCGAAGACGACGTCGCGGTACTCAGGATGGATATCGGCCTTCATGGACGTGCACCGTAAATATGGGTAAGGGAAACGCAAGAGCGGCATTATAATCGTCGCCGCCCCTGGGGTGCAACCTGGGCCGACCGGCACTGGCAGGCGGCTGCGCTCAGGCGCAAAGCGCCTGGCGCACCAAGGCCTGGAACCGCGCCTGGTCGTAGTCCATCAGCAGCGTGCAGTTGTCCGGGCGACCGGTCTGGCGGTTCCAGTCGACCAGCGTGGCACCACGCGTGAATACGCCGTTCAGCTCGATGCTGACCGGGCGCTGCTCCGTGCGCAGGCCCGATTCCGGGTGCAGCGCCCACGCCATGGCCAGCGCATCGGCGGTGAACCAGCGCCCTCCCTTGGCGTCTTCGGACAAACCCCGGGTCTTGCGCGAGATCAGTTGGTAGAAGCGTGCCCGATCGGTGTCGGCCGCCAGCCACTGCTCGGCCTCCTGCAACGGCAGGCCGTGGGCAACCGTGGCCTCCCAATCCGAGACCAGCAGATGGGGAAACGCGCCGAACACCACGTGGGCTGCTTCGGGATCGAAGGCGATGTTGAACTCCGCGACCGGGGTGATATTGCCGTGGCAGGTCACCGCCCCGCCCATCACGACGATGCGCTTTATGCGCGAAGGCAGGGTGGGATCCAGCTTGAGCGCCAGCGCCAGGTTGGTCAGCGGACCCAGCATGACCAGCATGAGCTCGCCATCGTACTGGTGCGACAGGCGCAGGATGGCCAGCGCGGCATGTTCGGTCGCCGCCGTGCGGCTGGGGGGCGCAAGGCCCACGTCGCCGAAGCCATCGCGCCCATGTACATGGGCGGCATCGAGCGCGGGATGCAGCAACGGATCCGGGCTGCCGGCGAATACCGGCACATCATGGCGTCCGACCACGTCACACAGCGCAAGGGCATTGCGGACGGTGTACTCCAGGCCGACATTGCCCGCGGCGATGGTCAGCGCGACCACCTCATGGCGGGTATCGGCGAAGGCCATGAGCAGGGCCAGGGCGTCATCCACACCGGGGTCGGTGTCGATCAACAGCGGGATCTTGGAGGTCATCGTTGCCGTCTTCTGGGCGGCAACGGAGTGTGGCACCGCACTGCGTGCAAACACAACCAGGAATGCAGCGGCGCGGCTGCAGTCATTTGGGTGCGCTCTGCGGATGGGCTGCGGGCGGTGCTGGTCGACCATGGGTCGACCCTACCGGGGCGTTGAGCGCCAGGGATGGCGCGAGACGAGGCCCGCAGGGAGCGGCTTTTGCCGTCCCCGCCCAGCTCCACCGCCCGGCCCAAATGAAGGAACCCGCATTGAGGGACCACCACGAGGGGCTGCGCCGTTCGCTGCCGCTCTCCGGCAGTCGCCGCTCACGCCGAGGCGTAGCGCACGGCGGTGCCGATCCAGCGGTCCACGACCCGATCGGCGAGCGCCGGATGCGCCTCCAACAGGCGCTCCGCCAGCGCGTGCACGTCCGGCAGCAGCGCCGCATCGCGCGCCAGGTCTGCGATGCGGAAACCGGCCAGACCGGTCTGCCGGGTACCCAGCAGCTCGCCGGGGCCGCGCAGCTCAAGATCCTTTTCCGCGATCACGAAGCCGTCGTTGGTCTCGCGCATCGTCTGCAGGCGCTCACGCGCCATCGCCGACAGCGGCGTCTGGTACAGCAGCATGCAGCGCGACACCGCCGATCCCCGGCCCACGCGGCCGCGCAACTGGTGCAGCTGGGCCAGCCCGAGCCGCTCGGCGTTCTCGATCACCATCAGCGAGGCATTGGGCACGTCCACGCCCACCTCGATGACCGTCGTCGCCACCAGCAGGTCGATCTGCCCGGACTTGAACGCCAGCATCGTCGCCAGCTTCTCCGCGGCCTTCAGGCGACCGTGCACCAGGCCCACGCGCACGCTTGGCAGGAGCGCCTGCAGCGATTCGTACGTCGCCTGCGCCGGCGTCGCATCCAGTTCTTCGTTCTCTTCGATCAGCGTGCAGACCCAGTAGACCTGGCGGCCTTCGCGGCAGGCCAGCGCGATGCGCTCGATCAGTTCCGGACGTCGCTCGGCATTCAGCGCAACGGTCTGTACCGGCGTGCGGCCCGGCGGCAGCTCGTCGATCGCCGATACATCCAGGTCCGCGTATTCGGACATCGCCAGCGTGCGCGGGATGGGCGTGGCCGTCATCACCAGCTGGTGCGGCACGCTGTTGGCGCCAGCGCCCTTGTCGCGCAGCGCCAGGCGCTGGTGCACGCCGAAGCGGTGCTGTTCATCAACGATCGCAAGGGCCAGGTCCTGGAAGACCACCGCGTCCTGCATCAACGCGTGGGTGCCCACGACCACCTGCGCCGCCCCACTGGCGACCTGCTCCATTACCTTCGCACGGGCCTTGCCGGTGACCTTGCCGGCCAGCCAGGCCACGCTCACACCCAGCGGTTCCAGCCAGCCGCGCAGGTTGTTGAGATGTTGTTCGGCCAGCAGTTCGGTGGGAGCGGCCAGGGCGACCTGCTTGCCCTGCTCCACCGCCAGCATGGCCGCCAGCGCGGCCACCACGGTCTTTCCGGAGCCCACATCGCCCTGCACCAGCCGCAGCATCGGGCTGGGCCGGGCGAGGTCGGCGCGGATCTGCTTGAACACGCGCTGCTGCGCGCCGGTCAGCGCGAACGGCAGCTGCTTGAGCAGGGCCTTGGCAAGCCGTCCCGGCCCGGCAAGCGGAGGGGCGGGGTGTGCCTGCAGCGCGATGCGCTGACGGCGCAGGCTGAGGTGGTGGGCCAGCAGCTCTTCGAGCGCAAGGCGGCGCTGTGCGGGATGGAGGCCGTTGGCCAGCGCGGACAGATCAGCATCCTGTGGCGGCTGATGGACCGTCAGCAGCGCACTGCGCAGCGACGGCAGCCCAAGGCCATCCAGCCAGCCAGCAGGCAGCAGTTCCAGCAGGGATTCCTCGGGCAGCCGGTCCAGCGCCTGCAGGATCAGCCTGCGCATCGTCGCCGGCCCCACACCTTCGACGGCGGGATACACCGGGTCGAGCCGGTCGCCCAGTGCAGGGTCGTCGTGGCGGCCCAGCAGCTGGTAGCTGGGGTGTACGATTTCCAGTCCAAGCTGGCCCGGCCGCGGCGTCCCGAAGCAGCGCAGCCGACTGCCCACCGAGAACTGGCCGACCTGCTGCTGTCGGAAATGGAAGAAGCGCAGCACCAGCGTGCCGCGCCCCTCGTCTTCAATGGCGACCCGCAGCATCGGCCGACGGCGCATTCCCCGCTCCACCGCGACCACCCTGCCCTCCACCTGCGCAGGGATGCCCGAGCGCAGGTCTTCGATCAGGGTCAACCGGGTACGGTCTTCGTATCGCAGCGGCAGGTGCAGCCACAGGTCCTGCAGGCTTGCCAGTCCGCGCGCCTGCAGCTTGGCGGCCACCGCCGGGCCGACGCCGGCCAGAAGCGCCAGCGACGCTTCACCGGACGGCGCCAGGGCGGGCGTTGCGGCGGCCTTGCGTGCCACGCTTCGATCAGCCGACGACCATCACCGCATCGACTTCGAAGTTGGCGCCCTTCGGCAGGCCGGACACTTCGATGGTCGAACGCGCCGGGAACGGTGCCTTGAAGTAATCCTGCATGACCGCGTTGACCTTGGCGAACTCGGCCAGGTCGGTCAGGTACAGGCCCAGGCGCACGATCTGGTCCAACGAACCACCGGCCTCTTCAGCCACGGCCTTGAGGTTGTCGAAGGCGCGACGCGCCTGCGCTTCCACGTCACCCACGCCGACGATCTCGCCCGTGGCCGGGTCCAGCGGAATCTGACCGGAGAAATAAACGGTGGTGCCGACACGCACGGCCTGCGAGTACGGACCGATGGCGGCGGGGGCCTTTTCGGTGTTGATGATCTGACGGGTCATGGGGGCTCCAGCATCTGCAAAACGGAACGCTCATTGTACCGCCCGGGGCACCGGAATCGGTGGCGGGGTCCAGCGCAGCAGGTACGCCCCTACTGCCGGCGAACGGACTGCACCACGGAGAGCCGGCGCAGGCGGCGCATCACTTCCGCCAGGTGGTTGCGGTCGCGGACCTGCACGTTGAATGCCAGCACCGCCGCATTGAAATCACGGTCCAGATAGTCGACGCGTTCAATGTTGGAATGGCTCTGGGCGATCGCGGCGGCAAGCTGCGCCAATACGCCGGTCCCGTTCTCCACATCCACCACCAACGAGGTGTCGTAGTCCCCAGACACCGACGAATCCCAGCCGATCGGCACCCAGCGCTCCGGCGACTTGCGCAGCTCGGCCAGGTTCGGGCAGTCCATCCGGTGCACCACGATGCCCTTGCCGGCGGTGTGATAGCCCATGATCTCGTCGCCGGGGATCGGCTGGCAGCAGTTGGCGAAGGTCACCACACCGCGCTCGCTGCCATTGATCAGGATCTTTTCCTGCGAGTGGTGGCGCGCACCGCCGCGCAGGTCGGCATAGGCCATCAAGGCCTGGGCGGCCTGGGTCGGCATCCAGTTGCCCAGCGCGACCTCGGCCAGCAGCGCTTCCAGTCGCGGGAAACGGTGTTCGGCCAGGAATGCATCCAGGCGGCCCTTGGGGAGACGCTCGAGCGAGGAGTCCATGGCCTCCAGCGCGCGGTCGAGCATGCGATGGCCCAGCTGCACGGCGTCCTCGTGCTCGAGCTGCTTCAACTGGTGGCGGATCGCGGTACGCGCCTTGCTGGTGACCACGAACTCCAGCCACTGCGGTTTGGGCGTGGCCGAGCGGGCGGTGATGATCTCCACCGTCTGCCCGCTGACCAGCTTGGTGCGCAGCGGCACCAGCTTCTTGTCCACGCGCGAGGCCACCGCACGGTTGCCGACGTCGGTATGCACCGCATAGGCGAAATCCAGCGCGGTGGAATTGCGCGGCAGCGCCAGAATCTTGCCCTTCGGCGTGAACAGGTAGACCTCGTCGGGGAACAGATCGACCTTGACGTTGTCCAGGAATTCCAGCGACGAGCCGGCGGCACGCTGCGATTCGATCAATTCGACGATCCACGCGTGCGCGCGGCTCTGCGCGCTGTTGGGCGAATCGCCGCCGAACTTGTAGGTCCAGTGCGCGGCCACGCCGCGCTCGGCGATCAGGTCCATTTCCTCGGTGCGGATCTGCACTTCGATCGGCGAGCCGTAGGGGCCGAACAGCACCGTGTGCAGCGACTGGTAGCCGTTGGCCTTGGGAATGGCGATGAAGTCGCGGAAACGCGCGTCCAGCGGCTTGAACGTGGCGTGCACCGCGCCCAGCGCGTGGTAGCAGTCCGGCACCCCACGCACCACCAGGCGGAAGCCGAACACGTCCATCACCTGGTCGAAGGATTTGTTCTCGTCGCGCATCTTGTTGTAGATGCTCCACGGGGTCTTGATCCGGCTGACCAGGCGGTGCTCCAGCCCGTCCTTGGCCAGCCGCTGCGACAGCTGCACTTCCACCTGCGCCATCGACTCGCGGCGCACCACCGGCTGGCTGCGGATGTGCTTTTCGATGATCGCATGGCGCCACGGATGCATGGCGCGGAAGCCGAGGTTCTGCAGCTCTGACTTCATCAGGCTCATGCCCAGGCGCTGCGCGATCGGCGCGTAGATCTCCAGCGTCTCGCGGGCGATGCGGCTGCGCGCCTCGGCGCTCTGCGCGCCGAGCGTGCGCATGTTGTGCAGGCGGTCGGCGAGCTTGATCATGATCACGCGCAGGTCGCGCGACATCGCCAGCAGCATCTTGCGGAAGCTCTCGGCCGCCGCTTCCTGGCGGTCGCGGAACTTCAGCTTGTCCAGCTTGGTGACGCCATCGACCAGCTCGGCCACCGCCTCGCCGAATTCGGCGGCCAGTTCGGCGCGGGTCAGCGGCGTATCTTCGATGGTGTCGTGCAGGATCGCGGCAATCAGCGCTTCCACGTCCAGGCCGAGTTCGGCCAGCACGCCGGCCACCGCCACCGGATGAGTGATATAGGGCTCGCCCGATTTGCGGGTCTGCCCCGCGTGGGCGACCGCGCCCACCTGCCACGCGCGCCGCAGCAGCGGGATCTGCTCGGCCGGCAGATAGCTGGCGCTACGCTCGAGGTGCAGAACGTAATCGGGAATCGCCTCGCCGGCCGGCGACGGCGTGGCGGTGGCGACCTGGGCGGAAGTGCCTGGGTTCATGCGCGAAGACTATGCCAGCGACGCAAGGACGGCAAACCCGAAAACGAAACAGCCCGCGGATGCGGGCTGTTCGGCAGACGATTTCGAGCGCGGTGACGCGATCAGTCGTCGTTCTTGGACATGTCCTCGTCGGCGACGACCTCGGCCGCGGCCCACTCCAGCGCTTCGCGCTCGGCACGCTCGCGCTCGGACTTCTCGACTTCGTCGATCAGCGCATTGTCAATCTTGCGCGCGGCGATCTCGCGCAGCGCCAGCACCGTCGGCTTGTCGGCCGATTCGGTGTTGTCGAGGGTGGCCTGCACGCCGTTGGCCAGCTGGCGGGCGCGCTTGGACGCCATCATGACCAGCTCGAAACGGTTGTTAACGACTTCCAGGCAATCTTCTACGGTGATGCGGGCCATACGGGCTCCCGGCGACCGGTCGGCCGCTCAGTCGAATGAGGGAAAGGGGACGGAGTGTAAAGGGAGGGGCTGGACAAAATCAAGCGAACCCCTCTTCGATCCTTTTGCAATCAGTCAGTTACCGCCGAATCGGCGGTCAAAAGCGCGTGTATAAGGCCGGCATGGCGGACCTTCTGCGCTTCCCGCCGCAGGCGGCTGGCGGTGAAGATGGCACACAGCTCGTCGACCGCGGTTTCGAAGACTTCGTTGACGATCACGTAATCGAAGTCGTTGAAGTGCAGCATTTCCTCGCGGGCTGCCGACAGGCGCTGGGCGATCACGGC
Organism: Pseudomonadota bacterium; assembly: GCA_037033225.1. Taxonomy (GTDB): domain Bacteria; phylum Pseudomonadota; class Gammaproteobacteria; order Xanthomonadales; family Xanthomonadaceae; genus Stenotrophomonas. The sequence continues at coordinate 22,187 of JAZBLM010000036.1, forward strand.
TTCGCTGTCCTGGCCGCGCTTGCGCATGCGGTCCTGCAGGGCCTGCCGGGAAGGCGGCAGGATGAACACCGTTACCGTGCCGGGCACCAGCTGGCGGACCTGCTGCGCACCCTGCCAGTCGATCTCCAGCAGCACGTCCTGGCCCGCGGCCAGCTGCGGCTCCACCGACTGGCGGGCGGTGCCCTTCCAGTCGCCATGCACCCACGCGTGCTCGAAGAAGTCGCCGGCGGCGATCATCGACTCGAACTCGGCCGCGCTGACGAAATGGTAATGCTCGCCATTGACCTCACCGGGACGCGTGGCACGCGAGGTGAAGGAAATGGACAGCGCGATCTGTGGGTCGCGTGCCAGGGTGGCGTTGACGATGCTGCTCTTGCCGGCACCGGAGGGCGCGGCGACGATGTACAGCGTGCCGCGCGCGGGCTCGGCGCCCGGCGCGGCGCTGGCAGGCGGGCGGGATGCGGTCGGGCTGCTCATTCGATGTTCTGCACCTGTTCGCGGATCTGGTCGATCAGTACCTTCAGTTCGACGGCGGCATTGGACGTGCGGCTGTCCACCGACTTGGAGCCCAGCGTGTTGGCTTCACGGTTGAACTCCTGCAGCAGGAAGTCCAGCCGGCGACCGACCGGATCGCGCTGGCCGAGCACACGGCGGATCTCGACGATATGGCTGTACAGGCGGTCCAGCTCTTCGTCCACGTCCAGCTTCTGCAGCCACATCACCAGCTCCTGCTCGGCGCGGCCCGGATCCACCGGATGCGGCAGGTCGGCCAGGCGCGCGGCCAGCTTGGCGCGCTGCCCCTCGCGGATCGCCGGGATCAGCGTGCGGACCTCGGCGGCGATGCGCTCGATGCCGTCCACGCGTTCACGGATGGCGGTGGCCAGCTTGTCGCCTTCGCGCTCGCGCCCGGCGATGAAGTTGTCCAGGGTCTGGTCCAGCAAGGCCAACGCCTCGGACTGCAACGCGGCAGCATCGACGGCTTCGCCCTGCATGACCCCCGGCAGCTGCAGCAGATCGGTGAAGCTGACCTGCAGGTTGGGGAAATCGGAAGTGAGGCGGTGCGCCAATTGGCCCAGCTGCCCCAGCAGGGCGTCGTTGACCTGCAGACCGGCTGCCGCCTCCGGCAGGCGCAGGCGCACCACCAGGTCCAGTTTGCCGCGGCTGAGGCGCGCGGCGATGCGCTCGCGCAGCTGGGGTTCCAGTGCACGCAGTTCCTCGGGCAGCCGGGTACCGACTTCCAGGAAACGGTGATTCACCGAGCGCAGCTCGCAGCCCAGCGTGCCCCAGGCGGTGGCGCGCTCGCCGCCGGCGTAAGCGGTCATGCTTCGGATCATGGGTTTTCCAGATGCTGCCAAAGCGGGAATGGTACCCTAGCGGCCTCTTTCGAACCTCCCTGCCTGCCCCTCTGCGGTGCGGGCCCCGGTGCGTTCCCCCCTCGCTACAACGGTACCCTGCCATGTCCGATACCCGCCCCAGTGGCCGCCAGCCTGACCAGATGCGCCAGGTCACCCTTCAACGCGGTTTCACCCGCCACGCCGAAGGCTCGGTGCTGGTGTGCTTCGGCGAGACCCGCGTGCTGTGCACCGCCACGGTGGAGAACCGCGTGCCGGGCTTCCTGCGCGGCAAGGGCGAAGGCTGGGTCACCGCCGAATACGGCATGCTGCCGCGCGCCACCCATACCCGCAGCGACCGCGAAGCGGCGCGGGGCAAGCAGGGCGGCCGCACGCTGGAGATCCAGCGCCTGATCGGCCGCAGCCTGCGCGCCTGCGTCGACCGCAACGCACTCGGCGAACGCACCATCACCCTGGACTGCGATGTGCTGCAGGCCGATGGCGGTACGCGTACCGCGGCCATCACCGGCGCTTACGTGGCGCTGGCCGATGCGGTGAACCTGCTGCTCAAGCGCGGTGACATCAAGCGAAACCCGATCATCGGCGCAGTGGCGGCGGTGTCGGTCGGCGTCTACCGCGGCACCCCGGTACTGGACCTGGATTATGCCGAAGACAGTGACTGCGACACCGACATGAACGTGGTGATGAACGATGGTGGCGGCTTCATCGAGCTGCAGGGCACTGCCGAAGGCCACGCGTTCCGCCGTGACGAGCTGGATGCGCTGCTGGCGCTTGCCGACAAGGGCGTGGGCGAGCTCCTGGCCGCGCAGCAAACAGCACTGAACGCATGAACCGGCGCTTGGCCCTGACCACGTTCGTGGTGGATGACTACGACCGCGCCATCGCCTGGTTCACCACGGCGCTGGGCTTCCACCTGCAGCAGGACATCGACCAGGGCGGCGGCAAGCGCTGGGTCGTGGTCGCGCCGGCCGCCGACGGTGGCGCCGGCCTGCTGCTGGCGCGCGCCAGCACGGATGTGCAGGCTGCGCGTATCGGCGACCAGACCGGTGGCCGGGTGGGCTTCTTCCTGGAGACCGACGACTTCGTTCGTGACCATGCGGCGATGCAGGCGGCCGGTGTCGAATTCCTGGAAACGCCGCGCCATGAGCCGTATGCCACTGTCGCGGTGTTCCGCGATCTGTATGGCAATACCTGGGACCTGCTGGAGCCGCGTTGATGACCGTGACCGCGAACAAGCGACTGGTACTTGCCAGCCACAATGCCGGCAAGCTGAAGGAAATGCAGGCGATGCTGGCCGACCTGCCGCTGCGGATCCTGTCCGCCGCCGAGGCCGGCGTGGGTGATGTGCCGGAAACCGGCCTTACCTTCGTCGAGAACGCGCTGATCAAGGCTCGTGCCGCATGCCAGGCCAGTGGCCTGTCCGCGCTGGCCGACGACTCTGGCCTGATCGTGGACGCGCTCGGCGGCGCGCCCGGCCTGTACAGCGCGCGCTATGCGGGCAGCCCGACCAACGACGCGGCCAACAACGCCAAGCTGCTGCACGATCTGCGCGACGTGCCGGCGGAACAGCGCACGGCGCGCTTCTTTGCGGTGATCGTGCTGCTGCGCCATGCCAGCGACCCGCAACCGCTGGTCTGCGAAGGCAGCTGGGAGGGTACGATCCTGGAAGCGCCGCGCGGCAGCAACGGATTTGGCTACAACCCGGTCTTCCTGGATCCACGCCACGGCCTCACCGCTGCGGAAATGGAGCCCGCGCTGAAGAACACGCTCAGCCATCGTGCGATGGCGCTCCAGCAGCTGAAGCAGCGCCTCGCTACTACCGCCCTGTAACCGCCACCGATGCCTGATCTCATTCCGCCGCCGTTGGCACTGTACGTTCACCTGCCCTGGTGCGTGCGCAAATGCCCCTACTGCGATTTCAATTCGCACCAGGCCAAGGGCGAGCTTCCCTTCGATGCCTACATCGACGCGCTGGTCCGTGACCTCGACCAGGACCTGCCGCTGGTCTGGGGCCGGGTGGTGCACAGCGTATTCTTCGGCGGAGGCACACCCAGCCTGTTCCCGGCCGAGGCGATCGACCGGTTCCTGCAGCAGGCGTCGGCGCGGTTGCGTTTCGCACCGAATGCCGAGATCACGCTGGAAACCAATCCGGGCACGGCCGAACACGGTCGTTTCGATGGTTACCGCGCGGCAGGCGTGAACCGCCTCAGTTTCGGCATCCAGACATTTGACGACGCCGCACTGAGGCAACTGGGCCGCATCCATGACAGCACGGAAGCCGAGCGTGCGGTGAAGATGGCGCAGGACGCCGGCTTCGACAATTTCAACATCGACCTCATGTATGCCCTGCCTGGCCAGACCCTGGCGGCGGCAGCGCACGACCTCGAACGTGCCTTCGCGCTGCAGCCCGCGCATGTCTCTCATTACCAGCTCACCCTGGAACCCAATACGGTGTTCTTTGCCCGGCCGCCACAGGGCATCCCGGACGAGGACAGCGCCTGGGACATGCAGGAGCATTGCCAGGCACTGCTGGCCGATGCGGGCTTCGCCCAGTATGAAGTCAGCGCGTACGCGCGGCCCGGCCGGCAGAGCGCGCACAACCTGAACTACTGGCGTTTCGGCGACTACCTCGGGATCGGCGCCGGTGCGCACGGCAAGATCAGCTCCGGCGCCACGCAGGATGTCCTGCGCCGCTGGAAGCTGAAGCATCCTGCAGCGTACATGGACGCCGCGGGCACGCCGGCCAGCTTCGGTGGCGACGAATCCATCGCCCCTGCGCGCCTGCCGTTCGAGTACATGCTCAACCTGCTGCGCCTGCACGAAGGCTTCAGCCTGCGCGACTTCCAGTCGCGCACCGGGCTCGATGCCAGCGCCATCGAAGCGCCACTGCAGCAGGCGTTGCAACGTGGCTGGCTGGAACGCATCAGCGTTGCGCATGGCGCCGCAGGGCACGCCTGCGCAGACCCGCACTGCGCTTCAGGCGCGGGGTCCGGCCACATCGATGACCTGCTGCGCCCCACCGAGCTCGGCCGGCGCTTCACCAACGATGTGGTGGAACTGTTTCTCGGCGAGTAGCGCGCTCCTGCGCGAAGCGGTAGATTCCAAGCCCGACCCTGGGATAACGGACGCCCACCCGATGCCTCCCTCGCCTCCGCCGATGCCCGAGGACGCCGCGCGCTTCGCCGCGGTCGGCGCCCCACCGCGGGTAAGCAGCCTGCTGGGCGCAGTGCTGTCGCTGGCGCGCCAGTCGCTCACCGCGCCGCTGACGCTGACCGTCGTGGAACTGGAACGCGAGCTCCTGCGCGAGGCCGAGCGCGCGCGCAACAGCCAGGTCCAGACCGACCTGCTCGCACAGGCCCGGCAGGTCCATCCGTTTTCCGAGGGCTTCAGCCATCGCTTTCTGGAGCATCTGGCACAGGCCTTTGCCGACCTGTTCGCCCCACCCGCGGACGCACCGCCAAAGATCGACGACCGGCGCGCGATCTCCGCGCTGACCCTGGTCAACGACACCGATATCGACCGCACGATCGTATTGAACGAAATCCAGCGCCGCGAACTGCTGCGCTCGGCCAATGCGCTGCAACTCCTGGGCCAGCGATTCGCGGTGCTGGCGGCATCGCCTGCGCTGGATGCCGAACATGTGCCGCTCGGCCCCGCCGTCCTGTGCGGCATCATCCGCCGCCTGGGTGACGAGGGCGGGCTGGAACTGGAGGCCCAGGTGGCGCTGTATCGCAGCTTCGAGCGCCAGGTACTGGAACGGCTGGGCGAACTGCTGGAGCGGGCCAACGTACTGCTGGGCCACGAAGGCGTGTTGCCGGGACTGGTGTACACGCCCTACCTGGCACGCTCGGCAGCTACGCGCCGGATCGTCACCCAGCCAGGACGGACACCCGCGGCTGCGGGCACGGCACGACCGCGCACGCAGCCGGTCACCAGTTGGAACGGCGCCAGCAGCACGACCGCCACGTCGTGGTCGGCGATGATGCAGGAGGCGCTGGGCAGCATGCCATCGTCGTCGGCCTCGCCCGGCGCCACCACCGCCATGCCGCCGCCGTCGCAGGACGCGGCTGCCCCTGCCGCAACGGCCGATGCCGGGGCCGTATCGATGGTGGATACCGGCGCACCGGCAATGGGCGCGCTGCACCAGCTGCTGGCGGGTGCCCGCCAGGCGGCGCCCCC
>JAZBLM010000037.1:0-27234 GCA_037033225.1 Pseudomonadota bacterium
CTCCGGATGCACCTCCGCTTCGAACCGTGGCTCCGGTCCAGCTGCGCATCCGCGAAAGCAGTGCTGCCCGACCGAACTGACCTCCCTTCCGACTTCAACCACGCGCACCGAGGCGCGAACCCGCATGCCGATTTCCTCAACACCCCGTCTTACTCCCAGCTCCGGAAACGGCGGCGCAGCGGTCACTCACCGCGCTGCGCTGGCGGTGGCCACCACGATCTTCTTCATGTGGGGTTTCCTGACCTGTCTCAACGACATCCTGATCCCGCATCTGAAAGCGGTGTTCGAACTGAACTACGCGCGCGCCATGCTGGTGCAGTTCACCTTCTTCGGCGCGTACTTCCTGATGTCGATGCCGGCCGGTCGGCTGGTAGCCCACCTGGGCTACAAGAAGGGCATCGTCGCCGGATTGCTGATCGCGGCGGTTGGCGCGCTCGGATTCTGGCCGGCGGCGGAAATGCGTGAGTACGGCGCCTTCCTCGGCGCGCTGTTCGTTCTGGCTACCGGCATCACCGTGCTGCAGGTCGCTGCCAACCCGTACGTCGCGCTGCTGGGCCCGGTGGAGACCAGCTCCAGCCGGCTGACCCTGGCGCAGGCGCTGAACTCGCTGGGCACGGCGATCGCCCCGATCTTCGGCGGCATGCTGATCCTGGCCAACACGGTGAAGAGCGCTGATGAGATCGGTGCGTTGCCGCTGGCCGAGCAGGTCGCCTACCGCGCTGCCGAAGCGCAGTCCGTGCAGGGCCCCTACATCGGTCTGGCGATCGCACTGGCGCTGCTGGCGTTGTTCGTCTACCTGTTCCGCCTGCCGACGCTGAGCGAGGCCTCCGAACAGGTGGCCGACGGCCGTGAGCACAGCTACGCCGCCGCGCTGCGCCACCGCCACCTGCTGTTCGCGGTGCTGGGCATCTTCTTCTACGTGGGCGCCGAGGTGTCCATCGGCAGCTTCCTGGTCAATTACCTGTCCATGCCGACCATCGGTGGCTTCACCGAGCAGCAGGCCACGAACTACGTCTCTGCCTACTGGACGATGGCGATGATCGGCCGCTTCGCGGGATCCGCCCTGCTGACGCGGTTCTCGCCGCGCCACCTGCTGGCGCTGTTCGCGGGCATCAACGTGATCCTGCTCGCCGTCACCATGGCCACGGCCGGCCAGGTCGCGCTGTACTCGGTGGTGGCGATCGGGTTGTTCAACTCGATCATGTTCCCGACGATCTTCGCGCTGGGCATCGAACGCCTCGGTCCGCTGACCAACAAGGCGTCCAGCCTGCTCATCATGGCGATCGTGGGCGGCGCGTTGGTGCCCTATCTGCAGGGCGTGCTGGCTGACCACATCGGCCTGCAGCCGAGCTTCATCCTTCCGCTGCTGTGCTACGGCTACATCATCTTCTTCGGCCTGTCGGGCGCACGCCTGCCGGCCAGCATCTCCCGCGGAGGCTGAGTCAGATGGGCACCATTGTCTGTTTCGGCGAGATTTTGATCGATCTACTAGCGCAGCCGCCGGCCACTCCGGAGCAGCCGCGCGCCTTCCTGCAGTATGCCGGTGGCGCCCCTGCCAACGTCGCCGTGGCGGCTGCACGGCTGGGAAGGCCGACCCAGTTCGTCGGCATGCTGGGCCAGGACATGTTCGGTGATTTCCTCGCCGACAGCCTGCAGCAGCACGGGGTGGGCATCGACTACATCGTGCGCACCGACGCGGCCAAGACTGCGTTGGCCTTCGTCGCACTGGATCCACAAGGCGAGCGCAGCTTCAGCTTCTACCGCCCACCGGCGGCCGACCTGCTGTTCCGCGACGCGCACTTCCACCCGGCATGTTTCGAGCAGGCGGACTGCTTCCATGTGTGTTCCAACAGCCTGACCGAGCCGGCCATCGCGGCGGCCACGCTGGACGGAATGCAGCGTGCACGCGCGGCCGGCGCGCTGGTCAGCATGGATCTCAACCTGCGCCCGGCGCTGTGGCCGGCCGGGCAGGACCCGCTGCCGACCGTTTGGCAGGCGCTCGAACGGGCTGACGTGATCAAGCTTTCGCGCGAGGAACTGGAGTTCCTGGCGGCACCGCTCGATGGCCAGGATACCGCGCAGGTGATGGCCCGCCTGTTCGCTGCCCGCGCGCAGTGGGTTGTGGTAACCGACGGCGGCGCGCCGATGCGCTGGCATACCCGGCAAGCGCAGGGACTGGCGCACAGCTTCGCGGTCCAGACGGTGGACAGCACCGCAGCCGGCGATGCGTTTGTCGGCGGCCTGCTGACCGCGCTGGCCGAGCGCGACGTCTGCGCCGCGTCGTTGGCTGGATTCTGTACCGATGAAGCCGCGATGCAGGAGGTACTGCGTTTCGGCGCGGCCGTCGGCGCGCTGGCCGTGACGCGCCGGGGCGCTTTCGCTGCCATGCCGTCGCGCGAAGAAGTCGATCACCTGTTGCTGCAGACCGAGGACGCACAATGACATCCCAGTCGCCTGATTTCCGTTCGGTCGCGTTCCTGCGCGGCCACATCGCCGATACGATGGCCTTCTACCATCCTCGCTGCATCGATCCGGCGGGTGGATTCCACCACTACTTCCTCGACGATGGCAGCGTCTACGACAGCCACCACCGCCATCTGGTGAGCAGTACGCGCTTCGTTTTCGACTACGCGATGGCGTACCGCGAGTTCGGTGACGCCGCGTATCTGGACGGCGTGCGCCACGGCATCGACTACCTGCGCAACCAGCATCGCAACCCTGCCACCGGCGGTTATGCGTGGACCCTGCGCGATGGGGTCGTGGAAGACGCCACCAACCACTGCTATGGCGTGGCGTTCGTGCTGCTGGCGTACAGCTGCGCGCTGAAGGCCGGCATCGAGGAGGCACGGGGCTGGATGGACGAAACCTGGCAGCTGCTGGAGCACCGTTTCTTCGAGCCGGCGTTCGGTCTGTATCGTGACGAGGCCGATGCGCAGTGGAACTTCAGCGGCTACCGCGGCCAGAACGCGAACATGCATATGTGCGAAGCGATGCTGGCGGCGTTCGAAGCCAGCGGCGAGCGGCGCTACCTTGAGCGTGCGCTGCTGTTGGCCGAGGGCATGACCCAGCGCCAGGCAGCCAAGGCGGACGGGCTGGTATGGGAGCACTATGACAGCGAGTGGAACATCGACTGGGCCTACAACCTGGACGATCCCAAGCATCTGTTCCGGCCCTGGGGTTTCCAGCCGGGCCACCAGACCGAATGGGCGAAACTGCTGTTGATCCTTGACCGCCATGTGCAGGCGGACTGGCTGGTTCCGACGGCACGCAGGCTGTTCGACGTCGCCGTGGCACGCAGCTGGGACACCCAGCGCGGCGGCCTCTATTACGGTTTCTCGCCCGATGGCACGGTGTGCGACGACGACAAGTATTTCTGGGTGCAGGCCGAGTCGCTGGCTACCGCGGCAGTGCTGGCACAGCGTACCGGCGATGCCGTCTACTGGGACTGGTATGACCGTTTGTGGGCCTACGCCTGGGCGCACTTCGTCGACCACCAGCATGGCGCCTGGTTCCGCATCCTGGACGCGGAAAACCGCAAGTACAGCAACGAGAAGAGCCCGGCGGGCAAGGTTGATTACCACACCATGGGTGCGTGCTACGAAGTGCTCAACGTGGTGCGCGCACCCCACGCCTGATCCCACCCCGTGCACCCGGGCTGCAACCGATGTTCTCCAGTGTTCGTGAGCTGCACGCAGGAATGACGCCCGCCCACGCAGGGCGGGACCCTGCGGCAGCCGTCCACGCGAAGGGGTACCTGATGAGACTGCAACGCGCGCTTCCGTTGTTCCTGCTGTGCACGCTGGCCCTGTTGCTCAGCGTGCCCGCCCTGGCCGGGACACTGGATGCACGCTGGGAATTCCGCCTGCTGCCCGGTGGTACGCAGGCCGCAGCGCATCCCGAAGCGGCCGCATGGCGCCCAGCGCAGGTGCCCGGAAGCGTGCATACCGATCTGCTGGCGCAGGGGCTGATCCCGGATCCGTACGTCGGCGCGCCCGAGGCGCAACTGCAGTGGATCGGCCTGGCCGACTGGGAGTATCGGGCCTCGTTCGACGTCCCTGCCGCGTCCCTCGCCAGGCCGCACGCCGAGCTGGTGTTCGAAGGCCTCGACACCTTCGCCGAGGTGGAACTCAACGGAGCGCCCCTGCTGCGCGCCGACAACGCGCATCGCACATGGAGGGCGCGTGTGGAAGGGCGACTACAGGCGCAGGGCAACACGCTGCGCATTGTTTTCCGTTCGCCCATCACCACGTTGTTGCCGAAGGTGCAGGCGATGCCACACCGGATCGCGGGCAACTATCCCTCGCCTTATGGCGATGAGCCACGCGATGCGATGGTGGGCAACTTCGTACGCAAGCCCGCCTACCATTTCGGCTGGGACTGGGGGCCGCGCTACGTCACCTCGGGCGTGTGGCGCCCCGTGCACCTGCATACCTGGGGGTCGCAGCGGGTGACCGATCTGGCCGTACGCACCGATGCGCTGGATGCGCGGCAGGCAGCGCTGACCGCGCTGGTCGAGGTTGAACACGCGGGCACGGCCGCCGATGTCCGGCTGCAGCTGGACGTCTTGGACCCGGAAGGACTAACCCGCGTCCGCCTGTCCCGCACTGAAACCCTGCAACCTGGGCGGCAGACGCTTGAGGTGCCGATCCGTATCGAACAGCCGCGGCGCTGGTGGCCAACTGGCCAGGGTGCCCAGGACCGCTACACCGTACGCGTCGTGCTCGGTGATCGTGACGAGGCCGCACGGCGTGCGGAGCGGCGCATCGGCCTGCGCACTGTGGAACTGCGACGCGCGCTGGACGACGATGGCGGGCAGGGATTTGCGTTCGTGGTCAACGGACGCGAGATATTCGCCAAGGGCGCGAACGTCATTCCGTTCGATGCGTTTCCGGCCCGGGTGTCGCCGCAGCGGCTGCGTACGATCCTGACCGCCGCGCGCGACGCCAACATGAACATGCTGCGCAACTGGGGAGGCGGGTATTACGAGGATGAGGCTTTCTTCGAGCTGACCGACGCATTGGGGCTGCTGGTGTGGCAGGACTTCATGTTCGGTGGCGGCATGCAGCCCGGCTTCGATCCGGCGTTCCGCCGCAGCGTGGTGGCCGAGGCCCGCGACAACGTCCGGCGCCTGCGCCATCACCCGAGCATCGTGTTGTGGTGTGGCAACAACGAAGAAGAAACCGCATGGAAAGACTGGGGACACGGGCGTGACCTGCGGCAGGCCGATCCGGCGTTCGCCGAAAAGGTCTGGCAGGGCTACGTCGATCTGTTCGGCCACGACCTGCGGGAGGTCGTGGCGCAGGAGGCGCTGGGTGTCCCGTACTGGTCCAGTTCTCCATCCAACGACCTGGATACCCGGGCCAATGACTCCACGCGGGGTGACAAGCATTACTGGCAGGTCTGGGGCAATCCGGCGCTGCCGGTGACTGCCTACCTGCGCGAGACGCCGCGCTTCATGTCCGAATATGGCCTGCAGTCCTGGCCGTCGCAGGCGATGGTGGATCGCATCGCGACCCGCGAGGAGCAGCGCATCGACGGGCCGGTGATCCAGGCACACCAGAAATTCATGGCGGGGCAGGGCAATGAGCGCCTGCTGCACTATATCCGCATGGGCTACGGGGAGCCGGTGGATTTCCCGTCCTTCCTGTACCTGTCGCAGGTGATGCAGGCGGAGGGCATCCAGCTGGCCGCCCTGCATCACCGCGCCTCGCGGCCCTATACGATGGGCTCGCTGTACTGGCAGCTCAACGATGTATGGACCGGAGCCTCATGGTCCGGGTTGGACCATGCCGGCCACTGGAAGGGCCTGCATTTCCAGGCGCGCCGCTTCTTCGCCGACCTTGCGGTGGCGGCGCTGCGCGATGACGGCATGACCCGCGTCAGCCTGCTCAACGACACCCCGCAGCCACAGCCGGTCGACTGGCGCCTTCGGGTGATGGATATGCAGGGCAAGGTACTGCGCGAGCAGGAACAGGCGGTGCTGCTGGCGGCCGGATCGGCGACCGAGGTGGGCCGCTTCAGCGATGCACGGCTGCTGGGCGATGCGGATCCCGCGCGCACGGTGATGGTGGTTGAGATGCTGCAGTCGGGTGCGGTGCGGTCACGGCAGGTCGTGGGTTTTGTCGACGCCCGCGATCAGCACCTGCAGGCAGGCCAGCTGCAGGCCCAGCTGGAAGAAACCGCCGGCGCGATCCATGTCGTGCTGCAGGCGCACGGCCTGGTGCGCGCGGCATGGATCGATTTCGGGGACCTCGACGCGCAGGTCGAGGACAACCTGCTAGACCTGCTGCCGGGTGAGCGGCGCGTGCTGCGCGTGACCAGTCCCCTCGATGCCAGCCAGCTGCGTGCGGCCCTTCGCGTGCAGACCCTCGGCGACGCCCGGTAGTGACGATGCTCTGACAACCGCTGGTCGTCAGTCGACGCATCCCCGGTAGTGACGACCGCTGGTCGTCACCTCACCACCGCGGTCCTTCAGAGCACGATCTGCTGGAAATTCTCGACCCGGTCATGGCCATGGGTGGCTTCACCGCTGCGCGGCAACGGGTAGTCCGCGAGCCGGTCCAGCAGGCGGGTCTGCAGGCCCGCCTCACGGGCGGCATCCAGCTCTTCCACCACATCGGACAGGAACAGGACCACGTTGGCGGGCACGCCGATGGAGGCGACGATGCGGCGATAGCTGTCCGCCTCGCGCTTGCCGCCGATCTCGGTATCAAACCAGCCCGATACCAGCGGCGTCAGGTCGCCGCCTTCACTGAAACCGAAGAACAGCTTCTGCGAGGGTACCGAGCCGGAGGAGTACACGTACAGCGGCAGTCCTGCAGCGTGCCAGCCCTTCAATACTGCAGCCACCTCCGGATAGAGATGCGCCTTGAAGTCGCCATTGCGATAGCCGGTTTCCCAGATCATGCCCTGCAGCGCTTTCAGTGCCGTGTGTTTGCGGTCCTGGTCGATCCAACCCTGCAGGGTCTCGGCAATCAGGCTGTCCTGGCAAGCACCCCCGATTTCAATGGCGACGGCGTCCAGCCAGCGCCGCACCTGCGGTTGCTGACCATGCTCGACGACGAAGCCGGGCAGGGCCTTGCGCGCATAGGGGAACAGCACGTTCTTCACGAACGAAATGCTGCTGGTGGTGCCTTCGATGTCGGTCAGGATGACGCGGGGCTGCATGGATCAGGATCCCTGGGTAGGTACGTAGCGCGGGAATTTCCGTGCGATGTCGGTGCCGGTGAAATGACCGACCCAGCCGTCGGCTTCGGTGAAGAAACGAATGGCCACGAAGCTCGGGGCATCGCCCATGTCGAACCAGTGATGGACACTGTCCGGCACCGCGATCAGATCGTCCTTCACGCATTCGATCTCGTAGACCTTGTCGGCAACGTGCAGCGTGAACAATCCTGAGCCGGCGACGAAGAAGCGGACCTCGTCTTCCTTGTGGAAATGCTCGTCCAGGAATTTCCTGCGCAGCTCCTCGCGATTGGGGTTGTCCGGTGCGATCGATGCCACGTCCACGCTCTTGAACCCGCGCTCGGCAACAAGACGGTCGATGTCGCTGCGGTAGGCTGCGAATACTTCTTCCTGGCTGGCACCGGGGGAAACCGGCTGGCTGGCCTGCCAGCGCTCGAAGGTGACGCCGATCTTCTTCAGCTCGGCGGCGATCAGAGCACCATCCTGCGTGTCCAGCAGGGGCGCGTCCGGGGCATTGTCGTTGTAGATGCGCAGTCGGCTCATGGCGGCAGCTTGAACGTCGGGGGGACGGGTAGGGTAGCAGCGTAGCGCTGACGGTGGAGGGTGCCGCGCGGCAGATGCATCACCGCGGGTGTGCAGCGGGAGCGCTTCGGCATGTTCGGCCAAGGCCCACGGGTGCCGTAGTCGCATCGGCCGACTGATCGGCGCGGTGAGCGTCGGCTCAACCGCGCAGGCGGCGTAGCTCCAGATCACAGTGCAGCAGGAATTCGAAGGCTTCCAGGTGGCGTCGCGCTTCCGGCATGTCGCGGCCCCAGGCATACAGCCCGTGGCCCTCGATGAGGTAGCCCCACAGTGGCTGGGTATCGAGCAGGGCGTCAACCTGGGCGGCCAGCACGTCCATGTCCTGCGTGTTGGCGAACACCGGCACCTGGATGGCCATTTCATGCGTGCTGTTGCCGGCGAAGGCCTTCAGCAGCTCATAGCCTTCCAGGTGGATGTGGCCCTGCGCGGCATAAAGCCGCGACGCAATGGTCTGCACCGGCGAGTGGGTGTGCAGCACGCAGCCCACCTGCGGAAAACGCCGGTACAGCTGGGTGTGCAGCAGGGTCTCGGCGGAGGGTCGCAGCGGGCGGCCAACGGCCTTGCCGTCGAAGTCGACCACCATGATGTCGTCCTCGATCAGCCTGCCCTTGTCCTTGCCCGAGACCGTGATCGCCGCGTGGCAGTCGTCCAGGCGGTGCGAGAAGTTGCTGCTGGTGGCAGGCGTCCAGCCCGCCTGTGCCAGCTCGCGGACGTTGTCGATCAGCACCTGCGCCAGCTCGCTCAGCCGCTGGGTGTCATAAGGAATAATGGGCGCGTTCATGCGCCCATTCTAACCGCTCGGGAGGGCGCCGGATCGCGCCGGGAAGCGTGCCGTCGCCCCCCGCCGGCACGCTGCGGACGTCGGCAGCGCGCCCGCGCAGGTCCACATGTCGTTGCGCGGTGCCGGTGCGGCCTAGCCGCGCAGGCGGCTGTTGCGGAAGCCGTAGCCGAAGTAGATGGCGAACCCGGTCGCCGTCCACACGCCCATCAGCATCCAGTTGTGGAAGGTCATCGCCGACAGCAGGGCCAGGCAGCTCAGCACGCCCAGGCTGCACACCAGCCATGCACCGCGGATACGGAACGGGCGCGGCAGGTCAGGCTGCGTGCGGCGCAGCACCAGCACCCCGGCGCAGACCGCTGCGAAGGCGATCAGGGTACCCATTGACGTCAGCTCGCCCAGCACGTCAAGCGGGAACAGGGCAGCCAGCAGTGCGATGCCGACACCGGTGATGACCGTATTGATGTGGGGCGTGCGGTAGGTCGGATGGATGCGCGTGAACACCGGCGGCAGCAGGCCGTCGCGGCCCATGATCATGAAGATGCGCGGCTGCCCGATGATCATCACCAGCACCACCGACGACAGGCCGACCAGTGCACCGATCTCCACGACCACGCGCAACCAGCCCAGCGTCGGATGCGCCGCGACCGCTGTGACCACCGGCTCGTCGGTGCCCAGCAGGGTGTAGGGCACCAGGCCGGTCATGACCGCGGCCATGGCGATGTAGAGCACGGTGCAGATCACCAGCGAGAGCATCATGCCGATCGGCATGTCCCGCTGTGGGCGATGGGACTCCTGGGCCGCGACCGAGACGGCCTCGAAGCCGATGTAGGCGAAGAACACCATGGCCGCGCCGCGCAGCACGCCCTCCATGCCGAACTGCCCGGGACCCGTGTTTTCCGGGATGAAGGGACGCCAGTTGGCCGGGTCGACGTACTTCCAGCCCACCGCGATCACCAGCACGATCAGGCCGGTCTTCAGCAGCACCATGGCCATGTTCATCGCCGAGGACTTGCGTATGCCGTGATAGCACACCCAGGTCAGCGCCAGCACCAGCAGGGCGGCCGGGACGTTGGCAATGGCACCGGTGGGGCGCAGCTGGCCGTCCAGCGGGGCGCTGACCAGGGCGGCCGGCAGGTGGATGTCGAAGTGGCTGAGCAGGCTGAGGAAGTAACCGGTCCAGCTCACCGCGACGGCGGACGCGGAGACCCCGTACTCCAGCACCAGCATCCAGCCGATGAACCACGCGGCAAGCTCGCCGAACGTAGCGTAGGTGTAGGTATAGGCGCTGCCGGAGACCGGCACCATGGAGGCGAACTCAGCGTAGGCCAGGGCGCAGAAGCCGCAGCAGATCGCCGCGAGCACGAAGGACAGCATGATCGCCGGGCCGGCATGGTTGGCGGCGGCCTGTCCGGTGATGACGAAGATGCCGCCGCCGATCACCGCACCGATGCCCAGCGCGGTCAGGCCCCAGGGCCCCAACGTACGCGTCAGGCTGAGTCCGTTGGCGTCTTCGTGGGCGGCGTGCGGATGTTTGGTGGCCCACAGTTGCTTGAACATGGTGTCTGGGTCTTCAGGTACGGGCGGGCACGGAGGCCGGCAAAGTGGGCGGCGCGATGACGAAGGGGCCGGCATGGATGGCCGGCCCCTCGGGGATCATGACGACTTGGCGAGCTTGCTGTTGCGCATGCCGTAGCCGAAGTAGATCAGCAGGCCGAGCACGGTCCAGCCCACGAACAGATGCCAGTGCACCACGAACGCCTGCCAGAACAGGAACAGGCACATGGCCGCTCCCAGCGGGCAGATCACCCACACCAGCGGCACGCGGAACGGACGGTCCAGCTCGGGGCGGGTATAGCGCAGCACGAGAACGCCGATGCAGACGGTGGCAAAGGCCAGCAGGGTGCCCATGGACACCAGCTCGCCCAGGACGTTCAACGGCACCAGGCCCGCCAGCGCGGCTGCCAGTACACCGACCACGATGGTGGCCCAGTAGGGAGTGTTGAAACGCTTGTGGATCCGGCCGAAGAATTTCGGCAGCAGGCCATCGCGGGAAATCGTATAGGCGATGCGGGTCTGGCCCATCATCATCACCAGTACCACCGAAGACAGACCCGCGATCGCGCCGATTTCAACCGCCGTCTTGAGCCACGACAGGCTTGCATAAGGTTCCAGTGCGGTAGCCACCGGCTTGTCGGTGCCCAGCAGGTGATACGGCATCATCCCGGTCAGGACCGCGCAGACAATGATGTAGACCAGGGTGCAGACCGCGAGCGAACCCAACAGGCCGATGGGCATGTTGCGCTGGGGGTCCTTGGTCTCGCCAGCGGCGGTGGAGACCGCATCGAAACCGATGTAGGCGAAGAACACGATGGTGGCTGCCCGGAACACGCCACTCCAGCCGAACTCACCGGACACACCGGTATTTTCCGGAATGAAGGGCGTCCAGTTGGCCGCATCGATATGCGTCGCGCCGAAGCCGATGAACAGGCAGATGACCGTGACCTTGATCGCGACGATGATCGCGTTGACGAACGCCGACTGGGTGATGCCCACGTAGAGCAGGCCTGAGACGGCGGCAATTATCAGCACGGCCGGCAGGTTGAAGAGCTTGCCGGAGGAGATGAACTCCTGGCCTGTCCAGGCGATCGGTGCCGCGCTCAGGGCATCCGGGAAGGGCATGTCGAGCGTGGTGGTGATGAAGCTGATGAGGTAGGCGGACCAGCCGACCGCAACCGAGGCCGAGGCGAACAGGTACTCGAGCACCAGGCACCAGCCGATGAACCAGGCCATGCCTTCGCCCAGCGTTGCATAGGAATAGGAGTATGCACTGCCCGACACGGGCATCATCGCGGCGAACTCGGCGTAGCAGAGTCCTGCCAGCGCGCAGGCCAGTCCAGCCAGCACGAAGGACAGCATGATCGCGGGCCCGGCATGGTTGGCGGCCGCTTGACCGGTCAGCACGAAAATGCCCGCGCCGATGACCGCACCGATGCCCAGCAGGATCAGGTGTTTTGCCGTGAGCGTCCGTTTCAGGGTGGCTTCGCCGTCCAGGCTGCCTTCGATGGGTTCGCCAGCGTCAACATGTCCGGCTGGCTCAACCGGTTTGACCCTCAACAGAGCTTTCAGCATGCGGTACTTCCCTAGGGTGGTCATGGATGGCCGACGATGCATCGCCGCCGACGCGTCATAATGGGTGAAGGCCATGCGAATGGCCCGCTGTACCTTAGCCAAAGCTGAAGGTGATACACAAGGTGCATGTGCAACATTTGATGGCGATAATGGCCGACTGCTCTGCTGGACGCGTATCGGACATGGCTGACTTCACGGTATCCCTTGCGCCTGTTGACGAACCGCTGCGTGGATTGTTGCGCGCGCATGCCCGGGGCACGCCTTGTCAGAGCGCGCTTGCTGACGAATTCAGCAAAATTCTGGGCGCATCGGAAGATCCGTTCCGCCGCGAGCGCCTTGCGGGCCATTTCACTGCCAGCGCCTGGCTGGTCAGTGCCGATGGCGAGCGCGTGCTGCTGACGCATCACCGGAAACTGGGGCGCTGGCTGCAGCTGGGCGGGCACGCCGATGGTGATCGCGACCTTGCCCGCGTGGCGATGACTGAGGCCTGCGAAGAATCCGGACTCGAAGGACTGCGGCTGGAGGACCCGGGCATCTTCGACCTGGACCGGCACTGGATTCCGGAGCGCGAGGACGTCCCCGGTCACTGGCACTACGACGTGCGTTTCGTGATCCGGGCGGGCGCCTCGGAGACCTTCAGGGTCAGCGAAGAATCGCTGGCCCTGGCCTGGCGCGATATTGCGGAAATCGCCGGCGACCCCGCCGCCGATGCCTCACTGCGCCGCATGGCGCACCGCTGGCAAAAAGGGGACGGAGGGAATTAATTCCATTTAATTCCCTCCGTCCCCTTTTCTCAGCTGTAGAGCACGCGGACGCGCAGGGTGCCGGGGATGCCGGCCAGTTCTTCGCGCACGGCGGTGGCCTGCGCTTCGCTGGCGGTGATGTCGATCACCACGTAGCCGACCTTGGCGTCGGTGCGCAGGAACTGGCCGTCGATGTTGACGTTGTGCCGCGAGAAGATCTCATTGACCCGTGACAGCACGCCCGGCACATTGCGGTGGATGTGCAGCAGGCGCAGGCTGCCGTCGTGCTCGGGCAGGGTGACTTCCGGGAAATTCACCGCCGACAGGGTGCTGCCGTTGTCGCTGTAGCGCACCAGCTTGGCGGCGACTTCGATGCCGATGTTGTCCTGGGCTTCCAGCGTGCTGCCGCCGACATGCGGGGTCAGGATGACATTGTCATGGGCGGTCAGCGGGCTTTCGAAGCGATCGCCGTTGCCCTTGGGCTCGACCGGGAACACGTCCAGCGCTGCGCCACCGACATGCCCGGATCGCAATGCAGCGTCGAGCGCGTCAATGTCGACCACGCTGCCGCGCGCTGCGTTGATGACATGCGCACCGCGGCGCAGCTTCGCCAGCTCGGGCGCGCCGATCATCCACTGCGTGGCGGGCGTCTCCGGCACGTGCAGGGTGATGATGTCCGAGCGTTGCAGCAGGTCGTCCAGGCTGGCCGCGGCACGCGCGTTGCCCAGCGCCAGCTTGGTTTCAACGTCATGGAAGATCACCTGCAGGCCCAGTGATTCGGCCAGCACGCCGACCTGGGTGCCGATATGGCCGTAGCCGATGATGCCCAGTGTCTTGCCGCGCACCTCGTGGCTGCCGGTAGCGGACTTGGACCAGCCACCCCGGTGGCACTCGGCGTTCTTCTGCGGAATTCCACGGGTCAGCATGATCGCCTCGGCGATGACTAGCTCGGCCACGCTGCGGGTGTTGGAATAGGGTGCGTTGAATACCGGAATGCCAGCCAGCTCCGCCGCGTCCAGGTCCACCTGGTTGGTCCCGATACAGAAGGCGCCGATCGCGATCACGCGCTTGGCCTCGGCAAGGACCTCGGCGGAAAGCTGACTGCGTGAGCGGATGCCGACGATGTGGGCTTCGGCGATGCGGGCTTTCAGTTCCTCTTCGGGCAGCGCCTTGGAATGCACTTCGATCTGGCTGTAACCGGCCGCGGTGAACACATCCACGGCGGTCTGGCTGACCCCCTCCAGCAACAGCACGCGGATATCCTGCTTCGGGTAGGAGGTCTTCTTCTGCGACATGGGACGGCACGGCCAGTAGGACAAGGGCTGATCACTATGCCAGATGCGGTCGTCCATGGTGCACTGCGCAAATGGTTGCAGGTGCAGCCATTCCGTTCCGGCCGAGGGCTGGACGCTGGGCGCCCGCACTGGCAGGCTCTCCTGTTACATACCGTTTGCCCGCACAGAACTGGACACCATGACCGATTCGCGCATTGCTTCCCTCCAGCAGGCGGTTCCCGACCTGCGCCTGAAGACCGATGCGGCCGATCTGGAGCATTACGGGCGCGACTGGACGCGCCGCTGGACTCCGGCGCCGATGGCCATCGCGCTGCCGGCCAGCGTGGAAGAAGTACAGGCGGTGATGCGCTGGAGCGCGTCCGAAGGCGTGGCAGTGGTGCCCTCGGGCGGTCGTACCGGCCTGTCCGGTGGCGCGGTGGCGGCAAACGGCGAGCTGGTGCTGAGCCTTGAACGGATGAACAAGCCGCTGCACTACGATGCCGTCGACCGCACGCTGGTGGTGCAGGCCGGCATGCCGCTGGAGGCGCTGCACAACGCCGCGCGGGAGCATGGCCTGATCTATCCGGTGGACTTCGCCGCCCGTGGCTCCTGCACCATCGGCGGCAATATCGCCACCAACGCCGGCGGCATCCGGGTGATCCGCTACGGCAACACCCGTGAGTGGATCGCCGGCCTGAAGGTCGTGACCGCCGATGGCGAGCTGCTCGAGCTCAACAAGGGCCTGATCAAGAACTCCAGTGGTTATGACTTCCGCCAGCTGTTGATCGGGTCGGAGGGTACGCTCGGGGTGATCGTCGAGGCGACGGTGAAGCTGGCTGACCCGGCACCTGCCAGCAATGTCATGCTGCTGGCGCTGCCCAGCTTCGAGGTACTGATGCAGGTATTCGCCGCCTTCCGCGCGCGCCTGCAGCTGCAGGCGTTCGAATTCTTCACCGACAAGGCGCTTCACCACGTGCTGGCACATGGCGCGCAGGCGCCGTTCGACCAGGTCCACCCGTATTACGTCGTCACCGAGTTCGCAGCGGGCGACGAAGTCCAGGAGGCCGCTGCCATGGCCGCCTTCGAGGACTGCATGGGCAATGGCTGGGTCAGCGACGGGGTGATCAGCGCGAGCGATGCGCAGGCCGCCCAGCTGTGGCGCCTGCGCGAAGGCATTACTGAAGCCGTGGCGCGCTACACGCCTTACAAGAACGACGTGTCGGTGCGGATTTCGGCGATGCCGGCCTTCCTGGCCGAAACCCAGGCCCTGATCACGCAGGCCTACCCTCAGTTCGAGGTGGTGTGGTTTGGCCATATCGGCGATGGCAACCTGCATATCAATGTACTCAAGCCGGAAGCCACCGACAGTGTTGAGTTCGTGCAGCAGTGCGGCCAGGTCACTGCGCTGTTGGCCCAGGTCCTCAAGCGTTTCGACGGAAGCATCTCGGCTGAACACGGCATCGGCCTGGTCAAGAAGGATTATCTGGACAGCACCCGTGGAGCGGCCGAGATTGCGCTGATGAAGGCGGTCAAACGGGCATTCGATCCGCAAGCGCGGCTGAATCCGGGAAAGGTCTTCGATCATTGATGCGCCATTGGCGACATCGGTCGGGTACGCTCTGCACGATCCCTTCACGAGTAGACCGACGATGACCCGACCGCGTGCCCTGCTGGCTCTCTCCTCCCTCGCCCTCCTGCTGCCCCTGGCGGCGGGCGCGTCCAGCTTTGCCGGTACGTCCGCTGGTTCGGCGTCCGGTGCCTCGTCCAATTCGTCCGGTAGCAGCTCCGGCGATGACAAGGTCATCCTTGCCGCGCGCGACGATGCTGCCGCCTTCGTGGCCAGCGATGGGCAGATCCGCGGGGTGCGGCTGCAGGCAGCGCTGGTGCAACTGCGCGAACAGGACGCTGCTGCGCGCAGCCGCAGCGATCTGGCGCTGGCGCGGGCCCTGC
Organism: Pseudomonadota bacterium; assembly: GCA_037033225.1. Classification (GTDB taxonomy): domain Bacteria; phylum Pseudomonadota; class Gammaproteobacteria; order Xanthomonadales; family Xanthomonadaceae; genus Stenotrophomonas. The sequence goes on from JAZBLM010000037.1 coordinate 15,645, forward strand.
TCGCGCGCTGATGCGGTACCCGCGCCGCCATGCGCTGCTGGCGTGGTGGCTGCTGTGGCTGGCGCCGGCAGCGCCCGCCTTTGGGCTTCATTCCGACGATGCCGGGCTGCTCGTTGAAGAGCGCGTGCGCGCGCTCGCCGTGATGGACGAGGTCGACCGCGCGCTGCCCGCCGGCCTGCGTGCGGCGTTGCCGGGCCAGGTGTCTCTGCGCTGGGTGGACGACCTGCCCGCCCATGTGGCGGGACGGGCATTCAACGGCGAGATCCGCCTGCGGAAGGGCCTGCTTGCCAGCGGCATCGCGCCACGCGAGGCGCAGGCAACGCTGATCCATGAACTGGTGCACGTAGCCGACCGCGGCCGCGCAGGCGGCTGGTCGGGAGAGGCCCGGCTGCGTGAGCTGGCGGGATGGCAGCGTCGGCCCTGGAAGCTCGGCCGCAGCCCGAACCGCTTCAGCGACCGTAGCCCGGACGCCTATGAACGCCGTAGTGCTGCCGAGTACCTGGCAGTCAACGTCGAGCATTGGCTGCTGGACGGCGACTACGCCTGCCGGCGACCGGCGATGGCCGCCTGGATGGTCGATCGCTTCGGCGCGCCGCCGGTGCCCCCGCGCACCTGCAGTGCCACGCTGCCGCTGCTCCAGGCCGGTGAAGAAGAGGGTGCGGTGACGCTGGCGCAGCTGGATCCGGCACGCGTGTACGCGGTGGATTACCTGTTCGCCGAAGGCGGCAGCGTACCGATGAGCCGCTGGGGTCACAGCATGCTGCGGCTGGTGATATGCCGCCCCGGGCGCCCGCCCGGCCCGGCGTGTCGGCTCGACCTGGACCAGCACCGCGTGCTCTCGTTCCGCGCGTTTGTCGGCGACGTCGAGATATCCAGCTGGCGCGGCCTGAGCGGAGGCTATCCATCGCGCCTTTTTGTCCTGCCACTGCAGCAGGTGGTGGACGAGTATACGAAGATGGAACTGCGTGGGCTGGCGTCGCTGCCGCTGCAGCTTTCCTCCGGGGAAATCGCCGGCCTGCTGGAGCGCACCGCGCAGGTTCACTGGAGTTACGACGGTCGCTATTACTTCATCGGCAACAACTGCGCGGTGGAGACGGCCAAACTGCTTCAGGCGGGGATTCCCGCATTGCAGGAGGCCGGGGTGGAACGGATCAGCCCACGCGGCCTGCGCCGGCGGCTGCAGCGATTGGGTCGACTGGATGAAAGCGTGCTGCAGGATCGCGGCGCGGCGATCCGGGACGGCTACTATTTCGAATCGCGCGACCGCCAGTACGCCACCCTGTTCGACGCGGCGCGGAAGGAGCTGGCGCTGCCCGTCTCCCATGTGCAGGCGTGGCTGCAACTCGATGCGGCGGAGCGCAGTCCGTGGCTGCAACGGGGCGGCGTGCGGGCCACGGCCGGACTGCTGCTGCTTGAGCAGGCGGCTTATGGGCGTGCTGAACTGCGCGCGCGCGACACGCTCAAGCGGGCGGTACTCAAGCTGCCGCACAGTGACGGCGCCTTGCAGCTGCGGCAGCTGCTGCAGCAGGCCGGGCAGTGGCTGCAGCCGGCGACGCTGCTTGCAGAAGGCGGCTATGGTCTGCCGCAGGCAGGCGAGCTGGCCGGGCTGCAGGAGCGGTTGCAGGAGGACGCGACGCGGACGCCGCAAGCGTGGAAGCAGCTTCGGCAACAGATGCGTGCAACCCTGCCGGTTTCGCAGCAGCAGGAGCTTGAAGTAGTGCAGTCCAACCTGGATGCGCTTGGCGCCCATCTGCGCGAGCAGGCAGCGCAGCCGCCCCGCTGAACGCATGCCGGGTGCATTCCCGCTGCGTTGACGATGGCGTTGGTAGGGTTGCGTGCTGTCGATTCATTACAGGAGCCGTCATGCGCCCCTCTTTTTTTGTGATTCCCACGCTGTCCGTGCTCGCCCTGGCCGTCGCCTGCCAGCCCGCACCGGAGGTCCCGTCGGAGCAACCGCAGGCCGTCCCCGCGCAGGCTGGCGCTGAAGGCACCGCGGAGCGAGCATCGACGACGGGAGACACAGCGGCCGCCTTCCGCGCGACCGGCAACGAACCCGGGTGGAGCGTCGACGTCGCCGCCGGCAACGCGCCTGCCATGCGGGTGGAGCTTGATTACGGGCAGACGCGCTACGCGGTGGACCGCGCTACGCACGGCGCGGACGGCTGGGCCGGCGCGGCAGCCGATGGCACGCCGGTGAAGCTGAGCGTGCAGCGCGTGCCCTGTCAGGACGACATGAGTGGCGCCCGGTTCGATGCCAAGGTCATGCTGACCGTGGGTACCCGCCAGCTGCACGGGTGCGGGCAGTTCCTGCAGGCGCCGTAGATCCGACGACCGCACCGCGCGAACGACGGCGGTGCGGCCGGGAGGACGCCGACAACGCGAGAGCCAGGCAGCGGCTCAGTCCGCTCGGCCGCCGAACTCGCCGGTGGTGGTGTTGACCAGCACGCGTTCGCCGTTGGCGATGTACTCCGGCACCATGATCTCCAGGCCGGTGCTCAGCTTGGCCGGCTTGGGGCGCTTGGTCGCCGTGCCGCCCTTCATCTCCGGCGGGGTTTCCACCACTTCCAGCGCCACCGTCGTAGGCAGCTGCACGGCGACCGGCTGGTCGTCGATCACCTGCACATGGATACCGCCCAATCCATCGGTGATGTAGCCGGCGTCGTCGCCGATCACGTCGGCGTCCAGCGTGTAGGGGGTGAAGTCCTCGTCATCCATGAACACGAAGGCGTCGCCATCCTTGTAGGAGAACGTCGACAGGCGGCGCAGCAACTCGACTTCGGGCAGGTTGTCGTCGGCGTCGAAACTTGCGTCGAGCTTGTTGCCGCCCGGCACGCTGTACATGATGAAGCGGAAGCGGACATTGCCGCCACGGCCCTGGGGCGAGCTGCGCTCGATGTCGCGGATCTGGTAGACGCCGTTGCTGTACTCGACGACGTTGCCCTTCTTGATATCGCTGGCTTTCATGGAATGTTGGTCGGTTGGGGTGGGCGCCGTCCCGGCACCCGGGGGAATCACTTCGGAGCGAGGCGGGTAGCGCCGTCCAGGCGGATGGTCTCGCCGTTGAGGTAGGTGTTGCCGAGGATGTAAGCAACCAGCCCGGCAAAGTCCTCCGGCCTGCCCAACCGCGAAGGGAAGGGGATGGAGGCCGCGAGCGACTCCTGCACGGCCTGCGGCATGCCATCAACCATCGGCGTCCAGAACACGCCCGGGGCGATGGTGTTGACGCGGATGCCGAAGCGCGACAGTTCGCGGGCCATCGGCAGGGTCATGGACACGACGCCGCCCTTGGACGCGGCATACGCAGCCTGTCCGATCTGGCCTTCGTAGGCGGCGATGCTGGCCGTGTTGATGATCACGCCGCGCTCGCCGTCCGTTCCGGGCTCGTTGTGCTGGATCAGATTGGCGGCGGCCTTGGCGACGTTGAAGCTGCCGACCAGGTTGACCATCACCGTGCCCTGGAACCCGGCCAGCGGCATCGGGCCTTCCTTGCCCAGTACGCGTCCAGCGCCGAGGATGCCGGCGCAGTTGACGGCGACGTTGAGTCCGTCAAGGAATCCGGCCGCCTGGTCGATGGCCTGCGTGACCGCGGATTCATTGCTGACGTCGACCGGGATGAACATCGCGCAGGCATCCCCCAGGGCGGCGACCGCGGCGGCACCTTTCTCCTGGTTGAGATCGAACAGGACGACCTTGCCGCCCTGAGCGACGAGGTGTTCGGCGACGGCCAGGCCAAGGCCGGAGACACCGCCGGTGATGACCGCGCGTACGTTGGACAACTGCATCAGATGGTCCTGCAGGTTCAAGAGCCTGCGATTCTAGCGGATGCGTGCGCCCGCCAGCCAAGAACGCGGCGCGATCGCCTGCAACGACAGGGGAGCCCGGCGTGGCCCGGGTGCAGTGACAGTCGGGCGCTGCGGAAGAGGCGATCGGGAGCAGCGCGGAGGCGTCGCTGTGCGAGGCGGCATGTTCACCAGCGGCCGGAGCGTCGCACGGCCGCGGGGTCATGTGGAGGCCAATGCCCTGCCTGCACGGCTGGCGGTGGGTCGGCCGAGCAGCCCGGACAGCCAGTGGCCGATCGCCGCCAGGGCCTGAAGGTCGACGCCGGTGTCCAGGCCCAGCCCATTCATCAGGTAGACCACGTCTTCGCTGGACACATTGCCGCTGGCTCCCTTTGCGTAGGGACATCCGCCTGCGCCTGAGACGGCGCTGTCGACCACGCGCACGCCTGCATCCACACAGGCGGCGATGTTGGCGATCGCCTGTCCGTAGGTGTCGTGGAAATGCACGGCGAGGGCCTGCATCGGCACTTCCGTGGCGACGGCTTCGAGCATGGCGCGAGCCTTGCGCGGGGTCCCGACGCCAATGGTGTCGCCCAGCGAAACTTCATAGCAGCCCATGGCGTGCAGCGCACGGGCCACGCGCACCACCTCGCTGACCGGGACCTCGCCCTGGTAAGGACACCCCAGCACGGTGGACACATAGCCGCGGACCCGGACCCCGTCCGCCGCAGCGCGCTGCAGGATCGGCGCGAAGCGCTGCAGCGATTCGTCGATGCCAGCGTTTGTGTTGGTACGGTTGAAGGTCTCCGACGCGGCGGTGAACACCGCCACTTCCTGGACACCGGCCGCACGCGCGCGGTCGTACCCCTGCTCATTGGGGACCAGGACCGGATAAGCGACCCCGTCGCGGCGCGTGATGCCGGCATACACCTGGGCGGCGTCGGCCAACTGCGGCACCCAGCGCGGGCTGACGAAGCTGGTGGCCTCGATGCTGCGCAGGCCAGTGGCGGAAAGCCGGTCGATCAGTGCGATCTTGTCGGCGGTGGAGACCGGCAGTTTCTCATTCTGCAGCCCGTCCCGCGGGCCGACTTCCACGATGCGTACGCGATCAGACACGAGCGCACCCCGGGTTCACGGGACGGGAGGCGGGTGAAGCAGGGCAGGCAGGCAAGGCAGCAATCACGGAGAATCCTGTGCAGGGTGGCCTGCGCAGGGCAGGCACGAGAGGGATGTACGCGGATGGCACGTCAGCCGGCCATCCGGCGCGGTGCAGGAATGAGGCGAGGCAGGGCAGCCTTGGCCGGGACGGAAGCCCCGGGCAGGACGGATCAGCCGCCCACGGTCCATCCGGGTGGACGCTTGTCGAGAAACGCGGCAAGCCCTTCCTGGCCTTCATCCGATACGCGCAGGCGCGCGATCAGTTCCGCATTGGACTGATCGAGCGCATCGCGGTCGCTGCCGCCGCCCGCCGCGCGCACCAGCGCCTTGGCGCCCGCAGCGGCCAGGGGGCCGGCCCGGGTCAGCAGGTCCAGTTGACGCGCGACGGCGTCGTCCAGTTCGTCCTCGCCCACCACGTCATGCACCAATCCGATGCGCAGCGCTGTGTCCGCGTCGAAGTGCTCGCCGGTTGCAAACCAGCGTCGCGCCTGGCGGGCGCCGATGGCAGCGATCACATACGGTGAGATCACCGCCGGCAGCAGGCCCAGCCGGCTCTCGGTCAGGCCGAAGCGGGCCTGCCGGCCGGCGATGGCGATGTCGCAGCAGGCGACCAGCCCGACGCCTCCGCCGAAGGCCGCCCCCTGCACCCGCGCCAGGGTCGGCTTGGGCAGTTCGTCGAGGGTGCGCATCAACCGCGCCAGGGCCAGCGCGTCGGTACGGTTCTCGGCTTCGCTGGCGGCCGCCATGCCGCGCATCCAGTTCAGGTCGGCACCCGCGGAAAAGGACGGGCCATCGCCAGCCAGCAGCACCGCGCGCACGCCTTCATCGCGTCCGGCGTCCTCCAGGGCGGTGGTCAGCGCCGCGATCAGGGCGTCATCGAATGCGTTGTGCAGGGAGGGGCGGTGCAGTCGAAGGGTGAGGAGGGCGCCGGAGCGCTCTACAAGCAGGGAATCTGTCATGGCGTCTGCAGTGGGTGATACCTGTATGGATCATAGCGGTCCAGAGAGCAGGGGCCATGACGCGGCGCGGCGATGTTACAATTGATAACCATTCTTATCACTGGAAAGTGCGCGAGTGACGCTGTCCGATCTGCCTTTGCACGCCGACGCCGTGGTCGAAACCGTCCATGACGCCCACAACAACGACACCATTGCGCGCCGCCTGCGCGAGCTGGGCTTCGTGAAGGGCGAGTCCGTCCGCCTGGTGGCCAAGGGACCGCTGGGCAGCGAGCCGCTGCTGTTCCAGGTCGGCTTCACCCGCTTTGCGCTGCGCCGCAGTGAGGCCGCGCGCGTGCTGATCAGCCGCACGCCGGGAGCCGGCGCATGAGCGCGGTCGCGGATCTGCCGTTGCGCGTGGCGCTGGTGGGCAATCCCAACAGTGGCAAGACCGCCCTGTTCAACCAGCTGACCGGCAGCCGGCAGAAGGTTGCCAATTACACCGGCGTGACCGTGGAGCGCAAGGAAGGCCGCATGCGTGCGCCGTCCGGCCGCGAGTTCGCGGTGCTCGATCTGCCCGGTGCCTACAGCCTGCAGCCGGCCAGCCTGGATGAAGCGATCACCCGCGACCTGTGTCGTGGCTTCTACCCGGGCGAGGCGGCGCCGGATGTGCTGCTGTGCGTGGTCGATGCGACCAACCTGCGGCTGCACCTGCGTTTCGCGCTGGAGCTGCGCGAGCTGGGCAAGCCGATGGTGGTGGCACTGAACATGGTCGACGCGGCGCAGCGGCGCGGCATCGTCATCGATGTGGCGGCGCTGGAGCGCGCCCTGGGCGTACCGGTGGTGGAAACGGTGGCGGTCCGTCGCAACGGCGCCCAAGGGCTTGTCGAGCGACTGGACGCCATGGTGCCGCATCTGGGTGCGCCGGTGCCCGCAGCCGATGGCCGCGACGCCGACTACCATGCTGACGTGCGGGCGATCCTGGCCGCCGCCGTCAGCATGCCTACCGCCACAGCGAAGATCGATGACACGCTGGACCGCTGGCTGCTGCATCCGGTGTTCGGCCTGGCCACGCTGGTGGTGGTGATGTTCCTGATCTTCCAGGCGGTGTTCGCCTGGGCCACGCCGATGATGGACGGAATCGAAGCACTGTTCGGCTGGCTTGGCGAGCAGGCCGGGGCGGTGTTGCCGGAAGGGCCGCTGGCCAGCCTGATCGCCGACGGCATCATTGCCGGCCTCGGTGGCGTGGTGGTCTTCCTGCCGCAGATCCTGATCCTGTTCGCCTTCATCCTGGCGTTGGAAGAGTCGGGCTACCTGCCGCGTGCAGCCTTCCTGCTGGATCGCATGATGGCGTCAGCCGGCTTGTCCGGGCGCTCCTTCATCCCGTTGTTGTCCAGCTTCGCCTGCGCCGTCCCGGGGATCATGGCGACCCGCAGCATCCAGGATCCGCGGGACCGGCTGGCCACCATCCTGGTTGCACCGCTGATGACCTGTTCGGCCCGCCTGCCGGTATATGCGCTGCTGATCGGCGCGTTCATCCCGGACGGCAAGGTGGGCATTTTCAACCAGCAGGGACTGGTCCTGTTCGGCCTGTACGTGGCGGGGATCTTCAGCGCGTTGCTGATGTCCTGGGTGATGAAGAAGTGGCGCCGCGACAAGAGCGAGCATCCTCTGATGCTTGAACTGCCTTCGTACCGCATCCCGCATCCGCGCGACCTGGCGGTGGGGCTGTATGAGCGCGGCATGATCTTCCTCAAGCGCGTGGGCGGCATCATCCTGTCGCTGACCATCCTGCTGTGGTTCCTGCTGTCCTTCCCGGGTGCGCCCGCGGACGCGACCATGCCGGCCATCGATTACAGCTACGCCGGCCAGCTCGGCCATGCGATGACCGCGATCTTCGCGCCGCTCGGCTTCAACTGGCAGATCTGCATCGCGTTGATTCCGGGCATGGGCGCGCGCGAGGTGGCCGTGTCCTCGCTGGCAACCATCTATGCGCTGTCGGCACCGGACGACGATGCAGCGATTTCCGCACTGACGCCGATCGTCAGCGACGGCTGGTCGCTGGCCACCGGCCTGTCGCTGCTGGTGTGGTTCATCTATGCACCCATGTGCATCTCCACGCTGGCCACGATCAAGCGCGAGACCAACTCCTGGAAGCAGATGGGCTTCGCCACGATCTATCTGTTTGCCGCCGCCTACATCGCGGCGCTGGTGACCTACCAGGTCACCGTGGCACTGGGAGGCGGCTGATGGACGCCGGGCTGCTGGCGCAGTACGTGATTGTCGCGCTGGCCGTGCTGGCCAGTGCCTGGGTCGTGCTGAAGAAGCAGTTCCCCGGCACCGTGCGCAGGGCGCGGTCGGCGCTGGCGTTGCGCTTGCTGCGCCCGGGCTCGACGGGCTGGCGTCGGACCCTGGGCGAGCGCATCGCGCCGACGACCGGCACGGGAGGCGGCGCCTGCGGCGGCTGCGATGGTTGTGGCCCGACGCCGCCGAAAACACGCTGAGCATTGTCCGGAACGGCGGCTCAGGGTGGCGCCGCGTTGGCGCGCCATGCCGGGGCGATGCCGATGATGGGTTCGGGTGCGGGTGCGTCCAGCGAGCCCTCGATCAGCACCAGCGGCTCCTGCGGCACGTCGTCCAGGCGGATTTCCAGGTGCAGATGCGGGCCGGTAGCCGATCCACTGCTGCCGACCGCACCGAGTCGCTGCCCGGCGACGACCGCGGTGCCGACTTCCAGCACGTCTTCGATGCAGTGCAGATGCGCGTACCAGCTGCTGTAGCCTGCGGCATGTTCCACCACCACGTGCTGGCCATAGCCCGTGCCCAGCCGACGCACCGCAGTGACGACGCCGGGCGCAACGGCTTCGACCGGCGTGCCCCGCGGCGCGGCCATGTCGGCGCCGGTATGGCGGTGTGCCCGCCCGCGGATCGGGTGGCGGCGCGGCCCGAAGGGACTGCTCAGGCGGTAGGACGCCAAGGGGGCGCGGAAGGTCGGGGTGACGGATGCCGGATCAGGTGCCGGAATCGGGACCGCTTCGGCGACCACGGCAAAGTGCAGGGGCTCATTCTGGATGGCGCCCATCGCCGTAGAGCCGGGCAGCAGCATGGCGCACGCGATCAGCAGGGACAGGCGGCGAACGGGGTGGCGGAGTAGAGGCATCGGCAGGCCCACGCAGGTTTCGGTGGGCCGCAGCGTAGGCTCGCGGTGGGCACGGGGAGGCGGTCCAGCCTCGAAATTCGTACCCGTACGAAAGGGTTTCGTACTCGTACGAACGGCTCGCTCAGCGCGAAGGCCTGGGGGGGGCGGGCGCGAGCTCAGCGTGTTCGTGGAAGGCACGGACGAGGTCGACCTCGTGCACCACGCCCAGTTTGCGCATCGCGCTGCGCTTCTGCGTGCTGATGGTCTGCTTGCTGCGATGCAGTTGCGCGGCGATGGCCGACAGAGACATCCCGGACAGGTACAACCGGATCACCTCGTACTCGCGCGGGCTCAGGCCGTGAGCCTGCGACGGCAGGGTGCCGAGGGTCGCCTGGATGGTGGGTGAGAGGTACTCCCCGCCTGCCAGCGCCCCGTGCAGAGCGGCAGCCAGGTGTGCGCTGGCGTCGGCCTTGCTGACCATGTGGCGGATGCCCAGTCGACGCGCCTGGACCAGCAGTGCCGGGGATTCGATCATGGTGTGCAGCACGATCACGAGCCCCGGCCATCGGCGCCGCAGGAAGCCAAGCAGGGTCAGTCCGTCGCCACTGCGGCTGCCGGGCATGGAGTAATCGGTGACCACGGCGTCGCAGCGGGTCCTGGCCAGCAGTTCAAGCAGGGCGTCGCCGCTGCCTGCCGTGCCAACGACCTGGATGCGCGGGACCCCGCGCAGCAGGTGGTCGATCCCCGCGAGGATGGTGGGATGGTCGTCAGCCAGCAGCACGCGCATGGGATCTTTCCAGGCAAATGATGACTGGCTGCAGTCTGCTCCGGGCGGGTTAACCCGGCGTGTTCACGCCTGCTGCCATGCTGCGCTCAATCCCGCACCAGGCCCCCATCCACCACCAGGTTCTGTCCGGTCACCGCACGCGACCACGGGGAGGCGAAGAACAGCGTGGCGTCGGCGAATTCGGCGGGCGTGGTCACGCTGCGCAGCGGTGTGGCACCGGCGATATGGTCGAACAGTGCTTCGGGCGTGGCGGCGCTGGCGTCGGTACTGCGCAGCAGTCCGCCGGACAGCATGTTCACGGTGATGCCATCCGGCCCGAGATCGCCGGCCAGGGTGCGCGTCAGCGACAACAGGGCGGCCTTGGCGGCGGTGTAATCGTGATACGGGACCACCGGGTTCTGGAACAGGTTGGTGCCGATGTTGATGATGCGGCCGAAATGCTGTGCGCGCATTCCCGGAAGGGAGGCCTGCACGGTATTCAGCGCGCCGCGCACGCTGCCATCGAACTGCGCCTGGAAGCTGGCCCAGCCGATGCTGTCGGCCTTTTCGCGGGCATCGCCATTGAAGCTGAAGTGGGCCAGGGCGTTGTTGACCACGGTACTCACCGGCTGCCCGAAGTGTGCCTGGGCGAGGGTCAGCAGCGTGTCCACCTGATGGCGGTCGGTGACGTCGGCCTGCACGGCCAGTCCCTGCGCGCCCAGTTCCTGTGCCAGGGCACGCGCGGCGTCGCTGCTGCGGTGGTAGTTGATGATGACCTTTGCGCCGTGGGAGGCGAACGCGCGGGCGATATGCTGGCCCAGGCCGCGAGCGGCCCCGGTCACCAGCACGAGTTGGTCTTCAAGCTTCATCGTAGCGGGCATCGGTCGGAAAACACCGAGGGTAGCAAGCCGGCGGGTGAAGGACGCCGAGGCGTACCGCTGCTGCCTCTGTGCAAACCGGCACACACCCGCTAGCCTGCCCCCATGAACACGACTCCACTGCGATTGCTCATCCATGGTGCTTCAGGACGCATGGGCCAGGCCCTGCTGCGGCTGGCCGCCGACCAGGCCGATAACCTGCAGGTCGTCGGTGCCTACACGGGCCGCCCGCCGGCACAGCGGGTGATCGACGGCGTACCCCATTTCTCCGCCAGGGAACTGCAGGGCGCGCCGGCGTTCGATGTGGCCATCGACTTCAGCCTGCCCGAAGGCTTCGATGCCATCCTTGCACTGTGCGTGCAGCGCGGTGCGGGCCTGGTGTCCGGTACCACCGGCATCAGCAACGACCAGCGCGTCGCGCTGGAGGCGGCTTCAGCCGCGATTCCGCTGGTCTGGGCATCCAATTTCAGCCTTGGCGTGGCGGTCCTGGACGAGCTCGTCGAGCGCGCGGCGCAGGCGGTGGCTGGCTGGGATTGCGATATCGTGGAATCCCACCATGCGCGAAAGGTGGATGCGCCGTCAGGCACCGCGTTGACGCTGGGCGCGGCGGCCGAGCGGGGTGGGGCGCAGCCGCAGTATGCGAGCCTGCGCGCGGGTGACATCGTCGGCGAGCATCTGGTCCAGTTCACCGGGCTGGGCGAGCGCATCGAGCTGGTGCACCGGGCCAGCAACCGCGACATCTTCGCCAGGGGCGCGATTTTCGCCGCGCGGCAGCTTGCTGCGAAGGCGCCCGGCAGCTACCGCGTCCGCGACCTGCTGAACGGCTGACAGCGGGGGCGATGTCCGCGGGTACTGGCAGGCCCCGCACGCTGCCTGACCGGCGCTGTCGGACAGCGGGGCGTCATCACGGCCCACGCGCTGGCGGCGCCAGCGCC
>JAZBLM010000038.1:0-26214 GCA_037033225.1 Pseudomonadota bacterium
TGTCGTAGGTATCCAGCAGTTCCTTGGGCACGTCGTCCAGCGAGGCGTACTTGGGGCCCTTGGGCGCGGAGTAATAGCTCAGCGACTGAAGGTCGATCGGCGCGATCTTCAGCTTCGCCCACTCCGGCATCGGCATGGTCAGGAAGTGGCGGTAGGCGTCGAGCCGCCACTGCGTCATCCACTCGGGCTCGTCCTTCTTCGCCGACAGGGCGCGGATGGTGTCTTCATCCAGCCCCGGCGGCAGGGAATCCGATTCGATGTCCGTGATGAAGCCGGCCGAATACTTGCGGCCAAGCTGCTCGTGGATCTCGCGGTTGGGGGTGTCGTCGGAGACGACGGTATCGATGATGTCGGTGGCCATGGGGGCTGCCTGTGGATCAGGAGACGACCGCGGCCGCGATGGCGCGGCGCTGCGGATCGTCTACAAGGGGAAGAGGGGACAGGATCTGGGCGAGGGTGACGTTGCGCAGGGCCTCGGAGACCACATCGTTGATCAGTCGCCAGCTGCTGCGCGCGCCACACTTGGGCGCCATGTTGCACTGGTGGTTGTCGTGGCTGCATTCGGTCAGGGCCAGGGGGCCTTCCATCGCCTCCACGACTTCGAAAAGGGAAATCGTTCCCGGTGCGCGGGTCAGCCGGTAGCCGCCGCGTACGCCGCGCAGCCCTTCGACCAGCCCGGCCTGGGCCAGCGGCTTGAGCACCTTGCTGACGGTGGGCGGTTCCAGGCCGGTGAACTCGGCCAGCTCGGTCGCACTGAGTACTTCTGCCGGACGCGCGGCGAGCACGGTCAGCACGACAGTGGCGTAATCGGTGAGCTTGGTGACGCGGAGCATGGTGATAAGCAGCTTGATTGCAAAGCGGACCGAAATTGTACGCTTTTATGCGCTTGGGTCCAAGCCGCCCTGTCAGCCGCGAACCCGGTCCGTTCACCCGGGCAGGCGCGCCATGGTGGGGCGCCGCCGGGATTTTGGCAATCACGAAGATTAAGGGAGAATCAACGCTCCTCTGTCCAGAACGCCCGTCGCGCCCATGCCGAAGAAGATCAAAGCCCGCAAGTCCGCCATCCATGGCAATGGCGTGTTCGCCGTCGCTCCGCTGAAGCAGGGCGAGCGGGTCATCCAGTACAAGGGCCTGCTGCGCAGCCATGCCGACGTCGACGCCGACGACAGTGGCGACGTGGAGAGTGGCCACACGTTCCTGTTCACGCTCAACGATGACTACGTCATCGACGCCAACTACAAGGGCAACGAGGCGCGCTGGATGAACCACAGCTGCGACCCCAACTGCGAAGCGTTGATCGAGGAGAGCGAGGACGGCAATCCGCGCGAGGACAAGGTGTTCATCGAAGCACTGCGTGACATCAAGCCGGGCGAGGAGCTGGTCTACAACTACGGGATCACTCTGGCGGAGCGGCATACCGCGCGCCTCAAGAAGATCTGGGAATGTCGCTGCGGATCGAAGAAATGCACCGGTACGATGCTGCAGCCCAAGCGTTGATGCCCACGCGGCGTCCACGCGCGGATCACCGCGGGGACATGGCTGAGGCCTGATGCTGGTGCTCCCCTCAACGGAGCACCCCCATGACACAGCGTCTTGAAGGCAAGAAAATCGCGATCCTCGCCACCCATGGCTTCGAACAGTCCGAACTGACCGATCCGAAGAAGCTGCTGGAAGGGTGGGGCGCCCAGGTCAGCGTCGTTTCGCCGGCCGAAGAGAGCAGCATCAAGGGGTGGAAAGACAAGAACTGGGGCGACGCCGTGACGGTTGACGTGCCGCTGGCCAAGGCACAGGCAAGTGATTACGACGCCCTGGTGCTGCCCGGCGGCGTGATCAATCCGGACACCCTGCGCACCGATGACAAGGCGCTCCATTTCATCAGCGCCTTCAGCACCGCTGGCAAGCCGGTGGCGGCGATCTGCCATGGGCCTTGGCTGCTCATCGACAGCGGCATCGCGAAGGGGCGCGAGGTCACTTCGTGGCCCTCGGTCCGCCAGGACCTGGTCAATGCGGGCGCGCAGTGGCGCGATGCCGAAGTGGTCGTCGACGGGACGCTGATCACCAGCCGCAAGCCTGACGATATTCCGGCGTTCAGCGAAGCCGTCGCCAAGGCGCTGGAGGCCTGACACACGGTGGTGGCGCAGGCTCGGTCGGCTCTGCCAGCCGAACCTGCGCACACGGCCGCAGGCTGACGTCGGCGCTGCAGGTAGGATGTGTGCACCTGCGGCGGGCCGACCACGATCGATTCCCTTCGATTCAGTTACCGAGCAATCCCGCTGGCACCATTGCGCCCAGATCCTGGTTGAACGTGACCTGCAGGCGGCCATCCTTCACCTCGGCCGACTGCACCTGCAGCGTCCCCAGCAGGCTGGCAACGCTCGGATCGATGCGGTAGATAGGCTCGCGCTGGGCATAGTCGCCCAACCACGCGTTGAGCAGCGACTTGGTACGGGAGTCCAGCCGTCCGCCCTGCTGGGCCGGTACGAAGTCTTCCATCGTCGGCTGCTGCAGATGGAAGCCCTGGGTCTGCGGGTCGTAGCGCAGGCCGCTGCTGAGCTTCACCGTGCCAAGCCTGGTCGGTGCGCCGCCGGCCGTCGCCAAGGCAACGTCCATCCCCAGATTGAGCCGCTCGCCCGCAGGCAGGGTCAGCTGCGGGCGACTCATGGTGAGGGCGATCAGGCCGCCGAGGGCATCCTGAGTGCGCGGGAAGCTGCTTTCCAGATACTGCTGCACATCACTGGCGCCTACCGACAGTTGGCGACCGTCGATGGAGGGCGCCGCCTGTGCGCCTATGGCGGCGGCCACCAGCACCGTAGCGGTGGCCAAGCGGGTTAGAAGCGGGGGAAAGCGCATGGACGGGACCGTCTGATGGACTGGGATCTGCAAGATAGCCAATCGCACTGAACCGCGCATGCACGGCCTTCGGGCGTGGCAGCGCAGGTCAGTCCAGTATCGGCTGAAGCTGGGCCGCATGGATCTGCCACGCGCTCCGGTCAGCATCGGGCACCAGGCGGTACCAGCCGTGGTAACGCGTGGTGGCCGAGCCCGTGACGACGCGTATCTGCACGGGCACCTCGATCAGCCGGGTCGGCTGCTGTTGATCCCGCGCGATCGGCGGTTCGGTGATGACCTTCAGGCTGACCACGTCGCGCAGGTCCCTCAGTGCGGCGTCATCTGCGCGTCCGGGCGCGGGCGCCACGCCCCATGCCGCGTCGGCCTTGTCGAACTCCCGACGCAGCAGGTGAGTGGCGTAGTCGCGGACCACGCTGCCAGGATCGGGCGCTGCGGCGGCGACCGCCGAAAGCAGGGGCAGGGCATCACCTCCGCTGACAGCGGCAGCGCCCGCAACGTCGGGCGCCACCGCGTTCGGCGCGCGCGGCAGTGGCGCCGCAGGCTGGGTTTGCGTCGCTTCCTCCCCGCGCTGGCAGGCCGCCAGCAGCAGGATCATCGGTAGTATCCAGACCACACCCCGCATCGGTCCCGCTCCCTGTGCAGACAGGTGGACAGTGTAGCGAGCGCCGGGTCAGCGCGGCGAGTGCAGCCTGTCCAGCGCCAGAAGGGCGGTGTGCAGAGGCTCTGCATGCGCGGCCAAGGGATGGTCGGCTTCGTCAGCATGACGCTGCACGACGTCGTGCAGGATCTGACTGGCGATCAGCACGGCGGCGCGCTCATCCCCACTGAATCCGGCCAGGCGTGGCGCTGCCTCCAGCAGGCGCATCCAGTCGCGCTGCGCACGGTGCTCGATTTCGATGGTGCAGCGGCCACTGCAGGGCAGGCCGTCTTTCTCGATCGGAGTGACGGTAACGCGATAGCGGGTAGACGGGCCGGTCATGGCGGACATCCTTCAGGGGGTGGATCCACCATAGGGCCGCGACGCGGACGCGACGACCGCCTGCGCTGCACGCAGTGTTCCACGTTCCCGTCCTTGCATTGCATCTGCCGCTGCGCGGACAGGTGTCGCATGGCTGCATCGCGTCCCACGCAGCGGCATACTCCGCCGGCACGCTGTGTTGCGCACGCGCTGCCCGTCCCCAAAATGCGAACGGGACGGCGATACGCCGTCCCGTCCGGAGAAACCTTCAGACCGACGCGATCAGAGCGCGGCGTCCTTGAGCTTCTTGAGCGGACGCACCTTCAGCTTGGTGGTGGCCGGCTTGGCGGCGAACCACTGCTCTTCCTTGGTGAACGGGTTGATGCCCTTGCGCTTCGGCTTGGCGGCGACGCTGACGGTGGTGATCTTCAGCAGGCCCGGCAGGGTGAAGCTGCCTGCGCCCTTCTTGTGCACCGAGGAGGCGACGGCGGATTCCAGCGAGGCCAGCACCGCGCGCACATCCTTGGCGACGACGCCGGACGTTTCCGCGATGTGCGCGACCAGGCCGGACTTGGTCAGCACGTCCTTGATCGGCTTCGGCGCGGCCGGCTTGGCGGCTGCCTTGGTAGCGACTTTCTTTACTGCCTTCTTCGGGGCAGCCTTCTTAGCGGTCTTTGCCATGGTTTCCTGTTCCGTGAACGGTTGGTTGTGTGGTCATGCCGACCCCGTCGGCAAGCGCAATGTAGGGCAACTACACCGCCCCGCCAATAGGTTATACGCGGAAAAAGCGGTTTTTTTCGAGCACCCCCGACCTTGGTCGAGGGCAAAGCGTTGAAGCATTCACCGCCTCGCCCATCGAAGATGCGGAATTTGCAGTGAAAAAGCCGTGCAGCCGGACCCGCGCCAGCGTCCCGCATGCACGCCACCGTTCGTCGGCCCGCCCTGCAGCACCGCATCGCAGCAGGCGACGCAGCGCTAACGCGCCGCTGCGTACGGTAGGTACGAATTCAACCGAAGGAGACACACATGGGTATTTCGCGCCACGCCACCGCACATTGGGAAGGCGACCTGAAGACGGGTCGCGGCCAGCTGAGCACGCCGCAGAGCGGCCTGATGGAAAACACCCGGTATGCCTTCAGCAGCCGCTTCGGCGACGAGAAGGGCACCAATCCCGAAGAACTGATCGCGGCCGCCCACGCGGGCTGCTTCACCATGGCGCTGTCGGCCAAGCTGACCGAAGCGGGCTTCCCGCCGGAGTCGCTGGATACCGAGGCCAAGGTGGACCTGTCGATGGAAGGGGGCCCGCAGCTCTCGGCGATCACCTTGAAGGTAAAAGCCAAGGTCCCCGCCATCGAAGCGGCCAGGTTCCGCGCAATTGCCGACGACGCCAAGCAGAACTGCCCGGTATCGAAGGCATTGAGTGCGGTGCCGATCCAGATGGAAGCCGAACTGCTGGGCTGAGTCACAAGGGCGCCGGGACGTGTTCCGGCGCCTTTCGCTGTAGTGCGTTACCAGTCGAGCGTGCCGCGGATGACGGTCAGGATCTGCCCGCCGGACCACACCTCTCCCTCGCCGTCGACATGCAGGTGCAGCCGCGCATCGTGGCCCACCTCCCGCCCCTGGCTTACGACGTAATCGCTGCGCCCCCCGGGCAGTGCGCGCTGCTCATGCAGCCACGCCGCCAGCACCGCGTTTGCCGCTCCCGACGCCGCGTCTTCGAAACGCCGTCCGTTGCCCACGAACGCACGCACAGCCAGATCCCAGTCCTGCCCCTCGCTGCGCGCGTAGGCAAAGATGCCCATGCTGTCCGTTGATCCGGCCAGCGCGGCGATGGCATCCCAGTCCGGCGCCAGTCCGCGCAGGGAGGCTTCTCCGGCCACCTCGACCACCCACCAGCTGCGCCCGCCCTGCATGCGTGCCGGGTCCAGCGTGCCCAGAGGCCAGCCACGAAGCGCAGCGCACAGACGCGGGTCGTTGGCCGGCACGATTTCCGCAACGGATGCGCGTGGCGTCCTGACGCCGATGCGTCGCTGCGCGCCTTCGCCCTCGATCCGGAGCGGCAACTGGCCGACGATGCCTTCCTGCACCATGCGTCCTTCCAGCGGTGACACCAGCCCGGCCTCGAGCACCGCGTGCGCGGTCCCGATGCTGGGATGCCCGGCGAACGGCACTTCCTTCTGCGGGCTGAAAATGCGCACCCGGTAGCTGCTGCCGGCGATCTGCGGCGGGAATACGAAGGTGGTTTCGGGCAAGCGCGTCCAGCGCGCAATGGCCTGCATGGCCGCATCGTCCAGCCCTTCGGCATCCAGCACCACGGCCAGCGGATTGCCCGCCCCGGGGAAGGGCGAGAACACGTCCAGCTGCATGAAACGGCGGACAGGCATCAGCAGGGCTCCGGCAAAGACAACAAGGATAGCGAAACGGGGAGCGCGGTTTCGCCCTTGCCGGGCCGGGTATCGCACGGCGCCCCTGCCGGCTGTGAGCGGGAGGGGGCGGAACGAGGCCGTTCCGCCGCCCCTGCGCCTATTCGCGGATGCTTCGCTTAGAATCGAGGACCCGCCCCTGCGGGCGGTTTCCCCCCCTGGATCTGAATACCCCCATGCCAGCTTCTTCCCCTGTCGATCGTTGGATCGTCCTCAAATTCGGCGGCACCTCGGTGTCGCGTCGCCATCGCTGGGACACGATAGGGAAACTGGCGAAGAAACGTGCGGAGGAAACCGGCTCGCGCGTACTGGTAGTGGTTTCGGCGCTGTCCGGAGTGACCAACGAGCTAACCGCCATCGCTGATGGTGCTGCCGACAGCCACGAACGCATCGCCGCCCTCGTGCAGCGCCACCAGGCATTCCTCGACGAACTGGAGCTGCCGCGTGCGGTGCTGGACGAGCGGCTGGATGCCTTGCAGGCGCTGCTGGACGACGGTCGCGCAGCGACCCGCACGTTGGACTGGCAGGCCGAGGTCCTTGGGCAGGGCGAGCTGCTGTCGTCCCGCATCGGTGCCGCCTACCTGCACCAGAACGGCCTGGACATGGGCTGGATGGACGCACGCCAGTGGCTGGATGCCTTGCCGCCGTTGCCCAACCAGAGCCCCTGGTCGCAGCGCCTCTCGGTCAACTGCCAATGGAAATCCGACGAGGCATGGGCGCAGCGGTTCCGTGCCCAGCCCAACCGGCTGCTGATCACCCAGGGCTTCATTGCCCGCCACGCCGACGGCGGTACCGCCATCCTCGGTCGCGGCGGCTCGGACACCTCCGCGGCGTACTTCGGCGCGCTGCTGGGTGCGAGCCGGGTGGAAATCTGGACCGATGTGCCGGGCATGTTCAGTGCCAACCCGAAGGACGTGCCCGACGCCCGGCTGCTGACCCGCCTGGATTATTACGAAGCGCAGGAAATCGCCACCACCGGCGCCAAGGTGCTGCATCCGCGCTCGATCAAACCGTGCCGGGATGCCGGCGTCCCGATGGCCATTCTGGATACCGAGCGCCCTGAGCTGCCGGGCACCAGCATCGACGGCAACGCGGCCCCGGTTCCTGGCGTCAAGGCCATCAGCCGACGCAACGGCATCGTGCTGGTGTCGATGGAAGGCATCGGGATGTGGCAGCAGGTTGGCTTCCTGGCTGACGTATTCGCCCTGTTCAAGAAGCACGGCCTGTCGGTAGACCTGATCGGTTCGGCGGAAACCAACGTGACCGTGTCACTCGACCCGTCCGAGAACCTGGTCAACACCGATGTGCTGGCCGCGCTGTCGGCGGACCTGTCGCAGATCTGCAAGGTCAAGATCATCGTGCCCTGCGCGGCGATCACCCTTGTTGGCCGTGGCATGCGCTCGCTGCTGCACAAGCTGTCGGACGTGTGGGCCACGTTCGGCCGCGAGCGCGTGCACATGATTTCGCAGTCGTCCAACGACCTCAACCTGACCTTCGTCATCGACGAGACCGACGCCGATGGTCTGCTGCCCATCCTGCACGCCGAGCTGATCGACAGCGGCGCGATGCCGGTGGAAGAGACCGCCGTGTTCGGGCCACGCTGGCGGGAAATCGCCGGCACCGTACGCCCCCGCGGCACACCGTGGTGGCGCGGCCAGCGCGCCCAGCTGCTGCAGTTGGCAGAGGCAGGCACCCCCCGTTATGTCTATCACCTGCCGACGGTCCGCGCCCGCGCCCGTGCGCTGGCCGCGGTCACGCAGATCGACCAGCGCTACTACGCCATCAAGGCAAACAGCCATCCGGCCATCCTGAAGACGCTCGAGGCCGAAGGGTTCGGGCTGGAGTGCGTGTCCCACGGCGAACTGCAGCACGTGTTCACCGTGTTGCCTTCGCTGGACCCGCAGCGCGTGCTGTTCACCCCCAGCTTCTGTCCGCGCGACGAGTTCGAAGCGGCCTTTGCTCTGGGTGTCACCGTCACCGTCGACAACGTCGAAGCGCTGCAGCGCTGGCCGGACGTGTTCCGCAACCGCGAGCTGTGGCTGCGCGTGGACCTTGGCCGTGGTGAAGGCCACCATGCCAAGGTGCGAACCGGTGGCAAGGAGTCCAAGTTCGGCCTGCCGATGGCGCGCGTGGACGAGTTCGTGCGCGTGGCGACCGAACTCGGCGCCACCGTGGTCGGCCTGCACGCGCACCTGGGCAGCGGCGTGGAGACCGCCCAGCACTGGCGCCTGATGTGCGACGAGCTGGCAGGGTTTGCCCGCCGCATCGGCTCGGTGCAGACCATCGACATCGGCGGCGGCATGCCGATCCCCTACAGCGAGGAAGACGAGCCTTTCGATCTGGAGGCGTGGGCGGCGGGCCTGGCCGAGGTCAAGGCGGTCCATCCGTCATTCCGCCTGGCCATCGAGCCGGGTCGTTACCTGGTAGCCGAATCAGGCGTCCTGCTGACCCGTTGCACCCAGGTGGTGGAAAAGGAAGGCGTGCGTCGGGCCGGACTGGATGCCGGCATGAACACGCTGATCCGTCCCGCGCTCTACGACGCCTGGCACGACATCGAGAACCTCAGTCGCCAGGGCGGCTATGCCGAGGCCGTCTTCGATGTGGTCGGGCCGATCTGCGAATCCAGCGATGTCTTCGGCAAGCGGCGCAAGCTGCCGGCCTCCACCGCCCCCGACGATGTGATGCTGGTCGCCGACGCCGGTGCCTACGGCTATGTGATGGCCAGTACCTACAACCAGCGTGCGCTGCCCTGTGAGGACGTCGTGGAATGAGGCGCGCACTGCGTTTACTTGTCGGTGCCACCTGCCCTCTGACTGCTTTCCTGCCTGCGTGCGTGCACGCCGGCGCGCCTGAACCGGATACCCCATGACTGCTTTCGATAAACACCAGGTTGCCTGTTTCCGCTTCGTCCGCTGCGATTTCGCCGCGGACACCGGCGTCGCACGCCTGGTCTACGCCTTCGACCAGGGTCCGGAGATGGTGGAAACCATCACCGTGCCCGGCGCCCCGTTCGTGCTGCAGCCCGAGCGTGCTGCAGCCGTGCAACGCGCCCTGCAGCTGCTGCACCTGATTGCCGGGGTCAGCTACTACAAGGCGGCCGTGCCCGACACGGTGGCCATCGATGGCTATGCGATCGACGCGGACACCGCGACGCTGGTGGAAAGCATCTACCTGCATGGACTGGGCGAGTTCGCCTATCGCAACGGGCTGAATCTGCGCGGGCGCTTCCGCCTGCCCGTGCAGGCCGAGGCGGTGGCCGCACCGACGCTTGGACTGCGCTCCCATGCGCTGGTGGCCATCGGAGGTGGCAAGGACTCGCTGGTCAGCATCGAGGCGCTGCGGCGTGCCGGCGTGGAGGAAACGGTCACCTGGATCGGTGGCTCGCAACTGATCCGTGCCTGCGCCGAACGGACCGGCCTGCCGATTCTCAACCTCGGGCGCGCGCTTGCCCCGGAACTGTTCGAACTCAACCGCCAGGGGGCCTGGAACGGGCACATCCCGGTGACGGCAGTGAACTCGGCGATCATGGTGCTGGCCGCGCTGCTGCAGGGCGCCGACCAGGTCGTGTTCTCCAACGAGCGCTCGGCCAGTTACGGCAGCCAGATTCCGGGCACCGGCGAGGTCAACCATCAGTGGTCGAAGGGATGGGCCTTCGAACAGGCCTTCGGACGCCACGTGCAGCGCTTCGTCGCCGCCGACCTGAACTACTACTCGCTGCTGCGCCCGATGTCGGAACTGGCCGTGGCGCGGCAGTTTGCCAAGACCGACTTCTACGACGCGCACTTTTCCAGCTGCAACCGCAACTTCCACATCCTCGGCGAGCGCCCGGTCAACCGCTGGTGCGGGGTCTGCCCGAAGTGCCATTTCGTGTTCCTTGCGCTTGCGCCGTTCATGTCGAAGGCGCGGCTGGTACGCATCTTCGGGCGCAACCTGCTCGATGACCCCGACCAGGCCGCCGGCTTCGATGCGTTGCTGGAATTCCAGGACCACAAGCCCTTCGAATGCGTAGGTGAAGGCAAGGAATCGCGTGCAGCGATGGCGACCCTGGCAGGCCGTGCCGATTGGCAGGAAGACGCGCTCGTGAAGCGTTTCTGCAATGAGATCCTGCCGCAGCTGGAGGCAGCGGAGCTGGCGGTAGAGCCGATGCTGGACCTGCAGGGCGAACACCGCATCCCGGCACCGTTGTGGGAGCGGGTACGTGCAGATTTCGCAGCTTGACGGCAAGCGGGTCGCCCTGTGGGGCTGGGGACGCGAGGGACGTGCGGCATTTGCAGTGCTGCGCGAGCGGCTGCCTGCGCTGCCCCTGACCCTGTTCTGCCCTGCCGGTGAAGTGGATGCCGCGCGTGCCGAGTGCGGCGGTGCGCTGGAGGTTCGTGGCGAGCCTACGGCCGACGCCCTGGGCGCGTTCGAGGTGGTCATCAAGTCGCCCGGCATCAGTCCGTACCTGCCGGTCGCGCAGGCAGCCCACGCGGGCGGGACGCAGTTCATTGGCGGCACCGCGCTGTGGTTCGGCGAACACGCAGACGCTGACGCAACCGTGCGCAACACCGTCTGTGTCACCGGCACCAAGGGCAAGAGCACCACGACCTCGTTGCTGGCGCACCTGCTGCGCGCGGCCGGCCATCGCACCGCGCTGGCCGGCAACATCGGCCTGCCGTTGCTGGAAGTGCTGCAGCCGCAGCCTGCACCGGACTACTGGGCAGTGGAGCTGTCGAGCTACCAGACCGGTGAAGTGGCCCGCAGCGGCGTCCATCCGCACGTCGCCGTAGTGCTGAACATCTTCCCGGAGCACCTGGACTGGCATGGCAGCGAGCAGCGCTACATCCAGGACAAGCTTGCCCTGGTGACCCTGGGCAAGCCCCGCATCGCCGTGCTCAACGCCGCCGACCCGCACCTTGCGGCGCTGTCCCTGCCCGACAGCGACGTGGTTTGGTTCAACCAGCCCCGCGGGTGGCACATGCGGGGCGACATCGTGCATCGCGCTGACCAGCCGGTATTCGACAGCGCCGATGCGCCGCTGCCGGGCCGGCACAACCGTGGCAACCTCTGCGCCGTGCTCGCCGTGCTGGAGGCGCTGGGCCTGGATGCGATATCGCTGGCGCCGGCGGTGCAGTCGTTCCGCCCCTTGCCCAACCGCCTGCAGCGCATCGGGACGCGGGACGGCGTGACGTATGTGAACGATTCGATCAGCACGACGCCGCACGCCAGCCTGGCCGCGCTGGACTGTTTCGCCGGCCAACGCATCGCGCTGTTGGTGGGCGGTCATGACCGTGGCCTGGACTGGAGCGATTTCGTCGGCCACATGGCATCGGAAACGCCCCCATTGGAGATTGTCACCATGGGGGCCAATGGCCCGCGCGTCCATGCGCTGCTGCAGCCGCTGGCCGACGCCGGTCGGTTCGGGCTGCATGCCGCAGCCGACCTTGCCGAAGCCGTTGCGCTGGCGCGCAGCGCGTTGGGCGGGGAGGGCGGCGTCGTGCTGCTGTCTCCCGGCGCACCCAGCTACGGTGTCTATCGCGACTACGTCGCCCGCGGCCGCCACTTCACCGAACTGGCCGGCTTCGACCCGGACCAGATCAGCGCCATCCCCGGCATCGGCCTGCTGTAAAAAAAGGGGACGGAGGGGATTAAGTCGTATCTGACCCGGCGGGCCAGATACGACTTAATCCCCTCCGTCCCCTTTTTGTCGGGTCAGTGGCTGCGGCTGATGGCGTAGCGGGCCAGGCCGCGCAGGGCGGCGACAGCGTCGTTTTCGGCCAGTCCGGCCAATGAACGTTCGGCTGCGGTGGCGTATTCCTGCGCACGGCGGCGGCTGTAGTCCAGCCCGCCCGTGGCGTGGATGGCGGCGAGGACTTCCGGCATCGCGGCGGCGTCACCGTCCTGCACGATGCTGCGCAGGCGCTGGCGGGTGGCTTCGTCGGAGTGGGCCATCGCGTGGATCAGGGGCAGGGTGGCCTTGCCCTCGGCCAGATCATCGCCGAGGTTCTTGCCCAGCTCTTCAGCGTTGGCCGAATAGTCCAGCACGTCGTCAGCAATCTGGAAGGCGTAGCCCAGGGCCATGCCGTAGTCGTAGAGCGCCTGCTGGGTCGCGGCATCCACGCCGCTGGCCAGCGCGCCGAGGCGGGTGCCTGCGGCGAACAGCACAGCGGTCTTGCGCTCGATCACGCGCAGGTAGGCCGCCTCGTCCGTGTCCGGGTTGTGCACGTGCAGCAGCTGCAGCACTTCGCCTTCAGCGATGCGGTTGGTGGTGTCGGCGAGGATCTGCATGACCGGCATGCGGTCCAGTTCCACCATCAGCTGGAAGCTGCGCGAGTAAAGGAAATCGCCGACCAGCACGCTGGGCGCATTGCCCCACAGTGCGTTGGCGGTGCTGCGCCCGCGGCGCAGGCTGGATTCGTCCACCACGTCATCGTGCAGCAGGGTGGAGGTATGGATGAACTCGATGATCGCCGCCAGCTGGTGGTGCTCCGGACCTGCGCCGCCGACCGCCCGGCCCGCCAGCATCACCAGCATCGGTCGCAGGCGCTTTCCGCCGGCCGAGATGATGTGGTCGGCGATCTGGTTGATCAGTACCACGTCCGAAGCAAGCCGTCGCCGGATCAGGGCATCGACGGCCGCCATGTCATCGGCGGCGAGCGTCTGGATCTGGGGCAGGCCCAGGGCGGTGGGGGGGGCTTCGATAATGGTCATGCGGTCTGGCTTCAAGGCTCGCCGCCAATTATAGGCGCTGGCCGTGAAATGCGGCGCATGCCCGGCCGACAGGGGCCGCGCCTTGCCGGCAAAGGGGACCAAGCGCGGTCGTTGCCGTGAATACGTATGCAGGAAGCACCATGCCGCAGGGCCCGCCGCTAAGCTTCTTGCGCTACATTCCGGCCCGCGTTTCCGCAGGGCCCACCGCGCCCGGAGGGGGGCCTGATGTCGAACAACCCATGGTGGCGCGGCGCCGTCATCTACCAGATCTACCCGCGCAGCTTCCTGGATGCCAACGGAGATGGCGTCGGTGACCTGCCCGGCATCATCGACCGGCTGGACTATGTCGCCGCGCTGGGCGTGGATGCGATCTGGATATCGCCGTTCTTCAAATCGCCGATGGCCGACTTCGGCTATGACATCGCCGACTACCGCGATGTCGATCCGCTGTTCGGCGACCTGGCCGACTTCGACCGGCTGCTGGCCAAGGCGCATGCGCTGGGCCTGAAGGTGATGATCGACCAGGTGCTCAGCCATACCTCGATCGAACACGACTGGTTCCGCGAGAGCCGTCAGGACCGCACCAATCCCAAGGCGGATTGGTATGTATGGGCTGATCCGCGCGAGGACGGCACCGCGCCCAACAACTGGATGTCGCTGTTCGGCGGCGTGGCCTGGCAATGGGAGCCGCGGCGCGAGCAGTACTTCCTGCACAACTTCCTGGCTGACCAGCCGGACCTGAATTTCCACAACCCGGCCGTGCAGAAGGCCACGCTGGACAACGTCCGCTTCTGGCTGGACCGCGGCGTCGACGGCTTCCGGCTGGATGCGATCAACTTCTGCTTCCACGATGCGCTGCTGCGGGACAACCCGCCCAAGCCGGCGGCGATGCGCGTCGGGCGCGGCTTCAGTCCGGACAACCCGTACGCCTACCAGTACCACTTCCACAACAACACCCAGCCGGAGAACCTGCCGTTCCTCGAAGCGCTGCGCGGATTGCTGGACGAGTATCCCGGGGCGGTCAGCCTGGGCGAAATCTCCTCGGAAGACTCGCTCGCGACCACGGCCGAGTACACCACCGCCAAGCGGCTGCACATGGGTTACAGCTTCGAGCTGCTGGTGGACGATTACAGCGCGGCGTACATCCGTGAAACGGTTTCGCGCCTGGAAGGGGCGATGACCGAAGGCTGGCCGTGCTGGGCGATCTCCAACCATGACGTGCAGCGGGCGGTGACCCGCTGGGGCGGCCATCCGGCCGATCCGCGGCTGGCGCGCATGCTGGTCGCGATGCTGTGCTCGCTGCGCGGGTCCATCTGCCTGTACCAGGGCGAGGAGCTGGGGCTGGGCGAGGCGGACGTGCCGTTCGACGCGCTGCAGGACCCGTATGGCATCACCTTCTGGCCCAACTTCAAGGGGCGCGACGGCTGCCGTACGCCACTGCCATGGACCGACGCGCCGCTGGCCGGTTTCACCACCGGCACCCCGTGGCTGCCGATCCCGCAGGACCACCAGGCGCAGGCCGTCGCGGTACAGGAGGCCGATCCCGGCTCGGTGTTGTCTGCCTTCCGCCGGTTCCTGGCATGGCGCCGGAGCCAGCCGGTGCTGCTGACGGGCGACATCCGCTTCCTGCCCTCGGACGAGCCGGTGCTGCTGTTCGAACGCGTGCTGGGAGCTGACGTGGTCCTGCTGGCGTTCAATTTGTCCAGAGATGCAGTGCGCCATGGACTGCCCGAAGGCAGCTGGCAGCCCATCGAGGTGCCGGGCCCGGACGCCGGGCTGGTCGATGGAACCGAGCTGGTGCTGCCGGCGCATGCGGTATTCGCTGCACGTCGCATCGACTGATCGATTTCTCCGTTGGTGGTACTTGAGGGACGGGGCGGATGCGCTCCGTCCCTTTTTTGTGGGGCTTTGATGGCGGCTGGCGGGCGACATACGCTGGACTGTCGTCAACGACCCCGGTGGGCGCAGGGAGAAGCGGAATGCGGCACAGACGGCGCGTGACAGGCCCGACAATAACTGGCATCGCAGCCCCGATCCGCTGCCGCGTGGAAGCTGACGCATTGCATCGTCGGAGACTTCGCTCTCCTACCACTACTACGCAAAGAGTTTGACCATGAAACTGATTGCCCTGTTCGCCGTCGCCGCCCTGTCAGCTGCCTCCGCTACGGCGCACGCCGCACCACAGCCGCTGGTGCCGCAGGAAAACCATGATCACCTGTGCCTGCTTGCATTCGAAAATTCCCCCGCTGCAGCGAGCTGTACGCTCACCGATTACGCGTACACGATGCCGGGCAGCATGTGCAGCTTGAGTGCCAGCTGCACGCGTACGGGTGGGGGCGCGAACGCAACGTCGATCAAGCTTCCCTACAACATCTCCAACGCCGTAAAGAACTGCGATGGCGTGTTGGCCCTGCGCTGCTGATCGCGCA
Source organism: Pseudomonadota bacterium (assembly GCA_037033225.1). GTDB lineage: Bacteria > Pseudomonadota > Gammaproteobacteria > Xanthomonadales > Xanthomonadaceae > Stenotrophomonas. The sequence continues at coordinate 15,351 of JAZBLM010000038.1, forward strand.
CGGTTGCAGCAGCCGTTGAACGCAGAAGGGGCGCACTCGGCGCCCCTTCTGCGGACATCAGGCTGGATCAGAACTTGTAGTTCACACCCAGCATGTAGGTACGGCCCCATTCCACATATTCCAGCGGACGGTCGGTCGTGCCAGCGTACGTACGATACGGCTCGTTGGTCAGGTTGGTGCCCTGCAGCAGCAGGGTCAGGCCCGCCATCGAACTGGTATCGCTGAAGGTATAGCTGATCTGCGCGTCGGTCACGTTCTCGCCGACCACGTAACGCAGCGTGCGATTGCCGTTGAAGTTGCCGATCTCGCCGATGAAGTCCGAACGGCGGCGCTGGCTCACGCGTGCTTCGAACCCGTTGCGCTCGAAGTAGGCGGTGAAGTTGTAAACGCGGTCGGACAGGCCGGGCAGGGCGATCGGATCACTGCCCACGCTGGAGGCGCTTTCCGGGTCCAGGATTTCGATATCGCTGTCGTTGAACGTCGCGCTGGCCTGCACGCCGAAGCCACGCAGGGCATCGGTGAACATGTCCAGCGGCAGTGAGGCGGTCAGCTCCAGCCCGCGCAGGGTGCCGCCCTTGCCGTTCTGCGGCGAAGAGAATGTACCGGTCTGCAGCACCGGCGATACCATGCCCGGCGGCGGCACGTAGTTGGCCAGCAGCTCGCTGAAGTCGTAGTCATCCACCGACTGGGTGTAGACGTAGCTCTTCAGGTCCTTGTAGAACACGGCAGCCGCGACGTACGCACGTTCGCCGAAGTACTTCTCATAGGACAGATCGAAGGCAGTGGCGCGCCACGGATCCAGCAGCGGATTGCCGCCGCTGCCGCCCGGACGACCGGTCGCCGTGTCGACACCGAACTCGAGGCCGGCCCGCATCTGGTCCACGCGCGGACGCGCGACCTGCTTGGCGGCGGCGAAGCGCAGGGTCTGCTGGTGCGGGAACATGAAGGCCAGGTTCAAGCTCGGCAGCCAGTCCTTGTAGGTCTTGCCGTCGTCGATCGGCAGCACTTCCTGTCCGACGGGACGCGAACGGTCGAAGTAGTTCGACTGCGAGCTCTGGTCCACGTGCTGCATCTGCACGCCGATGTTGCCGCGCACGCCGACCACGCCGATGTCGGTGTTGATGTTGGCGCGCAGCCACGCGGTGGTCAGCTTCTCCTGCACCACCCACGACTTCGGGATCAGGTAATCGAGGTTGCTGACCGGATTGAACACCATGTAACGGTTCACGGCGGCCGGCACGTTCCACGCAGGAATGTAGCCGATGCCGGCGAAGCCCAGGTTGACCGGGTCGTACTGCAGGTCCGGAGCGACGTTGGCATCGCCCTGCGCACCGAGCAGGATGTTGCCTTCGGCCTGGGTCTTCTCCTTGCGGCGGTCGGCGTAGTTCACGCCCACGTCGATGTCGGCGAACCAGCTCGACAGCGCTTCCGGTGCGGGCAGGGTCAGCGCGATCTTGCCACCCTTCAGGCGGTCTTCCACCTGCGGCACCTTGCCGTAGCCGGAGCCGTAAATGGTGTTGGTCAGGAACAGCGCGTCCGGATTGGAATAATCCAGGCCCGGATTGATCTGCGAGAAGCCGTTCGGCCGCACCACCACGCCCACGCTGTCCAGCTGTGGCATCGGGGTCAGTTGCAGGTTGTTTTCCAGGTTCAGCTCATCGCGCGTGGCCTTGGAGTAGTTCATGTCGGCGACCAGCTTCACGCCGTTGCCGAAGGTGAACTCGTTGTTCCAGCCGAACGCGTCGATCTTGTCTTCGCGCTTGTTGTACATGCCGCGCACCAGCGGATAGACGCCGGTGGCGGTGCCGCCCTGGAACGTGCCGTCGGCACCGAGCTGCGGATTGGTGATCAGCAGGCCCGGGGTGTAGCCGCCGTTGAAGTTGCTGAGGTTGACCTCGAACTGGTTGGCCGTGTCGATCTGCTCGGCATCGGTATGGAACGCGTCCAGCGTGCTGGTCCAGCTGTTGGATGGACGGAACTGCACGGTGGCCATGAAGGCATCGCGCTTGTTGTTGCCGGTGCGGCGCAGCGCCTTGATGCCGTCGCTGAAGGTCACGCCCGGCGCCAGGCCAGGACGGTTGCCGTTGTCGGTGTGCTCGGTGGTCCACGGCTCGTACAGGCCGACCTGATTTTCCTGGATCGGGTTGTCGCTGTGGGCGTAACCGATGGCGATGCCGAGGGTCTTGTCCAGGAACTGGTCGATGTAGCTGGCGCTGATGCGGTTGCCGAATTCATCGACGTTGGCCGCATCGCCCAGCGAGCTCTTCTGGTAGCGGCCACTGACGGCGATCACGCGGTCCGGGAAGCTCAGCGGGCGAGCGGTCTGCATGTCGATGGTGCCGGACAGGCCCTGGCCGACCAGCGCCGCGTCGGGGGTCTTGTACACGGTCACGCCGTTCACCAGCTCGGACGGGTACTGGTCGAACTCGACGCTGCGGTTGTCGCCGGTGCTGACCACTTCGCGGCCATTGAGGAGCGTGGTGGCGAAGTCAGGCGACAGGCCGCGCACGCTGATCACCTGGGCACGGCCGGCCACGCGCTGGGCGGCCAGGCCGGGCAGGCGGGCCAGCGATTCGGCGATGCTGACGTCGGGAAGCTTGCCGATATCCTCGGCAGAGATCACTTCCACCACCGAAGTGGCGTCCTGCTTGACCGAGATGGCGTTTTCAATGCCGCGGCGGATGCCGGTGACCTGCACCGTGTCCAGGCTGGTGGCCGCCGTGCCGGTCTGGCCGGTGGCGGTGGTGGACGTGGTGGACTGCGCATGAGCCAGCACCGGTGACAGTGCGACGGCCAGCGCCAAAGACAGCGCGGTGCGCGTGTGGTTCGACATTTTCCCCTCCCAGGCAATGTTGCCGAATCGAGTTGTGGTCCGCTCCGGCGGCGCCGATGCGGGTCGCGGCACGGTGGCCGCTGACTGCGACGCTATGGTATGCAGCGCACCGCACGCTGGAATCAGCCTGCATACGTATTCAATGCAGTCACGCGCGCTGAAAGCGTTTCCAAAAAGGGGACGGAGGGAATTAATTTCCATTAATTCCCTCCGTCCCCTTTTTTACAGCGGGGTGAAACGGATGGCCTGGCCGCCGCCGGGGCCGAGGATCAGCTGCAGCTGGTCGGCGCTGGTGACTTCGCGGGTCTCGCGCACGAAGGCGAACGGCTTGCTGCGGAAGTCCGCGCCATCGCCGTCGCGGTAGATCTCGGCGCGGTAGCGCACGCCTGGCTCCAGGAAGCCCAGCGGGACGGGCAGCACGCGGCCGTGTTCGTCGGTGATGCTGCCCAGGAACCAGTCGCGGCTGTTGCGGTCGCGACGCACGATGGTCACGAAGTCTCCCACCTCGCCGTCCAGCACCCGCGTCTGTTCCCAGTCCACCGCCACGTCCTTGATGAACTGGAAGGCGTCGCGATGCTGCAGGTAGTGCTCGGGCAGGTCGGCAGCCATCTGGATCGGGCTGTACAGCACCACGTACAGCGCAAGCTGGCGGGCCAGCGTGCTCGGGATGGCCTGGCCGTTGCGACCCTTGAGCGACACCACGCCCGGGGTGTAATCCATCGGCCCCGCGAGCATCCGGGTGAACACCAGGTTGACTTCATGCTCCGGCGGATTCGGCGGCTGGCCCCAGGCGTTGTATTCCATGCCGCGTGCGCCTTCGCGCGATATCCAGTTCGGGTACGTGCGGCGCAGGCCGGTATCCTTGATCGGCTCGTGCGGATTGACCGCCAGCCTGCGCTGTGCGGCCTCCTGTACGACCTTCAGGTGATGGCGGGCCATGAACTGTCCATCATGCCACTCACGCAGCAGCGGCCCACCGGCAGGATTGCGACGGTCGACCTGGCCGTCATCGCAGACATAGCCGGTCTTGAACGAATCCACGCCCAGGCGGGCGTAGAGATCCAGTGCGGCACCCAACTGGTCCTCATAGTGTTCGATCGCGCAGCCGGTCTCATGGTGACCGACCAGATGCACACCCTTCTTCGCACCGTAGGCGGACAGCGCGTCAATGTCGAAATCGGCCGTGGCACGGGTGAAATCGAAGTCATACCCGTTGCCGACCCAGTTGCCATCCCAGCCCGGATTCCAGCCTTCCACCAGCACCCCGCGGAAACCGTGGGCGGCAGCGAAATCGATCACCTTGCGGGTCTTGGCCGTGGTCGCGGCATGCCGCGCGCCGGTCGCCCAGCTTTCCTCATCCAGGTGCATGGACCACCACACGCCCAGGTATTTCGAAGGTTTCAACCAGCTCACGTCACCCAGTGCATTGGGCTCGTTGAGGTTGAGGATCAGGTCCGACTCGACCAGTCCGCCGGCGCGGTCCGCGATCTGCAGCGTGCGCCATGGCGTAGCGAAGGGCAGGGCGCGGCGCACCTTCCAGCCGTCGGCAGAGGGCGACAGCTGCGCGCGCAGCCGCTGGCCATCGATGCGACGCAGCCACATGCCGGCGTAGTCCACCAGCGCGGCTTCGTGGATCGCCACGTGCAGGCCCGATTCGCTGCGCAGGGTGATCGGGGTGTGCGCCAGCGGCACTTCCTGCAGCGGCGTGCGCGCGTACAGGTACTCGTAGTGGATGGGCTCGCCGGCCGGGATCCACCACGCGGTGGACGGTGCGGCGATGGCGAACTCGGTCAACTCCTCATCGATGATCGCTTCTTCCAGCCCCGGCTGTTGCGGGAATACGTAGCGGAAGCCGATGCCGTCGTCGAATACGCGGAACACCACGTCCACCCGCCGCTTGTCGCCGGTGGTCTGGCGCAGCGCCACGGTCAGTTCGTTGTAGTGGTTGCGGCTCAGGCGGCGTTCGCCCCACGGCTGCTCCCACTGCTCATCCACGCTGCGGGTGCGCGTGTCGATGATCTCGAAATCACGGTCCAGCCGGCCGTCACGCAGTTCGAATCCCAGCTTGGACGCATCCACCACGCTCTCGCCGAGGCGCTGCACCTGGTAGCGGGCGGTGCCGCCGTCGATCTGCAGCTCGACCCTGAGGATGCGACCCGGTGATTCGATGCGGGCGGACTGCGCGGTGGCCGCCTGCAGCAGTGGACTGGCAAGCAGCAGGGCAAACCCCAGCCACGGTGCAGGCCGGGCCCGCAGCAACGACGAAAACAGCGACATTTCCCCTCCCAGGGCAACGCAGGAACTGCGGGGACCTTAGCCCAGCGGGCGCGCCCACCCGTCCCGGCACGCGATGAATACGTATGCAGGCAGGGCGCCCTCCACGCCTGCCGTCTACCATGTCCGCACGATGCCTTGAGGGAGGCGTTGCGCCCCGGTCCGCCGCCTGGCGGGCAGGGACCTACAACTGCAAAGAGGGAGGGAGGGGGACAGGCGCAAGCCGGTCGTCCGCTTCGATGCTGAAGATGATCTGCCTGACCGTCGCCATCGCGACGACGCTGGGTTCGGCCGCTCATGCCGCCGAGCTGGAATTCGAGGGCCGTCGTGCGCGCGCGGAGTCCGTGGCGGCCGGTGGCTTCGTGCTGCATACCCCCGACCGCCAGGTGCGCATCGCCGCGCAGCCGATGCGCAGCGACACCGCCAGTCCGGTGTTCGATGCGCTGTTCGCGCTCGCGCAGCAGGAGATGGACCAGGACCGCGTCGACGCGATCCGCGATCCCTCGTTCAATGAAGGTCGCCCGGTGCCGTGCGCGTGCTTCAAGACCGGCGCCAACTGGCCCTATGTCTGGACGCGCGACGTCAGCTTCGCCGCAGACCTGGCGCTGGCCCGGCTCGATCCACAGCGCACGCGGCAGTCACTCCAGTTCAAGCTGTCCGAAGCGCGCGATGGCCGCACCGCTGGCCTGTTCGTTGCCCAGGACACCGGTTCCGGTGGCAGCTGGCCGATCAGCAGCGACCGTGTCGTATGGTTCCTTGCCGCGCGTCACCTGCTCGATGACACCGCCTTCGCCGACCAGGTCTGGAACGCGCTGCAGGGCACGCTGGCGCAGGACCGCGCGATGGTGTTCGATGCGCGCACCGGTCTGTACCGCGGCGAGACCTCCTTCCTGGACTGGCGCGAGCAGACCTATCCGGACTGGACCCGCGAGGACGTGCGCTTCATCGGCGACTCCTTCGCGCTGGGCACCAACGTGCTGCACTACCAGGCGCTGCGGCTGGGTGAGGCGCTTGCCGGCCGGAACGGCGACGCCACGCTGGCTGCGCAGTACAAGGACTGGGCGGATGCGCTGGCCGCACGGATCGACGTGCGGTTCTGGCGCGAAGATGCCGGCGCTTACATGAGCTACATCGGCGAGGCGGCGCATCCGGTGCCTTACGCCAAGTACGATCTGCTCGCCACCTCGCTGGGCGTGCTGGCCGGCGTGCTGCCGCCCGAGCGCGCGCGGCGTGCACTGGCCGCCTACCCGGCCAGTGCGGCGGGCAGTCCCGTGGTCTGGCCGCAGGAAGGCAACCAGCCGGTCTATCACAACCGTGCCATCTGGCCCTTCGTGAGCGCGTATTCGCTGCGCGCGGCGCGCCAGCTGGACGATGCCGCTCGGATCACCGCCGAGGTGCGTTCGCTGATGCGTGGCGCGGCGCTGGCCGGTTCGAACATGGAAAACTACGAGCTGCTGACGCAGAAGATCCACGTCGACGAGGGCAAGCTGAGCGGCCCGGTGGTCAACTCCGAGCGCCAGCTGTGGTCGGTGGCCGGCTATCTGGACATGGTGCTGCAGGGCGTATTCGGCGTGGAGGCCGACGGCGACGTGCGGCCCAAGCTCCCGACCGCGCTGGTGCCGGAGCTGTTCGGCACGCGCGATGCGATCAGCCTGGAGATGGACGGCAGGCGCTATGTGCTGCGCAGGCCGGCCACGCTGCACGGTGAACTGCTGGTGGCGGGTGAGGTGGACCACGACGGCCGCACCTCCACGGTGCAGCTGGTGCCCGCCCGCAGCTTGCCGCCCGCGGCTCCGGCGAACCGCGAGCAGCACGACGCCGCGGCCTACGCCCCGCAGACACCCGCCGCCCCGGTGATTCGCCAGAGCGGTGCGCAGTGGCGCGTGGCCGTGCCCGCCCAGCACGTGCTGTGGCGGGACGGCCGCGAGGTCAGCGCGATCCAGGGCGGAATGGCCCGGTTCGACGATGACGGACTGCAGCATTGCTTCAGCCTGACGCGCCGCACCGATGCGCTGGAATCGCTGCACAGCCCGGCGACCTGCGTCGGGCCGCAACGGCAGCTGCGCGGTGTCAGCGCGTGGGAATGGACCCAGGCATCGGCCGGCCGCATGCGCATGCGGCTGCAGTTCAACAATCCCGACGGACCGATCAACACCGGCATCACCGCAGCGGTGAAGCAGCTCGCCGTGACCTGCGATGGCATGCCGGCGCAGCAACGCACGGTGGTGATGCCGCACAGCGTGGACCTGCAGGAATCCACCGCCGCCGAGTTCGACGTGCCGGCCGGGCGTTGCAAGGCCGAGCTGCAGGACGGCTTCAACATGAGCGCGCTGGCCCATTTCGCTCACTACACCGGTGGCAAGGGCGGTCGCGCCGGCGTACTCAACGCGGCAGAGGTCAGGGCGTTGCTGATGGCACCGGTTGCCGCATCGGAGGCCAACGAATGAACACGAACACCTCCCACCGTCCGGACAAGCCGCAGCTGTCGTTCTGGCAGATCTGGAACATGTGCTTCGGCTTCCTCGGCATCCAGTTCGGCTTCGCGCTGCAGAACGCCAATGCCAGCCGCATCTTTGAAACCCTTGGCGCCTCGATGGAGGCCGTGCCCGGGCTGTGGATCGCCGCTCCGCTGACCGGTCTGCTGGTGCAGCCGATCGTCGGCTACCTCTCCGACCGCACGTGGACACGCTGGGGACGGCGCCGTCCGTTCTTCATGATCGGCGCGGTGCTGACCACGCTGGCCCTGCTGGTGATGCCGAACTCGCCCACGCTGTGGATCGCGGCGGGCACGCTGTGGGTGCTGGATGCTTCGATCAACGTCTCGATGGAGCCGTTCCGGGCATTCGTCGGTGACCAGCTCGCGCCGCGCCAGCGGCCTACCGGCTTTGCCATGCAGAGCTTCTTCATCGGCGTCGGCGCGATCGTCGCCAGCTTCCTGCCCTTCATCCTGGCCCACTTCGGCGTGGCCAACACCGCCGCACCCGGCGAAGTGCCCGACACCGTGCGCTACGCGTTCTACTTCGGTGCCGGGGTGTTGCTGGCAGCTATCACCTGGACGGTGCTGAGCACGCGCGAGTACTCACCGCCCGAGCTGGCTGGATTTGCCGATGCCGAGCCACCCCAGGCGCATGCGGTCACCGCGCGCGGCGTGCCACCGTGGGGCCAGATCGGTGGCTGGGTGCTGCTCGGCGTGGTGCTGGCCGCGCTGATCGCGTGGCAGGATGGCGACAGGATGCTGTACGTGCTGGCGGGGTTGTGCGCGGCCTACGGCCTGCTGCTGGGCGTGGCGCGGGTGGTGCCGGGCACGCACATGCTGGCGACCATCGTCGATGACCTGCGCAACATGCCGGGCACCATGCGGCGGCTGGCCTGGGTGCAGTTTTTCTCTTGGTTCGCCCTGTTCGCCATGTGGATCTACACCACCGCCGCGGTGGCCGGGACGCACTTCGGTTCGACCGATGCGCAGTCGGCCGCCTACAACGAAGGGGCCAACTGGGTCGGCGTGCTGTTCGGTGCCTATAACGGCTTTGCCGCCCTGGCTGCGTTGGTGATTCCGCTGATGGTGCGTGCGATCGGCCTGCGCTGGAGCCACCTGGTCAACCTGTGGCTGGGCGGGGCCGGACTGGTGTCGATGATGTTCATCGACGACCCGCGTTGGCTGCTGCTGTCGATGGTCGGCGTGGGCTTCGCGTGGGCGTCCATCCTGTCACTGCCTTACGCACTGCTGTCGGACAGCGTGCCGGCAGCGAAGATGGGCGTGTACATGGGCATCTTCAATTTCTTCATCGTGATTCCGCAGCTGGTCGCGGCCAGTGCGCTGGGCTTTGCCCTGCGCGCCTGGCTGGGTGGCCAACCGATGCAGGTGCTGGTTCTGGGGGGCTGCAGCCTGCTCGTGGCCGGCCTGTGCGTACTGCGGGTTCCGTCCCGTCCGGAGGTGGTGTGATGCGTGTGGGTCTTTCTGTTGCAGTCGGTTTCGCTCTGTTTGCTGGCCAGACCAGCGCTGCCCCGCGACCGGAGTACGTGGGCACGACCGAGCCCTTCGCCCGCGATGCGGTGTACTTCGTGGTCACCGACCGTTTCGTCAACGGCGACCCGTCGAATGACCACCGCGACCAAGGCGGCAAGCACCGCACGTTCGACATTCCGGTGCCATGCCCGGACAAGGTGGATGGCAACATCGGTTACCTGGGCGGCGATTTCAAGGGCGTGCTGGACAACGCCGACTACATCCGCAACCTGGGCTTCGGTGCGGTATGGATCACGCCGATCATCGACAACCCCGACCAGGCGTTCACCGGCAGCAAGGAAATCAGCTGCACCAGCACCCTGACCGACCGCGGCAAGACGGGCTACCACGGCTACTGGGGCATCAACTTCTACAAGCTTGACGAGCACCTGCCGAGCGCCGGGCTGGATTTCGCCGATTTCACCAAGGGCCTGCACGCGGCCAAGCTGAAGGTGGTGCTGGACATCGTCGGCAATCATGGTTCGCCCGCGTGGACCATGCCGGTCCGTCAGCCGCAGTTTGGCCAGCTCTTCGACAAAGACGGCACGCTGGTTGCGGACCACCAGAACCTGGCGCCACAGCAGCTGGATCCGCAGCGCAATCCGCTGCATGCCTTCTACAACAACATCGGCCCCGTGGATTCGGCGAAGGGTTCCATCTTCGACGGCAACCTGGCCGAGCTGGGTGACTTCAACCAGGACAATCCGGTGGTCATGGAGTACCTGGTGAACGCCTATCTGCAGTGGACCGCGCAGGGCGTGGATGCACTGCGCATCGACACCATCGGCTGGCTGCCGCATCCGTGGTGGAACGAGTTCGTGCGCCGCGTGCGCGCCGAGCATCCGGGCATGTTCATGTTCGGCGAGGCCTTCGACTACGATGCGGCGAAGATCGCCGAGCATACGTGGCCGGCCAACGCCAATGTCAGCGTGCTCGATTTCCCCTCGCGCGGCGCAATGGAAGAGACGTTCGGGCTCAAGCAGAAGGGTTACGAAACCCTGGCCGAGCCGCTGCACCTGCTCGGTGGACCGTACGCCAATCCGTACGAGCTGATGAGCTTCTACGACAACCACGACATGCCGCGCCTGGATGCGACCGACAACGGTTTCATCGATGCCAACAACTGGCTGTTTACCGCGCGCGGCATCCCCGTGCTGTATTACGGTTCCGAAACCGGCTTCATGCGCGGTCGTGCCGAGCACGCCGGCAACCGGGCGTACTTCGGCCAGCAGCGCGTGGACGCCGCGCCGCAGAGCCCGATCTTCGGGCCGCTGCAGCGCGTGGCCAGGCTTCGCGAGGCGACTCCGGCATTGCAGCGTGGGCTGCAGGTCAACGAGCGTCTGCAGGGCAACACGGCAGTGTTCTATCGCGTGCTGCAGCAGGGCGAGGTCAGCCAGACCGCGCTGGTCCTGTTGAACAAGGGGGACGCGGCGCAGACGTTCGAGGTGAAGCGCTACCTGCAGGCTGGCCTGTGGCGTGATGCGCTCGACGGCGGCACGCAGCAGGTCGGCAGCCGCCTGAAGGTGCAGGTGCCGGCGCATGGCATCAAGGTGTTCGTGCTGGACGCCCCGGTGCAGCAGCCGGCGTTGCAGGCCGAACTGGACCGCGCCATGGCCGACCAGCACGCCCGTACCCGCCGCCTCGCCACCCCCTGACGCATCCCGGTAGTGACGGCCGCTGGCCGTCATGCTCCAGGCCCGGTAGTGACGGCCGCTGGCCGTCATGCTCCAGGCCCGGTAGTGACGGCCGCT
>JAZBLM010000039.1:0-25742 GCA_037033225.1 Pseudomonadota bacterium
TGCCGGAGCAGGCGTTCTACATGGTCGGCAGCATCGAAGAAGCGGTCGAGAAGGCAAAGAAGATGGCTGAGAAGGCCTGATCCAGGACGGGCAGGGGATTCCCTGCCCCCCTGACACCGGCGTCGGGCATCCGCCCGTGCCGTGGCTCCTCCCCGGTGGCAGCGTGCCGCCGCGAACAGTGAAGAGATTTGCATGAGCACGATCCGTTGCGACATCGTCAGCGCCGAGCAGGAAATCTTCCGGGGTGAAGCGACCCTGGTCGTGGCCACCGGTGAGCTGGGCGAGCTGGGCATCGCGCCCAAGCACGCACCGCTGATCACCCGCCTCAAGCCGGGCAAGGTGGTAGTGACCCAGGCCAATGGCGAGCAGCTGGACTTCTTCATCTCCGGCGGCATCCTGGAAGTGCAGCCGCAGGTGATCACCGTGCTGGCTGACACCGCCATCCGTGCGCAGGACATCGACGAGGCCGCCGTACGCAAGGCCAAGGACGAAGCCGAGCGCATGCTGGCCAACCGCGGTGAAGGCATGGAGATCGCCGAGGCCCAGCGCAAGCTGGCCGAAGTGACCGCCCAGCTGCAGGCGCTGGAGCGCCTGCGCAGGAACATGAAGCATTGAGACAACGCGGAAAGGGCCTGTTGCCGCTTCCGCCCCTGTCGCATGTGTTGCAGACGCCGGCCCTGTGCCGGCGTTTTGCTTTTTCCGGGCACCAGGGGTCGCGTTGCGCTGCCGCGTGCGTCCGTTCCCCGCGACCCCGCGCGCACGGCGCCATGCTGTGATCCCGGCTCTTTGAGGACACGACATGCCAGCCAACCCCCTGCCCACGTTCCTCGCGCTCTGCGTCCTGCTGCCGGGCGCGGTGCAGGCCGCCCCGATCGACGACTTCGTCGCGCTGGTGGCCCGCCGCAATGCCATCGGGCAGGATGTGGCCGCCTTCAAATACCCGGCGGGCCGCCCCGTGGATGATCCCGCACGCGAAGCGCAGGTGCTGCAGGACAAGCATGCCCGAGCAGTCGACCTTGGCCTGGATCCGGATCGGGTGGTGCATTTCTATCGGCAGGCAATGGACGCGAACAAGCTCATCCAGTACGTGGCGTTCCATCGCTATGCGGCAGGCCAGGTGCCACCCCGGGCGCCGCCACTCGACGCGCTGCGACGTGCCATCGACCGCGTCGACACGCAGCTGCTCGCCCTTTGGCCGCGTCTGGAACCGGTACGCGGTACCGCAACGTGTGGCGCACGGCTGGCCGACGCCGTGGATCAGTCGACGCCGTCCGTGCTGCAGCACACCGCGCTGGTGCGTGCGCTGGTCGGCTTCTGCAGTCTGGACGGCAGCGGCGAGGCCAACGCGCAAAGAGCAGGCGCGTCACCACGCGGTGCGTGACGCGGAGGCGGGGCCCGGTGTCAGCGGTAGACCAGCCAGCGCATCAACACGAACGAGAGCAGCGCCAGCCCCCCTTCCACGACTGGCTTGGCCAGCCACGCGTACTGCAGCCCCAGCGCGTGGTCGGCAGCGACCACCAGCGCCGTGCTCAGGGCGGTGATGACGGCCCATAGGACGATGAACCGTGAAAAGCGGGCCCAGCCCAGTCGCTGCGTGCCCCCGCTGGCGAAGGTGTAGCGTCCATTGAGCCAGAACCCCAACAGCATGCCGCAGGCCCGTCCGACGAGGTTGCCCGGCAGCACCGGCATGCCCAACGCGGTAACGGCAATGAATACAGCGCCATCCAGCAGCAGCTGGAGCAGCCCGATGACGAGATAGGAGCCACCTTGTCGGAGCAGGGTCATGGACGAAGCGGGAACATGCAGGGCGCGTGAGTCATGTTAACGGCCGGCGTTCTAGAATGTCGGAAAAACCAACACGGAACGCGCTTCTCCATGACCCAGGCCCTGCACGTCATCATCCTCGCCGCCGGCGCGGGCAAACGCATGAAGTCGGCGTTGCCCAAGGTGCTGCAGCCGATCGCCGGACAGCCGATGCTGGCGCATGTCATCGCCACCGCGCGCGAACTGAATCCCGATGCCATCCATATCGTCTACGGCCACGGCGGTGACGCCGTCCGGACACGGTTTGGCGGTCAACCGGACCTGATCTGGGCGGAGCAGTCACAGCAGCTGGGGACTGGCCATGCCGTCGCGCAGGCAATGCCCGAGGTACCCGACGCCGCGCAGGTGCTGGTGCTGTACGGCGACGTCCCGCTGATCCGTGCGCAGACGCTTCGACAGCTGCTGGACCAGCCGGGCCGGCTGGCGGTACTGGCGGCGGAGATGGAGAACCCGAGCGGCTACGGACGCATCGTCCGCGATGCCGAAGGCAAGGTCGGCGCCATCGTCGAGCAGAAAGACGCCAGCGAAGAGCAGCGTCGCATCCGCACCATCAACACCGGCATCATCACCGCCGAGTCCACCGCACTGCGGCGCTGGCTTTCGCAGCTGTCCAATGCCAACGCGCAGGGTGAGTACTACCTGACCGACGTGTTCGCCTTCGCCTCGAACGAGTACACCGCAGCGGACATGAGCCTGGTCGCCGACCCGCAGGAGGCCGAAGGCGCCAATGACCCCTGGCAGCTCGCGCAGCTCGAACGCGCCTGGCAGGCGCGTGCGGTGCAGGCGGTGTGCGTGCAGGGCGCGCGCGTGCTGGATCCAGCACGGCTGGATATCCGCGGAGAGGTCGTGGTGGGACGCGATGTGCAGATCGATGTCAACGTGATCCTGGAAGGCCGGGTCGAGCTCGCCGACGGGGTGAGCATCGGTCCGTTCACCCGGCTCAAGGATGTCCGGCTCGGACCGGGTACCACGGTGCTGGCGCACTGCGATGTCGAAGGCGTGGTGACCGAGGGCGCTGCGCAGATCGGCCCGTTCGCGCGGCTGCGCCCGGGCACCGTGCTGGCCGATGGCGTGCACGTTGGAAACTTCGTGGAAACCAAGAAGGTCAGGATGGGCACGGGCAGCAAGGCCAACCATCTCACCTACCTGGGCGATGCGGTGATCGGCAGCAAGGTCAACATCGGCGCCGGCACCATCACCTGCAACTACGACGGCGTGAACAAGTCGCAGACCACCATCGGCGACAACGCCTTCGTCGGCTCCAACAGCGCGCTGGTAGCCCCTGTGCTGATCGGAGAAGGCGCCACCATCGCCGCGGGCTCGGTGATCACGCGCACTGCACCGGACGGCAAACTGACCGTCGCGCGCGCGCCGCAGCAGGTCGTGGAGGGCTGGCAGCGGCCACAGAAGAAATGATCCGGCCAGCGGCCCTCTAGCGCCGGGCCATGCCCGGCGGCATCCGGCCGCCTCAGGTCCCCTGCGCACGCCGACCCTGGTTCGGCTCAACGGTACGCCGCTGCGCGCGAGCTGGTGGGAATGGGCCCTACGAGGCGGCAGGCAGCAGCAGCGACACGCAGAGGCCGCCCTCGGGACGGTTCTGCAGGGCGATTCGGCCGCCGTGCGCTTCGACAATCTCGCGGGTCAGCGCCAGGCCCAGGCCGGTGCCGTTGCGCTTGGTGGAATAGAACGGCGTCAGCGCGTTCTGCAGCACGGCTTCGTTCATGCCCTTGCCACGATCCAGTACGTCCAGCCGCACCCATTGTGGCAACCGGGTTACATGCACCTGGACGTCGTCATTGGGTGGATCGGCTTCCGCACACGCCTCATGCGCGTTCTTGACCAGGTTCAACAGCGCCTGCCCGAGCTGTGCGATGTCCACGCGACTGTGCAGCGCCTCGTCCAGCGGCGCCATCTGGAAGGGGATCTGCTGCTGCAGACTCGCCAGGAACGGCGCCCAGTGCACAGTCTGCAACTGGGGCTGCGGCAGTTTGGCAAAGCGCGCATAGCCGCGGATGAAGCCTTCCAGGTGACGTGCACGATCCTCCACGGTGGAGAAGATCTCCGGCAGCCGGTCATACCGTCCACGCCGGACCAGTTCGCCGCCGGAATGTGCCAGTGAGGCGATCGGAGCCAGCGAATTGTTCAGCTCGTGGCTGATGACCCGGATGACCTTTTTCCAGGTCTGCACTTCCTGACGGCGCAGTTCGGCGGTGAGCAGCCGGATCAGCAGCAGGTCGTGCGGGCGGCCGTTGAGATGGAAGGCGCGGCGCGACAGGTGATAGATCTGCTCGTCATCCTCATCTTCCGCTTCGTCGTCGCGCACGGCGAACAGGCTGTCACCGCCGCGCGAGATCGCATCACGCAGGGCCAGCGGCATCTGCTCCAGCAGCTCGGCCAAGCGCTGGCCTTCCAGCTTGTAGCCGCCGTGCAGCAGTTTGCGCGCGGCCAGGTTGGAGAACACCACGCGCTGTATGCCGTCCCCACCTGCGGCCAGCAACAGCATCGCGACCGGCGTGTTCTGCACCATGGTGTCCAGCAGCAGT
This sequence comes from Pseudomonadota bacterium, assembly GCA_037033225.1. GTDB lineage: Bacteria > Pseudomonadota > Gammaproteobacteria > Xanthomonadales > Xanthomonadaceae > Stenotrophomonas. The sequence goes on from JAZBLM010000039.1 coordinate 4,368, forward strand.
TCGCGCTGCACCAGCGACTGGCGCTGCTCGCGGAGGACGTCCCCGAGCTCGCGGTGAGCCTGCACGAGGTGGCCCAGTTCGTCGTCGGCGGGCCAGTGCACGCTGAAACTGAACTCCCCGTCCCTGTAGCTGCTGACCACGCCGGAGAGCGCACGCATCAAGGAGCGGACCGGCGCGATGGCGCGGTTGAGACTGAACCACATCAACGCCAGCAGGACCCCGCCGGACAGCAGGGCCACGACCCAGCCGTGGTCCAGCCAGTACGCCAGCAACCAGGGCAGCGCGGCGGCCAGCGCCAACACAGGCAGCAGCCGCAGGAACAACCGGAACGTGAACGACGTCGGGCTCATTCGCGGGGAATGCCGAAGCGGTCCATGCGGCGATACAGGGATTGCCGGCTCAGACCGAGCTCGGCGGCCGCCTGGGCGATGATGCCGTGGCTGCTGGCCAGCGCGGCTTCGATCCGCTGCCGGTCCGGATCGACGGCGCTGGATGTCGCCCGCGCGGCGGTGGTGCGGGGCAGGTTGAGGTCGGCAACTTCGATCCGCTTGCCCTGTGCAAGCAGTTCGGCGCGCTGGATCACGTTGCGCAGCTCACGCACGTTGCCGGGCCAGGGATGGCGTCGGAGCGCCGCGCTCGCCGCACTGGACAGCGGCGTGTCGCCGGACAGGAAATGCTCGGCCAGTGGCAGGATGTCACCCGGACGCTCGGCCAGCGGCGGCAGCGCCAGTTCCACCGTGTTGAGGCGGTAATACAGGTCTTCGCGGAAGTTGCCCTCGCGGATCATCGCGCCCAGGCCGGCGTTGGTCGCGCTGACCACCCGCACCGTGACGCGTCGCTCGCGGTTGGACCCGAGCCGCTCGAAGCGGCCGGTCTCCAGCACGCGCAGGAGTTTCATCTGTCCGCTCAGGGGCAGGTTGCCGATCTCATCAAGGAACAGCGTGCCACCGTCGGCTGCCTCGAACTTGCCTTCGCGCGCCTTGTTGGCACCGGTGTAGGCGCCGGCCTCGGCACCGAACAGCTCCGCTTCGATCAGCTCTGCCGGCAGTGCACCGCAGTTGACGGCCACGAACGGTCCCTTGGCCACCAGCGAGTTGGCCTGGATGATCTCCGCGATCTTTTCCTTGCCGGCGCCGTTCGGGCCCGTTATCAGCACCGGCAGTGCCGAGCGGGCGACCTGGCAGGCGAGCGAAATCACCCGCTCGCTGGCCGGGTCGGCGAACACCGCACCACACAGCTGGTAGCGCTGCGCCAGGTCACTGCGCTGGCGCAGTTCGTGCTGCCGGCGCTGGTCCAGCTCCCTGCGCGCCTCGGAAAGTTCCAGCAGGTTGTTGACCGTGGTCAGCAGCTTGCGGTCATCCCAGGGCTTGGCAAGGTAGTCAGCCGCGCCGGCCTTCACCAGGTCCACGGCCGTGCCGAGGTGGGTCCACGCCGTCAGCAGGATCACCGGCAGGTCGGGATGCGCTTCGCGGATGCGCGCGAACAGGGCCTGGCCTTCCTCGCCCGACGTGGTGTCTTCGGTGAAGTTCATGTCCTGGATCACCAGGTCAACGGGATGGTCGCGCAGCAACGCCAGCCCCTCTTCGGGCGACGTCGCCTGCAGGGTCTCGATGTCGTGCAGCGAGAACAGCACGTCCAGCGCGGTGGCCACGCTGGTGTTGTCGTCGATGATCAGGATCAGGGGCATGTGGCAGCTTCGGCTGGCGCCGGGCCACGCCCGGCGGAATGCAGGCGCCGGGCGTGCCGCGGCGCTACGGACATCATTGCAGCAGGATATACAAGGCGGGCGCGCCGCGCCTCAGCTGCTGCGGGTGGCCACCGCCGGCGGCACGGCAGCGGCGCGGCGGGCCGGACCGAACACGGCGATCTGGCCCAGCAGCCACAGCAGCACCGCCCCCAGTGGCAGGTACAGCAGCGGCATGCGCGGCAGCTCGTACATGTTCATCAGGGCGAGGTTGATGGCGTACGCGGCCAGCATGCCCAGCACGATGCCCAGCGTGGCCAGCAGGAAGTTCTCTGTCTGGAAGTAGCGCAGGATCTGCCCACGGGTGGCGCCCAGGGCACGGCGGATGCCGATCTGCTTGCTGCGCTGCTGCACCCAGAAGCTGGCCAGGCCGACGATGCCCAGCGCGGTGACCACCAACAGGGCGATGCACACGGTCACCAGCAGACCGACCATGGCGCGGTCGTTCTTGAAGTAGTCGTTGCGCTGGTCTTCGTAGGTCTTCTTGTCGCGCATCAGGCGATTGGCATTGTTGCGCTCCAGCGCGGCGACGGCGGCCTTGAGCACTTCATCGCGGCGCTCGGGTGCGGTACGCAGCATGTAGATGCCACCTTCATGGAAGCCGCGGCGCAACGGCATCAGCATCGATTCATTCCAGTTGTCGTCCCAGCCGGTGGGCGTGGTCAGGGTGTCGACGATGCCGACCACGTGCAGCGGCTGCTTGCCCATGTAGTAGGTCTTGCCCAGGGCACTGCCGTTGGGCTCCATCTTTGCGGCGGTGGCCTGGCTGAAGATCACCGGCACCGCCTTGTCCGTGGAGCCGGCCTTGCTGACGACGGCGTAGTCCATGTATTCGTCGGGCAGGAAGTCACGCCCGGCGACGACATTGATGCCCATCGTGCGGATGCCATCCTCGGACATCGTGTACATCGATGCATCGGTGGTCGGCCGCTCCTGATCCTGCTGGCGCTGGATGCTGCTGCTGGACGAGCTGCTACGGAACGGCAGCTGGTTGATGATGGTGGCGCTGGTGACACCGGGGATGGCACGCAGCGAGGCCAGGTCCTCGCGGGTGCGGGCCATGCCGTTGGTCTGCTTGCCGATGCCGCTGACACGTACCATGACCAGTTCATTCTCGGCGATGCCGCTGGGCATGCTGATCTTTTCCACGCGTTGGCTGACCAGGAACAGCGCGTTGCAGACGATGGCGCAGGTCAGGGCGACTTCCAGCACGATCAGGGCGGCAGCAGTCTTGTGCCGGCGCAGGGTGCTGAGGATGGGGCGGATGTCCATGGGAGTCCTCGTTCCGGTACTTACTGCGACTTGAGCTGGATGGCCGGGGTGACCTGCATCGCGCGCCAGGCGGGCAGGAAACCGGCGGCAAGGCTGGCAAACAGGGTCAGGCCGATGGCCAGCAGCAGCATGCTGCCGTCCAGGTGGGCCAGCTTGGCGTAGTCCACCGGCTGCTGGCGCACGGCGAACAGGCCAAGCAAGGCTACGCCGATGCCGAGCACGCCGCCGACCATGCCCACCGCACCGGCTTCCACCAGGCACTGCAGGAAGATCTGGCCGCGGCTGGCACCGAGCGCGCGACGCACGCCGATTTCACCGCTGCGGCGCAGGAACTTGGCCAGCAGCAGGCCAACGGTGTTGACCAGGCACACGCCGAGGAAACCCAGCGCCAGCCACAGCTGCAGGCGCACATCGCTGGGCACCGCACCGTTGAAGTCCAGCCACGCCATCACGTTGCGCAGGCGCACGTTGGGCGGGCGCTCGAAGCGGCCGGCTTCACGCTGCTGGCTGGAGTAGTTCTCCAGGTAGCGGCGGTAGTCGTCGGCCTTGCCTGCGTCCATCTCGGCCCAGTACTGCAGCCAGGTGCAGGGGGCGTTCAACGAGTAGCTGTCGCCGCTGGGGTTCTCGCCGAAGCAGTTCATGTTGCCGTTGCTGCCAAGCTTCATGTCCATCGACGTCGACATCGGCAGCAGCAGATCCTCATCCTTGCCGTAACTGCCGGTGGTCAGGTCGAAGAACTGCGGTTCGGGATTCCATTGCTTCATCACGCCGACGATGCGGAAGCTCTGGCCATCCATGCGGATGTCCTTGCCGACGCTGTTGCCGCCCTGGTACAGCTTGTCGTTGAGGGCCTTGGAGATGACCACCACGCGCGCACGGCCGTCGTCATCCTGCCGGGTCCACGGACGGCCGTACTGCATCGGCACGTTGAACATCGGGAAGAAATCGGCCGAGGTCCAGCGGGTATCGATCGAGAACGGCTGCAGGGTGCTGCCGTCCGGTTCGATGGTGCCGCCACCGCCGCTCATCAGCGCCTGGCGTTCTGCCTTGGCTTCGCGCAGCAGGGCCTCGCCATCGAAGCGGGTCATCTGGCTGTTGGGCTCCTCGCCGGGCACGTAGCCACCGCGCGGACCCGGGTCCAGCTGCACGTAGAACAGGCGATCACTCTTGTCCGGGATCGGATCGCCGGAGAGTACGTGGAACACGGTCAGGGTGGTCATCGAGGCGCCGATGCCCAGTGCGATGGCAACCACCATCAGCGCGGTCAGGACCTTGTTGCGGCGGAAGCTGTGCGCCGCCAATCGGGCGTAGTAGGCGAACATGGTGGGGCCCTCACTCGTTCACGGCAACGATGCGGCGCGGGGTGGCCAGCACCGGTTCGCGCACCAGGTCGGTCACCTGGCCATCGACGATGTGCACGTTGCGCTGTGCGCGCGCGGCCAGTTCCGGGTCATGGGTGACCATGACGATGGTGGTGCCGGCGGCGTTGATCTCTTCAAGCAGTTCCATCACGCCACGCGCCATCTGCGTGTCCAGGTTGCCGGTCGGTTCGTCGGCCAGCAGCAGGCGCGGGCTGCCGGCCAGGGCGCGGGCGATGGCCGCACGCTGCTGCTGGCCGCCGGACAGTTCGCTGGGGTAGTGCTTCATGCGCGAGCCCAGGCCGACCTGGCCCAGGGCCTTCTCGATGCGCTCGCGGCGTTCGCCGGCGCTCATCTTCCGGTAGCGCAGCGGCACGTCCACGTTGTCGAACAGGTTCAGGTCGGGAATCAGGTTGAAGCCCTGGAAGATGAAGCCGATCTTCTGGTTGCGCAGGCGGCTGCGCGCATCATCGCCCAGCGTGCTCACGTCGTGGCCGTCGAGCATGTAGGTACCGCTGGTGAAGGTTTCCAGAAGGCCGGCGATGTTGAGGAAGGTCGTCTTGCCGGAGCCGGACGGGCCGGTGACGGCGACGAACTCGCCTTCCTTGACCTGCAGTTCCAGCGAGCGCAGTGCGTGGGTTTCCACCTGTTCGGTACGGAAAACCTTGGCGACCGAACGCATTTCGAGCATGTACATGGGGTGTCCTCTCTCCAGGATGGTTGTCAGTTGACGGAGACGCGTTCGGCGTCCTTGAACAGGTCGCTGCCGGAGACCACGATGCGGTCGCCCGGCTGCACACCCGACTTGATTTCCACTTCGCCCAGGCTGCTGACGCCCAGTTCCACCGGACGGCGCACAGCCGTGCGGCCCTCCATCACGTAGGCCACGCCGTTGCCCTGTTCAACGAAGGGGCCGCGCTCGACCTTCATCACGCCTTTGCGCGTATCGAGCATCACCCGCACCGACATGCGCTGGCTCTGGCGCAGGCCGGCCGGTTGCTTGTCGGCGAAGCGCACGCGTGCGTTGACTTCACCGCCAACCACTTCCGGCGACACCGCGCTGATCTCCCCGGCGAAGGGCTCGCCACTGCCGCTGGTCAGCTGGGCCGGCATGCCGATGGCCAGGTCGCGGGCGAAGCTTTCCGGCACCTTGATCTCGATCTCGAAGTTCGACAGGTCGACCACGCCGAGGACCGGTGCATTGGCGACCACATTGGTGTGCTGCACGGCCTGGACCTGGCCGACCTGGCCGTCGAAGGGCGCGCGCAGCGTCAAAGCGTCCACCTGCCGCTTGACCTCGGCCACCACGGCGCGCTGGCGGTCGGCCAGCAGTCGCTTGTTGCGCGCGTCCAGGTCGGCGCCCTGGCCCTGCAGCCGGGTATCGGCCTGGGCGTTGACCAGGTTGATGTCGGCCTTCTTGAGCGCATCCTGGGCGCGCGCCAGGTCGATCTGCGGTACGGCACCGCCATCGAAGCCGCGCTGGTAGCGCTGCAGGTCACGCTCGGCGGCGACTTTCTCGATGCCGGCCTGGTCGGTGTCCTTGCGGGATTTGGCACGGGTCAGCGTCGCGTCCAGTGCGGCACGGCTGGATTCGGCTTCCAGTCCGGCAAGCGTTGCTTCTTCCTGGGCCAGTTTGCTGCGCAGTTCCGGGCTGTCGATCAGCGCCAGCTCCTGGCCTTTCTTCACCACATCACCGGCCACCACCTTCAGGTTCACGGTGCCGGCGGAGATGGCATACAGGATGGGACTGTTGGCGGCGATGACCCGGCCGTCGGCGGCGATGTCGCGGACCAGATCGCCGCGCTGCACCTCGGCGATGCGCACGCGGCTGCTGTCGAAGGAGCGGCTGGAATCGAGCCAGCCGTACACGGCGAAGCCGATGCCGGCCAACAGCAGCGCTGCCGCCAGCACGGGCCAGCGGTAACGGCGCCAGCGGCCGGTCGAGGTGCCGGCGGGGGCGGTGGAAACGATCTGGTCCTGGGCGGAGGTGTCGCGGATCATCGAAGGGCCTGCATGGTCGGTCTGCGTGGAATGAAGCAGGGACCGTGCCAACCTTTGTTGCCTTGTATATCAAGCGGTTGCGTCGAGGGCCCGGGTGTCCGGGTGTCCGCGGACAGCACGCCGGACACTTTCGCTGAACCGCTGCCCGGACAGCGTCGGCGGCCACGCTAGAATGTGCATTCAACAACGAGGGATGCGGGTCTATGTGCGGAATCGTGGGTGCGATCGCCGATCGCGATGTGGTGCCGGTGCTGATCGAAGGCCTGAAGCGGCTGGAGTACCGGGGCTATGATTCGTCCGGCATCGCGGTATTGGCACCAGGCGCGCAGCCGGACATCCGCCGCGTGCGCCGTACCGGCCGCGTCGCTGAAATGGCCACGGCTGCCGCAGCCGAGGGTTTCGACAGCGTAATGGGCATCGGCCACACGCGCTGGGCGACCCATGGCGGCGTCACCGAAGCCAATGCGCACCCGCACATCAGTCACGGCGTGGCGCTGGTGCACAACGGCATCATCGAAAACCACGAAGAACAGCGTGAGAAACTGCGTGCGCTGGGCTATGTGTTCGAATCGCAGACCGATACCGAAGTCATCGCCCACCTGATGCACTACAACCTCAAGGGCGGCGACAGCCTGCTGTCTGCCCTGCAGCGCACGGTCAAGGAACTCACCGGCGCCTACGCGCTGGCGGTGATGAGCCGCGCTGAACCGGACCACTTCGTCTGCGCACGCATGGGCTGCCCGCTGCTGGTCGGCCTGGGCGAAGGCGAGAACTTCGTGGCGTCGGATGTGTCGGCGATCATTTCCTCGACCCGCCGGGTGATCTTCCTGGAAGAGGGCGACACCGCCGACGTGCGCCGTGACGGCGTGCAGGTCTACGGCGCAGACGATGCACCCGTGCATCGCGACGAGCACCTGTCGGACGTATCGCTGGCATCGCTGGAGCTGGGGCCGTACCGCCACTTCATGCAGAAGGAAGTGCACGAGCAGCCGCGCGCGCTGGGCGACACCATCGAGGCGGCCATCGATGCAGGTGGGTTCCCGGCCGAGCTGTTCGGCAAGAATGCCGAAGCGGTGCTGTCGGGCATCACCGGGGTGCAGATCCTGGCCTGCGGCACCAGTTACTACTCGGGCATGACCGCGCGCTACTGGATCGAGTCGATCACCGGCCTGCCGTGCAGCGTGGAAATCGCCAGCGAATACCGCTACCGCGCCGCGCATGCGAACCCGAAGCACCTGATCGTGACCATTTCACAGTCCGGCGAAACGCTGGATACGATGGAAGCGCTGAAGTACGCCAAGTCACTGGGCCACCTGCACACGCTGTCGATCTGCAACGTGCCGGAAAGTGCGATTCCGCGTGCCAGCGAACTGGTCTGCTACACGCGCGCCGGTGCGGAGATCGGCGTGGCCTCGACCAAGGCCTTCACCACCCAGCTGGCCGCGCTGTTCCAGCTGACGATGGTGCTGGGCAAGCTGCACGGTCGCATCGATGCGACTCAGGAAGCCGACTACCTGGAACAGCTGCGCTTCCTGCCGGGCAGCGTGCAGCACGCATTGAACATGGAACCGCAGATCGCGGCGTGGGCCGAGCGCTTCGCGCGCAAGAGCAGCGCGCTGTTCCTGGGCCGTGGCCTGCATTACCCGATCGCGCTGGAAGGCGCGTTGAAGCTGAAGGAAATCACCTATATCCATGCCGAGGCCTACCCGGCCGGCGAGCTCAAGCACGGGCCGCTGGCGCTGGTGGACGAGGACATGCCGGTGGTGGTGATCGCGCCCAACGACAGCCTGCTGGAGAAGGTGAAGTCGAACATGCAGGAAGTGCGTGCGCGCGGCGGCGAGCTGTTCGTGTTCGCCGACCAGGACAGCCACTTCGTCGAATCCGAAGGCGTCCACGTGATCCGCACCCCGCGCCATGCCGGCGTGTTGAGCCCGATCGTGCACACCATCCCGGTGCAGCTGCTGGCTTACCACACCGCCCTGGCCCGCGGCACCGACGTCGACAAGCCGCGCAACCTGGCCAAGAGCGTCACCGTCGAGTAAAAAGCAAAAAAGGGGACGGAGGGGATTAATTGAAATTAATCCCCTCCGTCCCCTTTTTGTGTCAGCGGCCTGGGCCGCGGTAGCGGGCCAGCCAGTGGGCGTAGGGGGCGGGCAAGGTGGTCCAGGCGGGGCTTTCCACGTCCAGTTCCTGTGCCAGCTGGTAGGGATAATGCGGGTTGGCCAGGTGCGCGCGGCCGATCATCACCAGGTCGCTCTGCTGCTGGGCGACGATGGCCTCGGCAGCGTCCGCACCGTCCACACCCCAGCCCACCGCGACGGCGATGCCGGCTTCTTCGCGGACGCGCTTTGCGATCGGTGCCAGGAACGAGGGCGTGCCCCAGGGCACCTCGCCGGTCGGGATGACGAAGTTGATGCTGACGTTGAGCAGATCCAGGCCACGCGCGCGCATCTGCCGCACCAGTTCGATCGACTCGGCAAGGGTCTCTTCGTCGCGGCCGTCGTACTCGATGACGCCCATGCGCGCGGTCAGCGGCAGGTCCGCCGGCCACACGGCGCGCACCGCCTCGACGGTTTCCAGCAGGAAGCGTGCGCGGTTGTCGACGCTGCCGCCATAAGCGTCCTGGCGCTGGTTGCTGTGGGCGGAGAAGAAACTCTGGCCCAGGTAACCATGGGCGAAATGCAGCTCCAGCCACTTGAAACCGGCATCGCGGGCGCGTTCTGCCGCCGCGACGAAGTCCGCCTGCACCCGCCGGATATCGGCCAGCGTCATCTCCTGCGGCACCTTCGACAGGCCGCCGCCGAAGGGGATTGCCGACGGTGCCAGCGTGGGCCAGCCGCGCGCATCGTCCTGGGCAATATGGTCATCGCCTTCCCATGGAAGGTTGGCACTGGCCTTGCGCCCGGCGTGGCCGATCTGGATGCCTGGTACTGCGCCGGTTTCCGCGATGGCGGCGGCCACCGGAGCCAATGCCTGGGCCTGGGCGTCGTTCCACAGTCCCAGGCACCCCGGGGTGATCCGGCCTTCAGGCGAAACGCCGGTGGCTTCGACGATCACCAGCCCGGCACCGCCGCGGGCCAGGCCGGTGTAATGGGCCAGATGCCAGGCATTGGACACGCCATCAACAGCGCTGTACTGGCACATCGGCGGCACCGCGATGCGGTTGCGCAGGGTGATGGATTTGAGCGGGAAGGGGGAGAACAGCTGGGACATGCACGGGATCCATGGGGGAGGAGCGCAGCGCGCGCTGCGCGAGCCTCCCGACATGGGGTCGTGTGCCGCGGCACTCCATTGCAGAAACCGAGCCCGCGGCAGGACGCTGCAGGCACGCCAGTGCAACGCTGGAAGCCGACTGCCACCAGATCAGGCGCTGTACGTGTGGCCTTGCCGTGGTAGTTGGTCGGTTACGCCGTGGCCGGCGCCCGCTGCGGCGACCGCATGACGGCCAGCGGCCGTACTACCGTTTCAACATGCCCGTCACGGCCCAGGCGTGGTTCGTCGCCGAAGCGCTTTGCCAACTGTGGCGGCCTTGCCCCGGAAGCAGGCGCCGTCGGCCGCGTCGGTGCAGACTTGAGGGCCGTCCTGCGGTGTCATTCAGCGACGGTTCTTCCTGCGATGCCATTCTCTGGGACGTCACTCTGTTCTGCGAAGTGCATCGTCCCCGGGGCGTCCGGCACCACGGTCCCCGACCCCAGCAGCCTGTACCAGGAAACAAGAATGAACGTCCGCGAGCTTCTGCAATCCAAGAAACAAGACGTCGTCACCATCGATGTGGAGGACACCATCGGCGCTGCCGCGCACAAGATGAGTGCCCACAAGATCGCGGCGCTTGTCGTCACCCGGGAAGGCCTGCCGGTCCGGATCATCTCGGAAAAAGACATCGTGCGCACGCTGGCCGACGAAGGCCCGCTGGCTGGCCGCAAGGTCATCGCGAGCCTGCCCACGGCGGCCCTGGAAGGCATCGGCCCGGAGGCTTCGTTGAAGCAGGCCATGGCGCTGATGACCTACTCGCGCCATCGCCACCTGATGGTGACCGAGGATTCCCGCCTGATCGGCATCCTCAGCCTGGGCGACATCGTCAAGAACCTGCTGAGCGAGCTCGAGCTGGAAAAAGCGGTGCTGCAGGACATCTACATGGCGGCCCACTGACGCAGTCCGTCGGTATCGTTCGCCACCGCAGCACAGGAAGCGGCCAGGAGCGCAGGCGCCTGGCCGTTTCCATTTCCGGCCTCAGGCGTTCGAGATGATCTCGACCCAGTAGCCGTCCGGATCCTTGATGAAGGCGAGGTGCTTCATGCGGCCCTCTTCAAGACGCTTCTGATAAGGCACCTGCAACGCATCAAACCGTGCGCATGCCGACTGGATGTCCGGCACTGACACGCAGATATGGCCGAAACCACGCGGATCGCTGTTGCCATCGTGGTACACCGCGCCGTTCTGGGTCTCGGTGCCGTGATTGTGGGTCAGCTCCAGCACGCCGGGCAGCCCGGCCATCCACAGCCGCCGCTCGGCATCGTCTTCCGGCACGACGGTCTCCGCCGGCAGCAGCGCCAGGAAGTACAGGCTGAACGCCGCTTCTGCGAAATCACGCTTGTCCAGCAATCGGTAGCCCAGTACGCGGGTGTAGAAATCCAGCGAAGCCGTGGCGTCCTTGACGCGCAGCATGGTGTGGTTGAACACGAAACCAGCGGTTTCGACCGGCGGTTGGGCGGCAACGCCGGGTACGGCCTTCAGGGCAGCAAGGGTCATGGGGGATCCTTCAATGGACGAGGGCCGCGAACGGCCAGGGCAGTCCATTCTACCGACGGGCGCAAGGGTGGCGCGCGACGTAGAATGACGTTATTGCCCCGTCCCTCCGGACACTCTCTCCGCCATGTCACAGCGCGAATGGGTGGCCAGCGCCATCCGCAAGATCGAGGCCGACTTCAACCGTTCGGCCGATACCCACCTCATCCCGATGGACCTGCCCGGGTTCCCCGGCATCGAGGTGTATTTCAAGGACGAGTCCAGCCATCCCACCGGCAGCCTGAAGCACCGGCTGGCGCGCTCGCTGTTCCTGTACGCGCTGACCAACGGCTGGTTGCGCGAGGGCCGGCCAGTGATCGAGGCGTCCAGCGGTTCCACCGCCGTATCCGAAGCCTATTTCGCGCGGTTGCTCGGCCTGCCGTTCATCGCCGTCATGCCGGCCAGTACCTCGCCGGAGAAGATCGCCGCGATCGAGTTCCACGGCGGGCGCTGCCATCTGGTGAAGAGCGCCTGTGGGCTCAACGCCGCTTCGGAACAGCTGGCGGCCGAGACCGGCGGTCATTTCATGGACCAGTTCACCTTCGCCGAGCGGGCCACCGACTGGCGCGCCAACAACAACATCGCCGAATCCATCTTCAAGCAGATGGCCGAGGAGCCGCATCCGGTCCCTGAATGGATCGTGTGCAGCCCGGGTACCGGTGGCACCGCGGCCACGCTGGGTCGTTACGTCAGCTACCGCCGGCATGACACGCGCATCCTCTGCGCCGACCCCGAAATATCGGTGTTCTACGACGGTTACCAGGCTGCACTGGCCGGCGAACCCTGGCGCCACCTGACCTGCGAAGGGGGCTCGCGGGTAGAGGGTATCGGCCGTCCCCGCGTTGAACCCAGCTTCATCCCGACCAGCGTGGACGCCATGGTGAAGGTGCCCGACGCACTGGCGCTTGCGGCGATGCGTCGGGTGACGCGTGCGCTGGGGCGCCGCGTGGGTGGCTCCACCGGCACCAATTTCATCGGCGTGCTGCAGGCCGCCCAGTGGATGCGCGCGGCCGGTCGCGGCGGCAGCATCGTCACGATCCTCTGCGACAGTGGCGAGCGTTATGCGCACAGTTACTACGATCCGGGCTGGTATGAACGTACCGGTATCGACGTCACCGGCGCGGACGCGGCGCTGGAGGCCGTGCTGGCGGGCGGCACGCTGCCGGTGCTGCCGGTCTGCAGCCTGGAAGGGCTCTGACCGACTGCCCTTGCCATCGGGTCCCGCAGGCGCCATGTGGGAGGGGATGCCACTGCGTGGCGCCCGTTCCATGGAGCCTCTGATGACCCCCGCCAATCCGCTGCTCGATTTTTCCGGCCTGCCCCGCTTCAGCGAAATCCAGCCTGCGCATGTCGCACCGGCGCTTGACGTGCTGCTCGCCGACGCCGAAGCGGCGGTCAACGCAGCCGAGCAGGTGACGCCGGTCAGCTGGGATACCTTCGTTACCCCGCTGGACGACGCAACCGAAAAGCTCTGGCGTGCGTGGGGGCAGGTCAGCCATCTGCAGGCGGTGATGAATACCCCGGAGCTGCGTGAGGCGTACAACCAGAACCTGCCCCGGATAACCCGCTTCGGCAGCGCGCTGGGCCAGAACCGCCAGTTGTTCCGTCAGTACCAGGCACTGGCGGCGAGCGTGGAGGCCGCCGGCTTCGACGAAGCGCGGCGCAAAGTACTGGAGAACGCCCTGCGCGATTTCCGCCTCGGCGGTGCCGAACTGGACCCGCAGGCGCAGCAGCGCTTCAGTGCGATCAAGGAGGAGCTGTCTTCCTTGTCGGCTGCGTTCTCGCAGAACGTACTCGATGCCACCGATGCCTGGTCACTGGTGATCGACGATGAGTCGCGGCTGGCTGGACTGCCGGACGATGTCCGCACCGCCGCGCGCGCGGCGGCGCAGAAGGACGGCGTGGCCGGCTGGAAACTTACCCTGCAGATGCCGTGCTACCTGCCCGTGCAGACCTATGCCGATGACCGCACTTTGCGGCAGACGCTGTACCAGGCAAGCGCGCAGCGTGCCTCCGAGCTGGGCGATGCCGCACTGGACAACAGCAGCAACATCGATCGCATCCTGGCACTGCGCGCGGAGCTGGCGGCGCTGCTGGGTTTCGATTCGTACGCGGCGTATTCCGTTGAGACCAAGATGGCGAAGGATCCCGCCGATGTGCTCGCGTTCCTGCGCGACCTCGCCGCGCGCGCCAGGCCGCATGCGTTGAAAGACCGGCAGGAGCTGGAACAGTTCGCCCGCGATGCGCTGGGTCTCGACACACTGCAGGCCTGGGACCTGGCCTATGCAGCCGACAAGCTGAAGCAGGCGCGTTATCACTATTCCGAGCAGGACGTGAAGCCGTATTTCACCGAGCCGAACGTGCTGTCCGGACTGTTCGCGGTAATCGAGCGGCTGTATGGGCTGCGCGTGGAGCAGGACAGTGCGCCGGTCTGGCACGAGGATGTGCGTTTCTACCGCTTGGTGGATGCGCAGGGCGCACTCGTTGGTCAGTTCTACCTGGATCTGTACGCCCGTGAAGGCAAGCGGGGCGGTGCGTGGATGGACGACTGCCGCAACCGCCGGGTGAGGGCCGATGGTACGGTGCAGACGCCACTGGTCTACCTGGTCTGCAACTTCGGGCGCGGGGCGGATGGCAGCATCGCCACGTTCAGCCACAACGAAGTCACCACCCTGTTCCATGAGATGGGGCATGGACTGCACCAGCTGCTGACGCGCGTCGGTGAGCTCGGCGTGGCCGGCATCAACGGTGTGGAGTGGGATGCCGTCGAGCTGCCCAGCCAGTTCATGGAGAATTTCTGCTGGGAATGGAGCCAGCTGCAGGCGATGACGGCGCATGTGCAGACGGGCGAACCGCTGCCCCGCGCGCTGTTCGACCGGATGGTGGCCGCACGCAATTTCCATAGCGGCATGGCAACGGTGCGCCAGCTGGAGTTCGGTCTGTTCGACATGCAGGTCCACAGCGACGTCGCACCACGGCAGGGCAGCGTGCTGGACCTGCTCGAGCGGGTGCGCGATGAAGTGGCGGTCAACCGTCCTCCGCACTGGAACCGCTTCCCCCACCAGTTCAGCCATATCTTCGCGGGCGGATACGCGGCCGGGTACTACAGCTACAAGTGGGCCGAAGTGCTCAGTGCAGACGCGTATGCAGCCTTCGAGGAGGCACCGGACGACGTGGCCGCCACCGGTGCCCGGTTCCGCGACGAAGTGCTGGGTCGCGGCGGCAGCCGCAGCGCGGCCGAGAATTTCCAGGCCTTCCGCGGCCGCGCACCGAGCATTGATGCGCTGCTGCGGCATTCAGGCATGGGGTCGCAGACCGCTTGATGATGCGGGCGGGGTTCGTATGCCACCTTGCGAACGCGGCACGACGCGGCCGGCCGGGCCGCGTCGACGTGGCCCGCCGACAGTGGCCGTCAACTCTTTTGTCGGGCGGCGGCCTCGAGTCGCTGCCGAACCACGGATGCAATGCGTTCCACGTCTGCAGCGTGGATGCGCTCCGGTGTACAGGCATCGAGCAACGCGCGTGACTTTTCCGCAAACGCTGCGTAGGCCGCATCGATCTTGAATGGATGGCCGCGCGCGCTGTCGATGTCGGTCGACAACGAGGTCAGCTGATCCCTGAAACTCGCTTTCAGCTTGTCGGCCGTGTCAAAACCGCACGGCGCCCAGTCCAGAACGCTGCGGACATGCCCCAGGGGTTGCTCGGCGCCGCTGGAGGGGTGCGCCTTGCTGCCGGGGGGCACAGGCAAGCCGCCGTTGCGCATGCCATGCAATGCTGTCGGCAGGGCGGCCGCCTGATGATCGACCGGACGCCCTTCTGCCGCTGGACGCAGCTGGGGTGCGGCCACTGGGCCCAGGCAATCTGTGCGGATCATCAGGCATTCTCGGTCTGCTGGAAGGTTGTCGGCATGATGCCGCACGTCGAGCACCCGGACTTTCGCAAATCGCTGCGGCATGCAGTGGCGCTCAGGGTGCGTAGATCATCTTCCGCGTCATGCCGCCGTCGGCCACGAACTCCTGGCCGGTGATGAAGCCGGACAGGCTGGAAAGCAGATACACCGCGAGTGCGCCGATGTCCTCGGGTTGGCCGACACGGCCGACCGGATGCTGCGCGTGATCGGCCTTGGAGAGCGTCGGCGTGCGACGGCGCCGGGGTGCCTGCCAGGCATCGGTGACCACCCAGCCCGGGCTGATCGCGTTGACGCGCACGGCCGGCCCTGCGCTCAACGCCAGGGCGTGGGTAAAGGCGAGCAGGCCGCCCTTGGCCGCTGCGTAGGCCTCGCTGTGTGGTTCGGACTGGTGGGCGCGCGTGGACGCGATGTTGAGGACCGCGCCACCGTCGTCGGCGGCCAGGGCTGACAGGGCGTGCTTGCTGCAGAGAAATGCACCGTGCAGCGAGGACAGGCGTCGCTGCCATTCGGCCAGCGGCATCGTGGCCAGCGGCGCGCCATGTGCACTGGCAATGCCCGCGTTGTTGACCAGGCCATCGATGCGGCCAAAACGCTTGATGGCTGCGGCAATGAAGCGGCGTACGCTCGCTTCGCTGAGGATGTCGAGCTTGTGGAACGCCGCCGTGTCGCCGCGGTTCCACTCGGCGAGGCAGGCCTTGCCTGCGTCGACATCCAGGTCACCGATCAGCACGCGGCCACCGGCACCGAGCACCGCCTGGGCGATGCCGCGACCGATGCCATTCGCGCCCCCGGTCACCAGTACCACCTTGCCTTCAAGGGGAGCGGTCGGCCACGCGGCCACGGCCGGGACGATGCTCATGACAGGTCTTCGCCGCGCAGGCGGCGCCACCAGCCCTGCACGCCGATCCTGTCCAGCGTCTGGATGTTGCGTTCCACGATGACGTCCGGATCCGGGAACGCATCCACCGCGCGCGCCACGCTGTCTTCGCGCAACAGGTGCAGGGTGGGGTAGGGCGAGCGGTTGGTGTAGTTGCTGGCATCATCCGGCGCCACTCCGTCGAAACGGTACTCCGGATGGAAGCTGGCTACCTGGAGGATGCCCTGCAGGTCCAGCGCTTCCACCGCCGCATCGGCGTTGTCGAGGAAGTCGTTGTAGTCCAGGAAATCGGCCAGCACCTGCGGATGGATGATCAGGGTCGTGTCGATCTGCTCGGCGGGCGTGTCCCGCAGCAGCACCAGTTCTTCGGCCAACTGTTCGACCAGTGCCTCCGGCGTGGTGGCATCGCTGAGCACATAGCGCACCTGTTCCTTGACGTAGACCGCCTTGGCGAACGGGCACAGATTCAGGCCGATCACAATGCGCTCCAGCCACAGGCGGGTAGCGGCAACAGGATCGTCGGCAGGCGGGTCGTCGGCCGGAAGGGGGAGGTCGGTCATGGCGCGCACACAGGGCTGGCTGGGCCTTCATTGTAGAGGTCCGGCACACGCCGTCGCATTCCACTGCGGGCAGACCGTTGCGGACCCGCCGCCCGGCTATGACAGCTTCCGGTGGCCGCTGGTCATGTGGAAATACGGTAGGGTCGACCCATGATCGACCGCTTCCTGCGGGTTTCATGGGATGGCAAGAGCAGTCGACCATGGGTCCACTCTACCCTCCGCCTCCGTCCCGCCTACCCTGCAGCTCCGCAGCTCCGCAGCTTCGGTCGCGCCGCGCGCTGCCCGGCGGTCACTGTCCGGTGCCGCTCCTGCACAGCCGGCTGACGCCGGCGCTACCTGAAATCCAGCCCATCCGGCAGGATTGCTGGATCACGCGATACCCACGCCGGATGCGGCCCTTCGCTGCGGATCGTCAGTCGCGGAAATTGTCGAACTGCAGCGGCAGCTCGAAATCCGTCTTGCGCAGCAGTGCCATCGCATCCTGCAGATCGTCGCGCTTCTTGCCGGTCACCCGCAGCTTGTCACCGTTGATCTGGCTTTCCACCTTCAACTTGGCTTCTTTCAGCGTGGCGGCGATTTTCTTGGCGATCTTCTGCTCGATGCCCTGCTTGACGGTGATCTTCTGGCGAGCGCCCGCGACATTTGTCTCGATATCCCCGAATTCCAGGCTCTTGGTGTCGATCTTGCGGGCTGCCATGCGCGCGCGCAGGATGTCGGTCATCTGCTGCAGCTGGAAGTCGCTGGGCGCGGACTGCGCGATCACGCCGTCTTCCAGCTCGAACCTGGCGGCCACGCCCTTGAAATCGAATCGCGTGGTCAGCTCGCGGTTGGCCTGGTCGACTGCGTTGACCAGCTCGTGCTTGTCTACTTCAGAGACGACGTCGAATGAGGGCATGGGGGAACTCCTGGATTCAGTCCCTCCCATTCTACCGAACCGGCTTGGACGCCTGCGGGAACCGGCGCAATAATGCGGAATGAACCTGCACCGCTCCCCCTCCCGCGCCGTCCTGTGGATGATCGCCGCCGTGGCTTGCTTCTCGCTGATGGACGCGGGCATGAAGCAGCTGTCGGCCAGCTATCCGTCGCTGCAGGTGACCTTCCTGCGGGGCGCGGCGTCGCTGCCGTTCGTTCTGGTGTGGGTGCTGGCCAGCGCCGGACCGCGTTCCCTGATCCCGAAGCGTTGGGCGCTGCACCTGCTGCGCGGCGTGCTGGGCATGGTGATGATCGGCTGTTTCGTCTACGCCCTGCGCGATCTGCCGCTTTCCACTGCTTACAGCATCTACTTCGTCGCCCCGCTGATCGTCGCGGCGCTGTCGGTGCCCCTGCTGGGCGAACGCGTGGGTCCGCGACGCTGGGTGGCCATCGGGATCGGCCTGCTTGGGGTGATCGTGGTGCTGCGTCCCGGCGTGGATGGCTTCATTTCGATTCCGGGCCTGATGGTGCTGGTGGCCGCCACCGCGTATGCGATTGCAGCGATCACCGTCAGCCTGCTGACACGCACCGATACCTCCCAGGCCATGGTGGTCTGGTTCCTGGTGATCATGGCGATCGGCGCAGGGCTGCTGGCGTGGCCGGACTGGGTGCCGATGCAGGCCGCCCACGGGCCGCTGGTGGCGGGCATGGGGCTGGCGGGGGCACTGGGGCAGATCGCATTGACCCGGGCCTTCCAGCTCGGCGAAGCGTCGATGATCGCGCCGCTGGAGTACACCGGACTGGTGTGGGTGATCGGCTGGGATCTGCTGTTCTGGAAGCAGTTGCCCGATGCCTGGACGTGGAGCGGCGCGGCCATCATCGTCGCCTCCGGCCTGTACCTGCTGCACCGTGAGCGGGTGAACCGCCAGCCGCCGCCGATGCCGCTGGACCACCCCTGAGCAGGCGTGGCTCTGGCGCTCACACGGCCGCATCACCGCGACGCGCCCTGACCTGCAGCCGCGCGTCGAAAACACGGGTGGACAGATCACGCACGCGCTCGACCGTGGCGGTGAGGATCTCGAGTTCCATTTCCGCTTCCGGCGAAAGCACGCTTGCGCTGTCGGCCAGGCGCCAGCGCTTCGCCGCCAGCCGGGCGGTGATGTCGCGCAGCTCGCGTTGCAGGCGTGTCAGGCAGGCTGACAGTGGCGCCAGTTCGGCCTGGGGAAGGCGCTGGATCGCATCCCAGTGACAGACCGCGGGAATCGTTGTCTCCAGGGTCTGCAAGGCTGACTGGGACGGCACGATCACTTGGCAGTACCCCGGCAGGGACGTGGGCGGCGCCGCCGTCGAGGGGTCTGCCCACGCTCCTCGGGGTGACATCGGCGCGTGGCTGACGTGCCCCTCCACCGGGTGCGCCAGCAGCCAGGGCAGGGCGGTGCACGCAAGCGCAACCGCACTGACGCGCGGCAGATTCCGGATCCGGACCGGCAGCGCAGGTGCCCCTGCATCCGCGAGCGTCCATGCGCCACGTGGCGGCCATGCGCAGCAGAAAGACGGCAGGCGCGCGTCCTGCCGCGCGACGCTGCGCGACCGGCTGCGTTGCGCACGCACCGAGCTGAAACGTTCGAATGTCTCGACAACCGATCGCCAGGGCGGCCGCGTCAGGACACGGCGCTCAAGCAGGGAATGCCCCTCCGCACCGAGTGCCGTCAGCAGTGCATCGACGTAGCTGATAAGGGGAGCATGGTCCTGCACCGCACGGGCGAGCGCTGCGGGCGGCGTCGCGGTGCGTGCGTCGCGCGCCAGTCCCAGCACGAACAGGCGGATGGCCGAAGCGTCGGAGCTGCCATGCGCCGCCGCGATGGAGGGCGTGTTGCCGACGCCCCGGACGGGCGCGGGTGGCCGTTGTCCGAGTGCCGCCGGACCGGGTGCGGGAACGGCCGCAGGGCGCGCAGCCGGAGGTGGGGAAGGGAGCAGCGCGCAGTGCATGGTCGACCTCACAGGGCAGCGGAAAACGCGTCAGCCGATCAGGCTGAGCAGGCGCTGGTTGACGGCGACCTGGGCGTGCCGCACCGACGCCGCCATGCGGGTGAGGCGCTCCAGCAGTCGTCCCAGCGCCAGCCTGCGCAGGAGGGTAACGTCGGGAACCATCTGCACCCCTGTCGCAGCGGCCTGCTGACGCGCCTGGGCCCTGGCCTGCAGCGCGCCCAGCGAATGCTGGAGGCGCTGCAGGCAGTCCGAAAAGGTCATGAGCTCATTGTCGGCGACGGCCGCCGTGGCCTCGTCCCCGGTTACCGCGCGCACGGCCTCCTCTACCTGGGGAAGGGTCTCGGCGCTCGGCTGGATGGCCCGGCAGCCGCGTATCTGGGGACCTGGTGAGGCCGCAGCGGGGGGCGTGGATGACAGCGGCGCGACCTCTATGCTGCGCGCCGCGCGTATCCGCCGCGGTAGCGCGCTGGCACCCCGGGGCGCTTCATCCAGCTCAAGCAGCGTGGCCAGCCAAGGCCCGAGCGGCGTGCCGTCGCCGGCCCATCGCTGCAGTTGGTCGAGCTGGGCGGCGCTCAGCCCGGCAATCAGCGCTGACGTATCGCCTGGCGCGCTGACCTCCCGCCACAGCTCGCGCTCCAGCAACGTTTCGCCGTCGGGCGTGCGCTGTTCGGCCAGGTACCGGAAAGCGTCACGCAGCGCATCCTGTGCCGCCGGACCGGGCAATGCGGCGTCTGTGCCGTCGTCCGGAGCGTGGTTCGGCTGCCCAAGCAGCCACCACAGTGCGGTACCCGAGGCCAGCAGGGTCGACCCCGCCGCGACCAGGGCCATCGGCAGGCCGACCGAACGCAGCGGCAAAGGCAGGGTGCGGGACGGGAGAAGCGCGTACTGATCGTCCCCGGGTGACGCGTTGGCCCCGTGCGTGGCTGCCGCCAGCATCAGCGTGGCCAACACAGCGGGGGCCTTCACCCCACAGCCGGTCCTGCCCGCTGACAGCTGCCCGGTCATGGCAGGCCGATGCACCGCCTCGATCGGCAGGGGGGTCTCCGCCGGCGCTGCCGCGGCGCGTGCGTCCTCCCTGCAGACGCTGCGCTCAAGATCGCGCGCAGTGCGACCGGCCAGCATCTGCCTGAACACCGTCACTGCATCCACCCACGCCGCCCGCGACTGCAACCGCCGCTGCAGCGCGCGGTAACCCGCTTGCCCCTGCAGGGTCAGCTGTTCGTCCACCTGCGCGACCAGTCTATGGTGCCGCGCCAGCGCCGCGATCAGCGTGGCGGCCCCGGCCTGTGGACCGTGGTCCCGTGCCAGCGCGGCCACCATCAGATGGGCGCAGCCGGGGTGCTCGGAGAACAGCCGGCGTGCGCTGTCTGCCGCCGTGGCCTGCAGTGGCGGGCGGGACGTGGCCAGACCTTCACGCGGCCCCGCCGACGGAGTCCGGTTGACCACCCTCCCGGCCAACGCGGCCGGAATGGGCATCTGCGGAGACGAGTGGGCGATCGGTCGCGCACGCGGCGCGGTGGAAGCAGCCGAACCGGAGATCGTGGTGCAATGCATTCAGAGCCTGGCGGATGGGTGGATGACCCCTTCATTGAAGGGGGCAGCGCCCGGATCTGCTTGCATCGCGCGCGCATTGCGCCGGCTTAGAAGCAAACGGAATATGATTGTGGGCCCCGGGCTGCACGCATGGCCTGCCACGCTGGTAGGCTGCACGCCCCCTTGTCGCCCTCCGGTGAGCCGAGCCCGTGATCGAGTTCCAGCGCCTGCACAAATCCTATGCCGTAGCCGGCCGCGCGGTCAGCGCGCTGCAGCCGCTCGACCTGACCATCCAGGTCGGTGAGGTGTTCGGCATCATCGGCCATTCCGGTGCGGGCAAATCGACGCTGATCCGCATGATCAACCGCCTTGAAGAACCCAGCGGTGGCCGGCTGCTCATCGGCGGCGAGGACGTCACCGCGCTGGCGGCGCCG
>JAZBLM010000040.1:0-25561 GCA_037033225.1 Pseudomonadota bacterium
AGGTCGGCGCGCTCACGCAGCGCATCGGCCTTGACCTGCTCCAGCTCACCGCGCAGCTGCTCCAGCTGGTCGTGGTGGGCCGTGGCGGCCTCGTCGGCCGGGTTGGAATCGATATCGTGATGATCTTGGTTCATGAGCGTTTTCCCTGGCGGTGACTCCCGCCTCCACTCCACCTAGTGTGGGCGGGAAACTGCGTTTCAAGCGTCCCGGACAACCGGGTTGCCCGATCCGGGCGAAAACGCCGCCCCGAGCACCTCGGCAGTGGCCTGGACCAGCGGGATCATGCGGTCATAGGCCATCCGCTTCGGCCCTATCACCCCCAGCACGCCCAGGACCTGCCCGTCGGCGGTATAGGGCGCTGTCACCAGCGAGACCCCCTCCAGTGGCACCACGCCGGTCTCCTCGCCGATGAAGATGCGCACGCCGGGCGCCTGGATGGTGCGCTCCAGCAGCTGCAGGATCTCGCGCTTGCTGGAGAACAACTCGAACAGCTCGCGCAGCCGCTCCAGGTCGGACAGGTCCTGCACCCCCATCAGCCGCGTCTGGCCGGCGACCAGCATGTCGCTGGCGGGAGGCTGCAGCGCCTGCTCGGCCAGGTCGATGCTGTGGGCGAGCAACTGTTCCATCTCAGTGCGGGCATCACGAAGCTCATGCAGCAGCCGGCGGCGTATCTGTGCGACGGGCAGGCCGGCGAAATGGACATTGAGGTAGTTGGCCACCCGCTCCAGTTCGCCCGGCTCCCACGGGCGCCGCGCCTCGATCACCCGGTTCTGCACCTCGCTGTCGGCGAACACCACGATCGCCAGCACGCGCTGAGCATCCAGCGCCACGAAATCGATCTGCCGGAAAGCAAACGATTCGCGCCGCGGCGCACTCACCACGCCGACGAAATGGCTCATCGCCGACAGCAGCTCCGACGCGCTGCCGAGCAACGTCTGCGTCCCCGCTCCACTGGCCAGCTCGCTGCGCAGCCGACTGAGATCCTGCTCGCCGGGCGGATGCATCTGCACCAGGCTGTCCACGAAAACCCGGTAGCCATGCGCGGTGGGGATGCGCCCGGCCGAGGTATGGGGCGAGCTGAGCAGGCCCAGGTCTTCCAGATCGCCCAGGATGTTGCGGATCGTGGCAGCGCTCACGTCCAGTCCCGCCGTACGCGCAAGCGTCGCCGACCCGACCGGCTCGCCATCCTGGATGTGGCGGGCGATCAGGGTACGCAGCACATGGCGCGAACGCGGGGCAAGGTGGTCGAAGGACGGCGGCATCGGATCAGCCCGTGAGACTCCCCTTCTAGATAATGGCGGGACGGACGCTTGGCAAGTCATTGGTACGTGCCATCGTGCATGCTAGCGTTGCGCGGCTTGAGAGACCTACTGGACCATGCTCAGACACTTATCAATCAAGGATTTCGCGGTCGTCCGCGCCACGGAACTGGAGTTCGGACCCGGCATGACCGTGGTTTCGGGCGAAACCGGGGCGGGCAAATCGCTGATGGTCGACGCCCTGGGCTTCCTGTCCGGACTGCGCGCCGACAGCGGCGTGGTCCGTCACGGCGCGCCCCGTGCCGAGCTGTCGGCCGAATTCGCGCTGGAACAGCTGGACGGCGCACGCCGCTGGCTCGCTGACAATGAACTGGACGATGACAACCAGTGCCAGCTGCGACGCATCATCCGCGCCGACGGCGGCTCACGGGCCTGGATCAACGGTCGCCCGGTGACCATTTCCCAGCTGACCGAACTGGCCGGGCTGCTGGTGGAGATCCATGGCCAGCATGAACAGCAGGCGCTGCTGACCCGTCCCTCGCAGCTGGCGCTGCTGGACGCCTATGCCGGCAATGCCGAGCAACGGCGGTCCGTGCGTGCGGCCGCTGCGGCCTGGCAGGCGCTGGT
Source organism: Pseudomonadota bacterium (assembly GCA_037033225.1). Classification (GTDB taxonomy): domain Bacteria; phylum Pseudomonadota; class Gammaproteobacteria; order Xanthomonadales; family Xanthomonadaceae; genus Stenotrophomonas. Next base: position 1,887 of record JAZBLM010000040.1, read on the forward strand.
CGACGAGGCCGCTGCGCTGTCCCAGCAAGGTGATGTCAGCGACCGTATCGGTTTCCTGGAGCACCAGTTGCGCGAGCTGGAACGCGAAGACCTGGAACCGGAATCGATCAACGCACTTGGCGCCAGCCATCGTCGGCAGGCCCACGCCAGTGCCCTGCTGGCCGCCTGCGAGAGCGCCACTACCCGCATCAATGGCGACGACGATGCGTCGGCACTGGGGCTGTTGGCCCAGGTCCGCGGCGAGCTGGGGCGGATGGTCGAACACGACGCGCGGCTGGGGGACGTCGACGCCCTGATCGACAGCGCAAGCATCCAGTTGCAGGAGGCACTGAGCCTGCTCGACCGGATCCACGATGACCTGGATGCGGATCCGGAACAGTTCGAGGACAACGAGCGGCGGCTGGGCCGCCTGCATGACCTGGCGCGCAAGCACCGGGTGCCGATGGAGGAACTGGGCGCGCAGCGCGAGCGCATGCAGGCCGAAGCCGAGCAGCTTCGCGGGGCGGACGTGCGCCTGCAGAAGCTGGCCGGGGAGATCGAAAAGGCGGCAGTGGCATGGCGCGAGCAGGCGGCCGTACTCAGTGCCGGGCGCCAGCATGCGGCTGCGGAACTGTCGTCCACCACCACCGGACTGATCGCAGAACTGGGAATGGGCGGGGGTCAGTTCCTGATCCAGCTGGAAGCCCAGGATCTGGCAAAGCCCGACCCGCAGGGCGCGGAACGGGTTGAATTCCTGGTCGCGGCCAACGCGGGCCAACCCCCTCGCCCGCTGCGCAAGGTCGCATCGGGTGGCGAGCTGTCGCGCATTTCGCTGGCCATCGAGGTTGCAGCGCTGGACCTGGATGCGGTGCCGACCATGGTGTTCGACGAGGTCGACTCGGGCATCGGCGGGGCCGTCGCCGACATCGTCGGGCAGAAGCTGCGGGCACTGGGCGAAAAGCGCCAGGTGTTGTGCGTCACCCACTTGCCGCAGGTCGCCTCCAAGGGCCACTCGCACTACCGGGTCAGCAAGGCACCGGTGGAAGGCATGACCCAGAGCGCCGTGGAAAAGCTGGATACCAAGGCCCGCGAAGAAGAACTGGCACGGATGCTGGGCGGCGTGGAAGTCAGCAAGGAAGCCCGCGCCGCCGCCCGCAAGCTGCTGGCGGGGTAAGCACGCGGCCGGACGGACTGTCGTACGCGGCGGCCGGCTTGAGCCGGCTGTCGGATATGGCCCGGTTTACGGGCTCGGGCCAGCCCGCTGGGGCCGGCACCCGGAGATCCTGCCCCGATGAGGGCAGGATGAGCGCTCAGCGGCGCTTTTTACGCACGTACAGAACCAGGGAATGCTCTTCCAGCTCGTAGCCGTGATCGGCCGCGATCCTGCGCTGCAGCTCCTCGATCTCCGCGCTTTCGAACTCGATGACATTGCCCGTGTCCACGTCCACCATGTGGTCGTGATGGCCACCGCGGTCAAGCTCATAGACAGCCTGTCCGCCCTCGAAATTGTGCTTCAGTACCAGGCCTGCGGCCTCGAACTGGGTCAGGACACGGTAAACCGTGGCCAGGCCGATCTCATCCCCGTGCTCCAGCAGCTGGCGGTAGATGTCTTCGGCGGTCATGTGGTGCTGAACAGTACGCTCAAGCAGTGCAAGTATCCGCATCCGAGGATGGGTCACCTTCAGGCCGACTTTACGCAGGTCGTGGGTTTCCATAGGTCTCCGTTCATTGGCGATTTAGCGCCAGCTGCCTCGGATTGGGTCGCGGTGGCACGCCGGGAGTGTATCATCGGATCGATTTCCCCAAACGCGATTCCCGATGCGCAATCTCCTGCTGCTCGCCGCCGTTGCCCTGTCCACCACGGGCTGCGGCATCATCTATAAGCAACCCATCTATCAGGGCAACCTGATCCGGGAAGATGCCGTGTCCAAGCTGCAGGTCGGGCAGAGCAAGCAGCAGGTCGATGCCCTGCTGGGCACCCCGTCCGTGGCCGATCCGTTCCACGCCCAGCGCTGGGACTACATGGCCAGCCAGCGCATCGACCGCGTCGGTCGTACCGAGACCAAGAACTTCACGGTCTACTTCGAAAACGACACGGTGACCCGCTGGGAAGGCGATTACTTCCCGGCCCAGGACGCCAAGCTTGCGACCCAGACCGTACGCCAGTTCGGCCGCAACCTGCCGAAGGAAAAGAAGAAGGGCGGCCGCTGAGCCGGCATTGGCGGCCACTGGCCGTCAATCGCCCTCCCCGGTAGTGACGGCCGCTGGCCGTCAACACCCCACCACCGCCTACCCGCGTCGGGCTTTCGCCCTCCGCCGTCGGTTGTCCTTCGGGTCGGCCAACAGCGGACGCAGCAGTTCCACCCGGTCACCGTCCTGCAGCACCTGTTCCGGGCCGCACATCACCCCGAAGACCGCCGTGGCGGGACAGGCCTCGCTGCCTTCCAGCGCAGCCGCCTCCACCGCCTCTGCCACCGTCGCGTCCTCGGCCAGCTCCAGCTGGCGTTGCAGTACGCGGTCCGGCCAGGCCAGTACGACCTCGACCCGGATCACAGCATCATCCCTGCTCGTCGGCAACGCGGACGAAATCATTGACCATGCGGTCAGCCAGCCCCTGGAATCCCAGTGCGAGCGCCGGCGCCAGCAGACGCGACGTGGGTTCGAACTCCAGCTCCAGGCTGACCTTGCAGGCATCTTCAGCCAGCGCATGGAATGCCCATCGTCCATGCAGGCGCTTGAACGGACCATCGCGCAGCTGCATGTCGATCGAGCTGGGACGCACCAGCGTGTTCTCGGTCGTGAACCAGGTGGAGAACGACCCGAGGCCAAGATCGAGCCGCGCGACCAGCCGCTGGTCCCCCTGCTCCAGGATCTGGGCAGCCGAGCACCAACGGAAGCGCTGCGGATAGGCGGCGATATCGTTGACCAGATCAAACATGCGGGCCGCGGAGTGTTCGACCAGGGCGCTTCTACGGATGGTGGGCATTTCAGATTCAACTACAGATGATCGACCGGGCGGGCCCGAATCGGAGACAATAGGGAAATGAGCAAGAACAGCAGCAAGGATAAAGCAAAGAACGCGACGGCCAACAAAACCATCGCGTTGAACAAGCGTGCCCGGCACGAATACCACATCGAGGAGCGCTTCGAGGCCGGCCTTGCCCTGCAGGGGTGGGAAGTGAAGTCCATCCGCGCGGGCCGCGGCAATATCGTCGATGCCTACGCCTATGTGAAACAGGGCGAGATCTTCCTGATCGGTGCACAGATCACCCCCTTGATCCAGGCGTCCACGCATGTGATCGCCGAAGACCGCCGCGAGCGCAAGCTGCTGTTGCATCGGAGCGAGATCGACAAACTCGTCGGCAAGGTGGAGCGGGACGGCTTCACCATCGTGCCCACCGCCATGTACTGGTCCAAGAACAAGATCAAGCTGGAAGTGGCACTGGCGAAAGGCAAGCAGGACCACGACAAGCGCGATGCCGCCAAGGACCGCGAGTGGGCCATCGAGAAGTCGCGCGTCATGCGTCGCGGTAACCGGGATGCCTGACGAAGACGCATTGACGGCCATCGGCCGTCATCCGCTCAAGCGTCCACCGCGCCATCAGCTGCCTTCGGCGCCAAGGCCGCGTGCATCACGGCCAGATGCATCACCACCGCCAGCTCATCGGCGTGGCTGTCATCCCCGGCCCGCCAGCGGTAGGCAAGCGTCGCTGCCTCACCCGGCAACAGCGCCAGCAGGCGTGAATCATCCATCGCATCGGCCGCCTGTTGCAGCCGGCGCGACAGCCGCCGCGCCTGCAGCACGTGGGCCAGCGCACTGAGGCCGGCCAGCGCCAGCAGCGCGATCGCAAGACCGTGTTCAAACCACTGGCTCAGGCTGTCCGGCTCCGGGGCCCACGCCAGTACGGCAAGCAACGCCAGGCCCAGGGCCCGCCAATAGCCCAGCGCCGGCCGTGCCCGACGCGGCCAGTGCACCACGATCGCACTGGCCAGCAAGGCGGCGGCGGCGGTTAGCGGCAATTCAATCAGACAGGCGGCGGCGACGCCTGCGGCGAGCGCCGTCCACACCCACGGCGGCGGCACGGCGCGCCGCAGGTAGCCCATCCCGACCGGACCGACCAATTGTCGGAGACTGCGCATATGCGTTTCGTCCACGGAAACCTCATCACCGAACCTGCCCCCATGGTTGCCCGGCAGGCGTCGCAGAGAGGTCGTGAAGACGTTAACAGCTCGCCCGGCGCCGATGCCACCGCGTGCGTGACTGTTCAGCCGGATTGGCGTAGCATCTCGGTCGTTGGGCAGCCATGTTCCTGTGCATCGGAACCTGGCCAGTACTTGCAGGCACTTGTTTGAAACCGGGGGTGCATTGGTTTCGACGGGGGTTGTGAAGTCGCTTGGCGCATGCCGAGGGGGTAGCTTTCCTCGTAAATCCAGCTGCAAAACTCTAGTTGCCAACGACGACAACTACGCTCCGGTCGCACTCGCAGCCTAAAAGCTGTTGAGTTAGACCTTCTGCCCTAGGGCGGAGCCTCGAAACTGCTTGTGTCCATGCTCGCAGCGTAGAGTCATTATCATGGAATCGAGCCGGGCGGCTGCCTGTCAGTCCGGCACTAGAACACAACAGGTATGTTCCCGGGATGTGCTTCGCACACCGTGCTGTTCCGGGACGAGATCCAACGGTGAGCTAAGCATGTAGAGCTGGGGATGGAGTGCCTTCGGACGGCGGTTCAATTCCGCCCACCTCCACCATTGATTGGTCTTGTACAGACCGCAGAAAGCCGGAATCCCTCGTCAAACAAGGGGTTCCGGCTTTTTTGTTGTCCATGCCTGTCCGGCCTGTTCCGGCTGCGAACGCGTCACATACCGTCTGGAACGGCCACGGGTCACGCAGGAATGGGCCGACGCCCTCGATCGCCGCGGCCTGGACAACACCCTGCCGCAGCCGCCCAGTCAGGCCGCCTGGTCGTCGAGTATGGGATCGAGGCGGCGCGCGATTAAATCGAATCGCGCAGCTTCGTTGCGGAGGTGATCAGCAGCGCGACGGCGGCGTGCCCTGTCCTCCCAGCTGCCGGTACGGTCACGATCCAGCTCGATTGCCTGCCGTGACAGGCTGGACGCCTTGGCGCGCGCCCAGCGCGCCTTTCCTGCGTTTGTCGTCGTCATGCCGCCATTGTCCTTGCGCCTGGTCGCACGAACCGATACGCAGGCAACGGCAGCTGACTGCCACAACGTAGAGACGGGCCAGAAAAAGCCTTCAGTCTGCTCGCGGCTTATGCCTGTCATTCCAGCAGCAGAATGCCTCGGCGCTCACGCTTCCTCATCGTCGAGCGATCCGCGGTGGATCCGTGACAGTCGCCAGCCAGCGTGCGACCGGAAGTACCCGCTATCGCCGGTCAACGCGTACCGGCATGCCGCCCACGCAGCCGTCAGCGGTGACGCACGCCAGCGGCGTGCCTTGGAGTAGGCGTAACGGACAGCACTCATCGGGCGAGGCGCCGACGCAGGTCGTCGCGGCGCAGCCGAGCGCGTTTCCAGAGAAGCGTGGAAGCCTGTAGTACGACCAGGCACGAAGCAAACGCGGCGGCAACACCGAGCAGCGCCATGAAAAGGTGCATGCGATCAAGTCCTGTAGTGGGGGAATCCAGTACGCGTGCACAGGCTGACCTGTGCGTGGAGGATCCCCCTGCTGACCCTTCGCGCAGGACGAATCTGTCGTTCACAGCGTTAAAGGCCCGTGAGGTGCTGAGGGCAACGTTCAGCCAAAGGGCAACGTATGGGCAACTACGCGAGTCGATGAATCGTTAATATTAATCATTCAGGAACTTTGCTGCGGGTGCCCTCGGGCCGTGTAAATTTGTGCCCCCTCCCCCGCCAGGGAACGCTGGCGGCTTGATCCTGAAGGACGTTAGATGAGAGACCTGCGACCGATCCTGCTCGTAGAAGACAGCCTGCAGGATGCAGAGCTGACCATTGAGGCGCTGGCGCGCTGCCAGCTGCTGAACCCCGTCGTCCACGTACGTGACGGCGAACAGGCATTGGACTACCTGCGCTGCAAGGGCGCCTTTGAAGGTGAGCATCACGCCGGGCCGGTTGTGGTCCTGCTGGACCTGAAACTGCCCAAGATCGATGGACTCGAGGTCCTCGCCGAGATCCGGCGGGACGAAGTGCTGCGCAGCACGCCGGTGGTGATGCTGACCGCATCCCGCCAGGATGCGGACCTTCTGCAGAGCTACGAATCCGGCGTCAACGCCTTCGTGGTCAAGCCGCTGGATTTCGACGAGTTCCTCGCCGCCGTGCAGGGTCTGGGCATGTTCTGGGGCGTGACCAACGAACCGCCGCCGTTCGTGCGCACGCCCTGAGGCAGCGTCTGTGTGCGCCTCACCCGACCAGGACCGGGGCGACCCGCCGACACACGCACGTTGGACATGGGACGCGCCGCTGGCGCCACGGCTATGCTCGCTGACTCCCCGACACGACGGACGTTCCATGTTCCATCACCTTTCGCTGGGCGTCCGCGACCTGGCCCGCGCTGGCCACTTCTATGACGCCGCACTGGGCGCGCTCGGCTTCCGCCGGGTCTTCGACGGGGAGGCTTCCATCGGCTATGGGCAGGTCGATGACCAGGACCTGCTGTTGCTCAACCTGACTGACGACACGTCGCTGCCGCGGGATGGCTTCCATATTGCGTTTGCCGCTGCCTCCCGCGATGCGGTAGATGCCTTCCACCGCGCTGGCATCGCAGCAGGCGGCAAGGACAATGGCTCGCCCGGCCTGCGCCTGGATTACGGTCCGCACTACTACGCGGCGTTCCTGATCGACGCTGATGGATACCGGGTGGAGGCGGTGATCAACGTGCCGGTTGGAGGTTAAGACTTTCACCACCCTTGCAGCATCAGGACGGTCTTGTTGGGCGGGTCCGCACAGGGAATGTACGTGCCAAAAAAAGGCCGCGTCATTGCTGGCGCGGCCTTTTTCTGCACGATCATGGCGGCGGGGACACAGTCGACCGTGGGTCGACTCTACCCGTGCCCGCCAGGGTCAGGTGACTTTCTTGGCGATGGTCATGCCCAGCAGGAACAGCACGACGGCGATGATGATGCCCGCCCAGAACAGGAACTTGGCGATGCCGACCGACGCGCCGGCGATGCCGCCGAAGCCCAGTGCACCGGCAATCAGACCGATGATGGCGAAAATGATGGCCCACTTGATCATGTGATTCCTTCCAACGGAGTGCGTGTTGGCAGCAACCTTAACGAGCGGCGCGTCGTGCGCTGGTGAGCCTGTCGGATGGAGCGGGTGAAGAAGGAGCCAGGCCACGCAACCAGCACGAACGGCACACCCGCAGGCGCGCCTTCCATGCGAACCTTGCAGATCACTGTCTCGTGGAATGGAGGGATTCCCATGCTGCACCTGTTCCGGCGCTCTGCCGCCCTGCTGCTTCTGTCGATGGCGCTGCCGGCGATTGCAGCGACACCGACACCGACACCGCTGAAGATCATGTCGTTCAATGTGCGTACGCCGGCCGACAAAGAGCCGGGCAAGCGCTGGGAAGACCGCCGAGCAGCGATGGTGTCCACCATCCGCGACGCGCATCCGGCCGTCATGGGAACACAGGAGCTGGTCAAGGCGCAGGCCGATTACCTGGCCGCGCAATTGCCGGATTATCGCTGGTTCGGAGAGGACCGTCGGGGTGGCCACGATGACGAGCACATGGGCGTGTTCTACGACGCCAAGGCTGTTGCGCTGGAAGAGTCCGGCAATTTCTGGCTGTCCGATACGCCGCAGGTTGCGGGCAGCATCAGCTGGGGTAACCTGTTCCCACGCATGGTGACCTGGGGACTGTTCCGCCGCCTCGACGATGGTCGCCGCTTCTATGTGCTCAACACCCATCTGCCCTATCGCGATGAAGACGAGCCGCGGCGCGTACGTGGTGCAGAGGCCATCGTGGCCTACATCAACACGCTTCCAGCGCACATCCCGGTCGTGGTGACCGGTGACTTCAACAGTGAGCCGGGTGGCCCGACGCATGGCGTGTTCACTGCAGCACTGCAGGATGCACGCGCGCAGGTGGCCGCACCGCGCGGCCCGCGGCTTACCTTCCACAACTTCACCGGCAAACCCACCACCGAACTGGACTGGATCCTGGTGCGTGGCTTCAAGGCGCGTGACTTCGCAACGCTGGATGGGCGCGTGGACGGCGTGCTGCCGTCCGATCATTTCCCGGTCATGGCCGAGCTGGAGTGGCCTGCAGAGTGAGGCGGTCTGATGACGGCCGGTGGTGGGTTGACGGCCAGCGGCCGTCACTACCGGGGTGATGGCGGCCAGCGGCCGCCGATAATGGGAAGGATGGCGGCCAGCGGCCGCCATACCCGGGGCCTCAGTTCACCAGTGCGATGCTTGGCTGGGCGGCCTGGCCCCAGCCACCGAGCGCTTTGTACACCGCCACCACGCTGACATTGACCTCCGCTTCTGCCGCCGCCAGTGCATCATCGGCGGCCAGCTGCGTGCGCTGCGCGTCGAGCAGGGTCAGGAAATCTTCGGACCCTTCGCGGTAGCGGATCTGCGCGAGTGTTTCCGCGCGCCGCGCGGCCTGCGCCTGCTCGGCGACGATCGCCAGCCGCGCCTGCTGCTTGGCGTAACGGGTCAGCGCGTTCTCGGTATCTTCCAGGGCCAGCAGCACCGCCTGTTCGTACTGCGCGGCGACGCCATCGGCTTCGGCCTTGCTGGCCTTCAGTCGTGCGCGCACCGTGCCGAAATCGAACGCGGCCCAGCTCAACGACGGGGTCAGCGACCACGCCTTGTTGTTGCCGTTGACCAACCCGCTGGCATCACCGCCAAGGAAGCCGACGAACCCGCTCAACGACAGGCGGGGGAACAGATCCGCTGTCGCCACACCGACCCGCGCGGTCGCTGCGGCCAGCCGGCGTTCGGCTACGCGAACGTCAGCGCGCTGTCGCAACAGCTCACGGGTGTCGCCCAGTGGCAGCGCCTTGGCAAACGCGGGGACCTCGCGTGGTGCGAGCAGCCCGTCCAGCGCATCCGGGCGCAGTCCCAGCAACACCGCCAGGCGATGGCGCGACTGAGTCTGGGCGACTTCCAGCAGGGGGATGTCGGCCTCGATGGCCTTCAATCGTGCACGACTGCTCTGCACGTCCAGTTCGCTGCCCGCGCCAAGGTTCCAACGGGTTTCGGTCAGCTTCTGCGTGTCACGCAGGTTGCCCAGCGTCTGCTCGGCCACGTCGATCCGCTTCTGGGTGCCACGCAGTTCGAAGTAGTTGCGTGCTACCTCTGCCGCGACCAGCACCTGTGCATCCGCCAGATTCGCCCATTCCGCATCGAGGTCGGCACGTGCTGCTTCAGCGGCCCGGCGCTGGCGTCCGAACAGATCCAGCTCCCAGCCTGCGTCGAAGCCCAGCTGGTAGCTTTCGTTGAAGACTCGCTCGCCTCCGGCCAACGCATCAGGTTGCTTGCGCCGGTCATAGGAGCCGCCCGCGGTGACATGCGGGGCCTGGTCCAGCCGACGCTCGACGAACACCGCACGGGCCTGTTGCACGCGCGATACCGACACACGCAGGTCCAGGTTGTCGGCCAAGGCGCGGTGCACCAGCTCTTCCAGCACCGGATCATCAAACTGCGCCCACCAGGTCGCGACGGGCGACTCGGTGCTGTACACCGGCGCGCCTGCTCCCTGCAGGGTGACCGGCGCCTGCACCGGTGCGTTGTAGTCGGGGCCGACGGTCACGCAGCCGGCCAGCAGCACGCTGGACAGGGCAACCACCAGGGTTTTGATCACCACGGCAGCACCTCGCCCAGGTAGGTGTAGCTGCCGTTGGGGCCGTCGGCGCCCAGCAGTGCCATCTGCACGCTGGACCGGGCCCCGACGGACACCTCGACTTCGCCCTCGCCGCCGTTCATGTCGGTCTTTACGTAACCCGGATGCACGGTGTTGACCTTGTGCGGGGTGTCGCGCAGTTCGTACGCAAGCTGTGCCGTCCAGGCGTTGACCGCACTCTTGGACACGTTGTACGCCGGTACCTTGAAGTCGTAGATGGGCGAGCCGGGCTGGCTGTGCAGCGTGACCGAGCCCAGCAGGCTGGAGACGTTGACGATGCGCGCGGCCGGCGACTGGCGCAGCAGCGGCAGGAAGGCCTGGGTGACGGCGACCAGCGCGAAGACATTGGTGTCGAAGGTGCGGCGCCACGCTTCCAGTGACTGCTGCGACGGCGCCAGGCTGATGTCATCAAGCAGGATGCCGGCGTTGTTGACCAGGATATCCAGCCGCCCGTGCCGCTGGCGGACCTGCTCGACGGCGGCAGCGATGCTGGCATCATCGGTGACGTCCAGTTCGATGGCTTCCACCGGCAGACCGTCGGCCTGCAGTTTCAGCGTGACATCCACGGCGGTTTCGCGCTTGCGGCCGGCCAGCAGCGTATGCACGCCGGCCTGCGCCAGCTGGCGCACGGTTTCGGCGCCGATGCCGCGGGTGGCGCCGGTTACCAGGGCGATCTTGTGGGTCGTGGTGTTCATGGTTTCAATCCTTGCGGGTTGTAGAAGGTGTCCAGCGGCGCCGGGCATGGCCCGGCGCTACCGGCGTGGGGTGATGCAAGGCGGACGTCAGTGATGCAGCGTCGACGCACCGTGGCTGACCAGCTGGCCGCCGCCCTTGCGGGTAACGAACTTGCGCAGGGCCACGTAGAACACCGGGGTCAGGAACAGTCCGAACAACGTTACGCCCAGCATGCCCGCGAACACGGTGATGCCGGTGACCGAACGCACTTCGGCGCCTGCACCATGCGACAGCACCAGCGGCACGGTGCCGGCGATGAAGGCGATGGAGGTCATCACGATCGGACGCAGGCGCAGCCGGCACGCTTCCAGTGCTGCTTCCACGATGCCCTTGCCTGCCATTTCCAGCTCGCGGGCGAACTCCACGATCAGAATCGCGTTCTTGCAAGCCAGCCCCATCAGCACCACCAGCCCCACCTGCACGAACACGTTGTTGTCACCGCCGGTCAACCACACACCGAACAGGGCAGACAGCAGGGTCATCGGCACGATCAGGATCACCGCCAGCGGCAGCGACCAGCTTTCATACAGCGCCGCCAGGACCAGGAAGGCGAGCATCACCGCGACCGGGAATACGATCAGTGCGGCGTTGCCCTGGGTGGCCTGCTGGTAGCTCAGGTCGGTCCATTCGGTGACCATCCCCGGCGGCAGCACCTGGCTGGCGATCTCGGTCAGCTTGGCCATGCCTTCAGTGGACGAGAGCAGGCGCGGATCGGTTTCACCGGCCAGGTCCGCAGCCGGATAGCCGTTGAAGCGCAGCACCGGGTCGGGGCCGAAGGTCTGCTTGACCGTGACCATCGAGCCGATCGGCACCATCTCGCCACGGTCGTTGCGGGTGCGCAGGCGACCAATGTCCTCCACGCTGTCACGGAACTGGCCGTCGGCCTGCGCGATCACCTGCCAGGTGCGCCCGAACTGGTTGAAGTCGTTGACATAGGACGAGCCGAGGTAGGTCTGCAGCGTGTCGAACAGTTCGGTCAGCTGCACACCCTGGGCCTTGGCCTTGACGCGGTCCACCTCGGCATCCAGCTGCGGCACGTTGGCCTGGTAGCTGGTGATCGGGAAGGCCATGCCCGGCGTCTGCGAAACCGCCCCCTGCATGCTCTGCACCGCCGTCTGCAACGCACCATAGCCGAGGTTGCCACGGTCTTCGATGAACATCTGATAGCCGTTGCCGTTGCCCAGTCCCAGGATCGGCGGCGGCATCATCGAGAATGCGAAGCCTTCCTGCAGCGCGGCGATCTTCTGGTTGATCTCCGCGTTGATCTGCGCGGCGGTGCGCCCATTGCGCTCGGCGAACGGCTTGAGCGGCACGAAGGCCACGCCGGTGTTGGGCGTATTGGTGAACTGCAGTGCGTTCAGGCCGGGGAAGGAGATGGTGTGCGCGACGCCGTCAGTCTCCATGGCGATCTGCGCGACCTTCTTCAGCATCGCATCGGTGCGCGCGATGGACGAGCCTTCCGGCAGCTTCACGCCGGCAATCAGGTACAGCTTGTCCTGGGTCGGGATGAAGCCCGGCGGCACCAGCTTGAACATCACGCCGGTGCCCACCAGCAGCAGCGCGTACACCACGAACACCGCGCCACGCTTGCCGAGGATGCGCGAGACGCTGCGCTCATACTTTTCCGAACTGGATTTGAAGAACCGGTTGAACGGGCGGAAGATCCAGCCGAACAGCCGGTCGATGATGCGCGTGGGAGCATCCTTGGCGGCATCATGCGGCTTGAGCAGGCGTGCGGCCAGGGCCGGCGACAGTGTCAGCGAGTTGATCGCCGAGATGACCGTGGAGATGGCGATGGTGACCGCGAACTGCTTGTAGAACTGACCGGTCACCCCGGACAGGAAGGCCATCGGCACGAACACCGCGCACAGCACCAGCGCGATGGCGACGATCGGGCCGGATACTTCCTTCATCGCCTGGTGCGCGGCCGCGGTCGGCGACAGGCCCTCTTCGATGTTGCGCTCGACGTTCTCCACGACCACGATCGCATCGTCGACCACGATGCCGATCGCCAGCACCAGGCCGAACAGGCTGAGCGTGTTGATCGAGAAGCCGAGCAGGTACAGGGCAGCGAACGTGCCCACGATGGACACCGGCACGGCAATCAGCGGGATGATCGAGGCGCGCCAGGTCTGCAGGAACAGGATGACCACCAGCACCACCAGCGCGATGGCTTCCAGCAGGGTCGACACCACGGCCTTGATCGAATCGCGCACGAAGATCGTGGTGTCATACACCGCTTCGTACTTGACGTCGTCCGGGAACGTCTTCTGCATCTCGTCCATGGTGTTGATGACGGCATCGCGAATTTCCAGCGCGTTCGCGCCGGGCGCCTGGAAGATGCCGATGCCGACTGCGTTCTTGCCGTCCAGCTGCGAGCGCAGGGTGTAGTCGCCGGCTCCCAGTTCCAGGCGGGCGACATCGGACAAGCGGACGACTTCGCCGTCGGCCCCGCTCTTGAGCACGATGTCGTTGAACTCCTGCTCGCTCTTCAGGCGCCCCTGCGCATTGATCAGGGTCAGGAACTGGCTGTTCGGCATGGGTTCTGCACCCAGCTGGCCCGCCGATACCTGCACGTTCTGCTCGCGCATCGCGCCGACCACGTCGCTGGCGGTCAGCCCACGCGAAGCGATCTTGTCCGGGTCCAGCCAGGCGCGCATGGCGTAGTCACCGCCGCCGAAGATCTGCGCATCGCCTACGCCCTGGATGCGCGACAGCGCATCCTTGACGTGCAGGCGGGCGTAGTTGCGCAGGTACAGCGTGTCGTACTTTCCTTTCGGCGACGTCAGGTGGACCACCATCAGGAAGGTCGGCGACTGCTTCTGGGTGGTGACGCCCTGCCGCCGCACGTCTTCGGGCAGCCGGGCCTGCGCCTGCGCCACGCGGTTCTGCACCTTCACTGCCGCTGCATCCGGATCGGTACCGGGGCGGAAGGTGATGGTCATCTGCAGCACGCCGTCGGAACCGGCGACGGACTTCATGTACATCATGTCCTCCACGCCGTTGATCGCTTCCTCAAGCGGGGTGGCCACCGTTTCGGCGATCACCTTGGGGTTGGCGCCGGGGTAGACGGTACGCACCACCACCGACGGCGGTACCACGTCCGGATATTCGCCGGTGGGCAGCAGCGGAATGCTGATCAGGCCGGCGGCGAAGATGATGATCGACAGCACCGCCGCGAAGATCGGCCTGTCGATGAAAAAGCGGGAAAAATCCATGGGAAGGTCCTTGGGTTTGGCCGGCGCGGAGATGCAGCTGCCCTGCCCCTGCCGTACCGGCAGGGGATCGGGGTTCGCGGTCACGCTGGCCGGATGGATCAGTTCAGTGCGGCGGTTTCAGTACCGGGGCGGGCCGGCGCGTTCGCCGGTGCCTTGGAAGGCGTCACCGCCGGTGTGGTACCGGACTGCATCGCCACCGGCTTGGCCTGGACCGGCATGCCGGGCATGAAGACCTTCTGCACGCCGTCGACGATCACCTTGTCACCGGCCACGAGACCACTTTCGACGATACGCAGGCCGTCGGCGCTGCGGCCCAGCGCGATGTCACGCCGCTGCGCCTTGCCGTCTTTGTCGACCACGTAGACGTATTTGCGGTCCTGGTCGGTCAGCACCGCGCGGTCGTCGATCAGCATCGCCTGGAACTGGCCGCTGCCCAGCAGCTGCACGCGGGCGAACAGGCCCGGCGTGAACTGGCGATCGGCGTTGTCCAGCAGCGCGCGGACGCGGATGGTGCCGGTACTGCGGGTCACCTGGTTGTCCAGGAAATCAACCTTGCCTTCGTGCGGGAAGCCCTGTTCGCCGCTCAGCCCGATGCGCACCGGCAAGGCCTGCTCGCGCTCGCTGGGACGTTCGCCCTTGCGTGCCATCTGGGCGTAACGGAGGAACGTCGCCTCGTCGGCATCGAAGTAGACGTGGACCTTGTCCAGTGACACCAGCGTGGTCAGCACGCTGGCTGCGTCGCCGGCGCTGACCAGGTTGCCGGCGGTGACCATCGCCCGGCCTGCGCGGCCATTGATCGGCGCACGTACTTTGGTGAACTCCAGGTTCAGTGCCGCCGCATCAAGCGCCGCCTGGGCCGCCTGCACCTGCGCACCGGCCTGTTCGGACGCCGCCCGGCGCTGTTCCCAGGTTTCGGTCGAAATGGCCTGCTGCTCGGACAGCCGCTTGGCGCGGTCGGATTCGCCACGGGCCAGCGTCGCCTGCGTGCGGGCGCGGGCGAGTTCGGCGCGGGCACGGTCATACTCGGCCTGGTAGCTGCGCGCATCGATGGTGAACAGCACGTCCCCCTTCTTTACTTCCTGGCCTTCGACATAGTTGACCTTGTCGATGTAGCCGGAAACGCGTGGGCGCAGGTCGACGTTTTCCACGGCCTCCACGCGGCCGCTGAATTCGTCCCACTGGCTGACCTGCTTGACCAGCACCGGCGCGGCACTGACTTCCGGTGCCGGCGGCGCACCGCCCTCTTCGGCATGACTGCCGCTGCAGGCGGTGAGGATGGCCAGCGCCAGGGCCGAAACCGTGGCGAACGCCACGCGGCGGGTTGTGCGGTGGAGGGGCATCATGATGTTCATGGCATGTATCCGAAGGGGTGGTGATACGGGTGTTCCGGGGCCGATATCGGCTGGTGGCGGCGAATGCTGGGACCTCAACATTGGTTGAGGTCAAGCACTCCCCGCCGGCTCACGCCAGCGCGGCGGAGCATCGAGCTTGAGCAGCCCGCTGGGCAGTTGGGCGTCACGTGTATCGCAGCGGACGATGGCGCGGTTGTCGTGGCACTGGTCCAGCAGCGAAACGACCCGGCGGCCGACCAGCAGTGCACTGGGCCACTCGATGCAGGCATTGGCCGCGTTGCTGGGCGTGCATACCGGCGCCCCGACTTCGAGCAGCTGGGCGCGCACGCCGATGGCCTGCGCTTCCTGATGCATGACCTGGGCGTACATCCGCAGCGCGGCGGCCGTGATCGAGGAGTCGCCGTGCGCAGCCCAGGGCTTGAGGCCTGCCGGGCTGCCGATCATCACGAAACGTCGCGGATGCGGATGGTCCTGCAGCATCGGCAGCAGATGGTGGACGGCATGCACGTGGGGCATCAGGTCCAGCTGCATCGCCTGCATCAGCGCGTCCCCGGGACGGTCGATGACGCGGCCACGGGCGTAAGGGCCACCGAGCGCGGCCACGACCGCGCCCAGTGGACGCTGGCGCGACGCCACACGACCCGCCACGACCCGCGCGGAAGCGTCGTCGGCCAGCGAGCCGAGCATGGTTTCAAGGCCGGGCTCGTCATCGAACTGCAGGCGCAGCGCGGCAAGGCGGCCCGGGTCGCGACCGACGACCAGGACCGGACTGCCGGCCTCGAGAAGTGCGCCGACGATGCCCTGGCCCACGGCGCCGGTGCCGCCGAGGACGAGGACCTCCGGTGCCAGCGTCCCGTTCACGGGATATTTCCTCCCATCTGCGGGACAATACCCAGGCCGGCAAGCGGATTACCCGAACGCGGACGAATGCGAAGCGCGCCGCCGCGCTGCTGCCGCGGCACTGCGGTGAACTCTCGAAAATCCTTGTTAACCAAGGAGCTGGGGCGACTTTCGACCGTCATCGCCTGGTCCAGGGTGTCCTGGTCGGCACGACGAAACAGAGTGAGAATGTTGCGCAGGCTCATGGCTGATGGCCTCGGATTCGGGAATGGCGCCATGGTGCGCTTCTAACTCCTACTTGATTAGTCCTCTTTTAGGGGAATAATCATCCCGCACCCGGTCCAATCTTTTTGTCACGATAGTCCCGTCTCCGACGTCCAGGAATTCGACCATGTCCCACGATCTCAACGAAACTCTGATCTTCGTCAAAGTGGTCGAGCAAGGCAGCTTCATTGCAGCGGCCAAATCGCTCGGCCTGCCCAAGACCACTGTCAGCCGCAAGGTGCAGGAGCTGGAAACGCGGCTCGGCGCACGCCTGCTGCACCGGACAACGCGGCGGCTGGGGCTGACCGAGGCCGGTTCCATCTATCACGAGCACTGCCAGCGCATCGCGCGCGAACTGGAAGAGGCCGAGAGTGCGGTCAGCCAGTTGCAGTCGGGTCCACGTGGCTGGCTGCGCTTCACCGTGCCCTACTCGCTCGGCATCACCTGGATCGCCCCACTGCTTGGCCAGTTCAATGCGATGTATCCAGAGATCCGTCTGGACATGCATCTGGGCAACGAGAAGCTCGACCTGATCGCCGGCGAAGCTGATCTGGCGTTGCGCGTAGGCGCGCTGCCCGATTCAAACCTCGTCGCACGCAAACTGGGCACGTTGCGCACGCAGGTATTCGCCAGCCCCGCTTACATCGAGCGCCATGGCGAGCCCTTGCACCCGGATGAGCTGCAGTTCCATCGCATCCTGGCCATGCGCAAGGCGTACCACAGCCATCCCAACAGGATCACCTGGCAACTGGGTGAGAACGGCGGAGAGCTGCGCGATTTCCCGGTCAATCCGCTGATGGTGGCCAACGACATGTCAGCGCTCAACGGCGCGATGGTGTGTGGCGAAGGATTGCTGCTGACCGGTGATGTGATGGCCAAGCCGTTCGTGGAAACGGGCATGGTACGGCGCGTGCTTGCCGGCTGGACGGGACCGGAGGTGGACTTCAATGCCGTGTTTGCCGGCGGCAGGCTGGTCTCGCCGAAGGTGCGCGCGTTTGTCGATTTCCTGGTGGAGAAACTGAACTTCGACGCCAACTACATGATGGCGCAGTGCCCCGCTGCGAAGTACGCCCAACAGCAGAGCGAGAAAGCCGAAGCGGAAGCAGCGGCCGAAGGCAAGCGGATTCTGGAGACCGTCACCGCCTGAGCGCGTCGGCTTTGCCGATCGCTTGACGGCCAGCAGCCGTCACTACGGAAATGCCGCCTGCGAGGGCGGCATTTCGTTCCGGCCGCACGCGGCCGACAATGCAACAACGCTGCGCGTTATTGCTGCAGCGGAATCACGCGGATTTCGACGCGGCGATTCTGCGCGCGACCGGCATCGGTGCTGTTGTCAGCAATCGGATATGCCTTGCCCGCACCCAACGTCTCGATGCGCGCACGCTGCACCCCCTGCGCGGTCAGGTAAGACGCCACCGCATCGGCGCGCTCCTTCGACAGGCGATTGTTCACAGCATCGGTACCGATGCTGTCGGTATGGCCGACAACTTCGATCATCGTCTGGTTGTACTCCGACAGCGTGCTGGCCACACCGTTGAGCGAGCCGTAGAACTGCGGCTTGAGCGCCGACTTGCCGAAATCAAACGTGATGCCGTCCGGCAGGTTCAGGCTGATGTTGTCGCCCTGGCGCACCACGTCGATACCGGTATTTGCGGTGCGCTCGCGCAGCGCGCGTTCCTGACGATCCTGGTACTGGCCGACCGCGGCGCCACTCAGGGCCCCGATGCCTGCGCCGATCATCGCGTGCTGGCGCCGTTCGGTGGCGCTTCCGCCCGTCAGCAGGCCAGCTGCGACACCCACGGCGGTGCCGATCAGCGCATTGCGGCCGGTGCGGTTCTGCTGCTGGGTTTCATTGCCGTACTGGTCACTCTGCACGTAGGAACCCCCGGTTGCACAGGCGCTCAGGGCAGCGGCGGTCATCAGGGCAAGCGCCACGTTACGGGGTGCGGATCGGATCATGATGTTCTCCTGGGAAGCCGGTGTGTCCGGCGTGCGTCGGGGCTGAGCATATACAGCCGGGCGCGATGCGGGCATGAGGGCGCCGCCCGCCGTCTGTGCCCCGTTCAGCTTTTTCCCCGGCTCGTGCAGACACGCCCGCGCTCAGCCCGTGCGCCGGTACGCGGCCAGCGCGGCATCACGGCCTTCGGCCAGATCGACAAGGGGTGAGCGGGGGTACCCGGGCGCCTTTTCCGCCAACAGTGCCGGATGCTGCCAGGGCGCGAAACGTGCCTTCACCGGCAGCCCGGCCAGCTCGGGTACCCAACGCGTGATGTAGCGGGCCTGCGGATCGAATTTTTCCGACTGGGTGACTGGATTGAAGACGCGGAAATAGGGTGACGCATCCGCGCCGGTACCGCCCACCCACTGCCAGCCCATGCTGTTGTTGGCCAGGTCGGCATCGACGAGCGTGTCCCAGAACCAGCGCGCGCCGACCCGCCAGTGCACGCGCATGTGCTTGCAGAGATAACTGGCCACGATCATGCGCACGCGGTTGTGCATGTAGCCGGTCTGCCACATCTGGCGCAGCCCGGCGTCGACGATCGGTACGCCGGTTCGCCCACGCTGCCACGCCTTCAGGTCGCCGGCATCTGGCGATGCCCACGCGAACCCGTCGAAGCGCGAATTGAGGTTTTCGTCACTGGTCTTCGGGAAGTGATGCAGCAGGTGGTACGAAAAGTCACGCCAACCCAACTGGCGGATATACGCATCGATGTCGGCGCTGCGTCCGGCGGTGCGCTCGGCTTCCAGCGCGTGCACGATGCGCCATGGTGCGATTTCGCCGAAATGCAGATGGGGCGACAACAACGACGTGCCAACCCGGTCCGGCAGGTCGCGCTGCTCGCGGTAGCCATGCAGCGCACCATCAATGAACACGGCCAGGGCCTCGCGTGCGCCGGCTTCGCCGGGCTGCCAGTGCTCCCAGAATCCGGCATCCCACCCCAGCGACGGCGCCAGCCCCAGCGCGTCCAACGCCTCGCCGTCCACAGCATGTCCCGGCAACAATGCCGGTGCGTCAGCCGTCGCCCGCAGCTGCAGTTGGCTCAAGGCATTGCGCCAGAACGGAGTGAATACCTTGTACGGACCGCCCTGCTGGGTCTGCAGGTCCCAGGGTTCGAACAGCAACGCGCCGTTGCAGCTGTCAGCCTGCAGCCCCTGCTCACGCAGGGTGCGTTTGATGTGCGCATCGCGCGGCTGGGTGGCCGGTTCGTACTTGCGGTTCCAGAACACTGCCTCGGCGCCGGTTTCGGTGATCAGCGACTGCAGCACCTGCAGGCTGTCGCCCTGCCGCAGCACCAGGCTGGAGCCGCGTGCGCGCAGGTCGGCGTCAAGGGCGGACAGTGAGCGATGCCGCCACGCATTGGACGCCGCGCCCGGCGCCCAGTTGTCTTCTTCGTGCGGGGCATGGATGTAGACCGGTATCAGGTCGTGCCCGGATTCCAGTGCAGCCTGCAGCGCCGGGTTGTCGGCAAGGCGGAAATCTCGGCGGAACCATACCAGGGCTGTTGACACGCGCTACGTCCAGGACACCATCAGGGAGCGTCATGATAACGACGGCGCGTGACCCGCCCGTAGAGCCGGCCAGAAACCGGCTTTACGGGCCTTCGCTGTCGAAGCGCTGCATCGACTGCTGGATAAGCCGTTTCGCTTCGGCCGCATTGCCCCAACCACTCAGCGTCACCGGATCATGGCCTTCGGGCAGATCCTTGTAGACACGAAAAAAGGCCTCGATACGCTGCCGTTCCACCTCCGGCAGATCAGACAGGTCGCGGATGGCCGCAAAGGTCGGGTCCACGCTGTCGGCGGGCACGCCGACCACCTTCTCATCGTGCTCCCCGTCATCGACCATCTTCAGATAGCCGATCGGACGGAAGCGCACGATCACCCCGGGATGCAGGGGTTCACGCGTGAGTACCAGCGCATCCAGCGGATCGTCGTCTCCCGCAAGCGTGCGTGGCATCGAGCCATAGTTGGCCGGATAGGCCACCGGCATCGACAGCACGCGATCCACCTGCAGGTGCCCCGCATCGTTGATTTCGTACTTGGTGGAGCCGCCGGCAGGAATCTCGACAACCAGATGCACTTCGTCCGGCGCCTGCGCGGGCTGCGCGGCCAGGAACGGATGCAGCACCGTGTCAGCGGCCAGGGCCACTCCGGCCATCATGCCCATGCCGCCCATCAGGGCCAGCATGGGCAGGCCGCGGCGTGCGACGACCTTCATTCCCAGCACCGGTCCTTGCGACCGGTCGGCGCATGCGAACGCTGGCAGCGACGTGGTGCGATGCGTCCTTCTTCAAGCTCCACCTTGCGGATGCTGCCATCGGCCTGGCGGATCAGCTCGAAGGCGTCGTACAGCTTGCCGGTGACAGTGCGTGCCTCGTAGTGCAGGCGCTGCGGGTCGATGCGCAGCACCTGGAAAAGCTGCGTGTCCTCGGCGACCGGCGACATCGTCTGCAGGGCCTCGGCCGACAGCCGGTACTGCTTCGGACTGGCGTTGCTGACGACGAACTGCGGAACCGCCATGCGGTCTTCGCCGCGGCGCCCGTAGGTGTGGTCATGGCCCTGCAGCACCAGGTCGACGCCATGGCGGCGTACCACTGGCAACAGCGCCTGCTGCAGCACCGGGTTGTGGCGGCCGCGTGCCGGCGAGTAGAACGGCTGGTGGACCACCACGATCGTCCACGGCTGCGCGTTTGCGGCCAGCACGCCGTCCAGCCACTGCGCCTGGGCCTGCGCGGTGCCCAGGTCCATCGCCGACGTACCATCCAGCACCGCGAAGCGCACCCCCTGGTAGTCGAACCAGTAGGTGCTCTGCTCTGCACCCTTGGCGCCGTTGCCGGGCAGCGCGAAGGTCGCCGGCCAGTGCCGCGCCATGACCCGGCGCTCCTGCGGCGTGTCTTCGAATTCCTCGAAGTATTCGTGGTTGCCGATCGCAGGAGCCAGCATCGTTTCCTGTGCCAGCCAGCCGGTGGCGGCGAACCACTCGCCCCACTCGCTGTCGTCGGCATCGTAGCCGCCGCTGACCAGATCACCTGCGAACAGGCTCAGGTGAGCGTCCGGAGCGGCCTTCTGTGCGGCACGGACCACCCGGCTGACGTGGCTGAGGTTCTTGTTCTGGGTATCGCCGAAGTACAGGAAGGTCAGCGGCTGGTCTGCGCGACCGGCCGTGCGCAGCTGGTTCCAGGCGCTCCAGGTCTGCTTGCCCTGCACGCGGTAGACATACAGCGTGTCCGGCGTGAGACCGGTCACGTCGGCCCGATGGTGGTGCGACAGGCCGTTTTCCGTCCGCAGCGGCTGGGTGCCCGCGGTGATCCGGGTGATCGGGCCGAAGCCGGGGGTATCGTCGGCGGGGGCGATTTCCAGCACCGGCGCCTGCACGCTGCCATCGGTGCGCCAGCGCACCGCGAAGCCCCGCGATGCGTCGGCTGCCGGGGACGCCACGATCCGGTCGGGGAACCCCGTTGCCGCATAGTGCCTGTCGCCAGCCGGAACCTGACTGTTGGGCTCCACGCGCGAAACCCGTTCGTCAGCGTGCGTGGCGCCGCCACCCAACGCCAGCGCCACGCCGATGACGAGGGAAGCGAGGTGCCGGCTCATGACGCGCACTCCAGCGGCAGCGACAACGCCTTGGCGATCTGCTCCCAGTCAAACGCCACCACGCCCTGATCGTCGTGCACGGCATACAGCGCGCCCTGCGGGAAACGGGGGCTGGCCTGCTGCATCATCCAGATCCCGTCGGTGTTGGCCACGCTGTTGCCCTGGAACGCACCCACCGGTGCCAGCCTGTGACGATCGAACAGATGGAACACGCTGCGGTCCTTGCCCTGCTCGGTGGTGATCCACCACCCGTCCTTTCCGCAGGTACGCAGCATCACCCCCTCCGCCTGCGCCTTGAACACGTCGCGGCCGAAGGTGGTGCCGGTGAAACGTCCTGCCAGCGTGTAGACCTTGAACTCGCTGGCGTAGCGCTCGTCTTCCTCGGCGATCAACAGGCGGTCGTTGGCGGGGTCGCCCCAGATCGATTCCACCACCCGCAGCGCGCCGGCTTCGCTGGTGTCGCCGATGCTGGCTGCCAGCGTCGCCGCCACCTGCGCACCCTTGCGGGTCACGTGGTACTTCCGCACCCGTTTGTCCAGCTCGGCCAGCGGCGGCAGGATGTCGTTGCCCTGCGCGTCTTCGCCGTTGTCCCAGGAGTCGGTGACATACACGCTGTAGCCATCGGCCTGCTTGTCCACCCACAGGCCGTACGGCTTGCGCAGATCATCGGCACCGAACACCGCCAGCGGGGTGAAACCGGGCAGCGAGAACACCTGCACGCGGTGATTGTCCCGCTCCACGATCCACAGCAGATCGTCGGTCACGGCGATGCCGTTGGGGCGATCGAACTGCCCCAGCGCGGTGCCGGCGCCGCCGACCTCACGCAGCTTCGCGCCGGTGCTGCCGTCATACACCACCAGCTTGTCGGTCGCCTTGGCGGTGGCGATCAGCCAGGTCTTGCCGTCCGGTGCCTTCCAGGCGGCCGGCGAGTCGATGTTGTCGTCGGGTGTCATCGGGGTGAGGAAGGCTTCGGCGACGGTGGCGATCTGACGCGGAGCCGGCGCGCCGCCGGCCTTTGCCGGTGATGATCGCGCGCCCTCTACGTCGGCAGCGGGCCGCGCCGGCGCGGACGGGGTGCAGCCTGTCGCCAGCACCAGCGCCACGGCGCTTGCCAGCAGCATGCGCGCGGCCATCACAGGGCCACCTTCAGGCCGACCGCATAGGTGCGGCCGTACTCTTCCAGCTGCAGGGTGCGCGAACGCGTGCCTTGGTAAAGCTCAAGCGGTTTGTCCAACAGATTCTGTGCCTCGAAGTAGATGCTGACGCGGGGGGTGAAGCTGTAATCCAGCGAGAAGTCGAGCTGCGTGTGGGGCGCCACGAAGACATCGAAGGCCCGGCCGACGCCGATGCTGTCCAGGTATTCGCTGCGGTAGACCGCCGCCAGGCGCGTGCTCAGGCCGTACTTTTCGTACCCGACATGGGCGCTGTAGACATGCTTGGATGCACGCGGCAGCATGAAATCATCGCCGGCGCGGTCAGCCAGGCCCGGATCGAAACCGGTGTCCAGCCAGGTGCCGCTGGCACCGACCAGCAGGCCATCCAGGCCCGGCGGCAGGAAGGCCAGCTGCTGCTGATAGTTGAACTCGGCGCCGCGCACCTTGGCCTTGTCACCGTTGATCGCCTGGCTGACATCGTAGCCATTGAAGGCAGGATCGTTCTGGCGCACCGTTTCCACGATGTAGCCGTCGATGGACTTGTGGAACAGGCCCAACGAAATGATGCCGGTAGTGCCCAGGTACTTCTCCACCGACAGGTCGATGTTGGTCGATTCGTACGGGTCCAGTTCCGGGTTGCCCAGCCGCACTTCTTCGTCGCCGCGGCTGTAGCCCACGCGCGGGGAGATGTCGCCGAAGGAGGGAC
>JAZBLM010000041.1:0-25175 GCA_037033225.1 Pseudomonadota bacterium
AGACCCACGGCTGCCAGATGAACGAGTACGACTCGGCCAAGATGGCCGACGTGCTGGCCGCCAGCGACGGCCTGGAACTGACCGACCGGCCAGAAGAGGCCGACGTGATCCTGGTCAATACCTGCTCCATACGCGAAAAGGCCCAGGAAAAAGTCTTCAGCCAGCTCGGCACCTGGAAGGCGTTCAAGAACCAGGGCCGCGAGGTGATCATCGGCGTCGGTGGCTGCGTGGCCTCCCAGGAAGGCGAGGCGATCATCAAGCGCGCCCCGCACGTGGACCTGGTGTTCGGCCCCCAGACCCTGCATCGGCTGCCCGAGCTGATTCGCGCACGACGCGAACAGAATCGTCCGCAGGTCGACATCAGCTTCCCCGAGATCGAAAAGTTCGACAACCTGCCGGCGCCACGCGCCGAAGGTGCGTCGGCCTTCGTGTCGATCATGGAAGGCTGCTCGAAGTACTGCTCGTTCTGCGTTGTTCCCTACACCCGCGGCACCGAGGTCAGCCGGCCGTTCGAAGACGTGGTGGTCGAAGTCGCCGAGCTGGCAGCGCAGGGGGTGCGCGAAATCAACCTGCTGGGCCAGAACGTCAACGCCTATCGTGGTCCGTATGGCGACGGGGAGTTCGCCGACCTCGGCCTGCTGATCCGCACCATCGCGGAAATCGACGGCGTAGGCCGCATCCGTTTCACCACCTCGCATCCGCTGGAGTTCAGCGACTCGCTCATCGACGCATTCCGCGATGTGCCGCAGCTGGCCAATTTCCTGCACCTGCCCGTCCAGGCGGGCAGCGACCGGATACTGTCAGCGATGAAGCGCGGATATACCGCACTGGAGTTCAAGTCCAGGATCCGCAAACTGCGCGCGGTGCGTCCGGACATTTCGATCAGTTCGGACTTCATCGTCGGCTTCCCTGGTGAGACCGAGGCGGATTTCGAGAAGACCATGAAGCTGATCGACGACGTCGGCTTCGACCAGAGTTTCTCCTTCATCTACTCGCGCCGTCCGGGCACGCCCGCCGCGGACCTGGAGGACACGACCAGTGACGCGGACAAGCATGCCCGCCTGTCGCGCCTGCAGGCCCGCATCAACGCGTTCGCCGCCGGCATTTCGCAGACCATGGTCGGCACGGTGCAGTCGGTACTGGTCGAAGGCCCCTCGCGCCGTGATCCGAACGAGCTGAGCGGCAAGACAGAGAACATGCGCACGGTCAATTTCGCTGGATCCCCGCAGCTGGTCGGCCAGTTCGTCAACGTGCTCATCACCGAGGCGTACAGCAACTCGTTGCGCGGGCGATGGGTGCCGGCGGACTGACGTCGAGCGGTCTGCTGGCCATTAAATGACCAGCGCCCGCCGGCCCTTGTGCAGCGGAGCTCGCGGCGCTTATCCACACCTTCTTCCCACGTCCGCCCACAGTCGCTGTGGAAAGCGGCCGACGGCGCTGCGCTATGGCAGAGGCTGCATGACGGCGCTACTCTGTGCGTCCATTCCCAAGCCTGCGGCACGGTCGTCATGACCGCAGCCTCCCGACGCAATGACTGCACCTGCCCATCGCGATTTCACCCTCGCCCCGGAAGACACCGAGCGCCTGGCCAACCTGTCCGGTCCGTTCGACAACCACCTGCGGCAGATCGAGCTGAAGCTGGGCGTGGAGATCGCCAACCGCGCCCATGTGTTCCGCGTCAGCGGACCGGCCGAGGCTGCCGCTGAGGCCCAGAAGCTGATCGAGGCGCTTTATGAAGAAGCTGCGGAGGTGACCTTCGACAGCCAGGCGATCCACCTGCGCCTGAACCAGGCCAACGTGGAACACATCGCCGAGCGCGCCTACCAGGCGCAGGACGTGGCGATCAAGGTCAAGCGCGGCACGGTGCGGGGACGCGGCGCCAACCAAGCGCGCTATCTGCACCAGATCGCCGCCCATGACATCAATTTCGGCATCGGGCCGGCGGGTACCGGCAAGACCTTCCTGGCCGTCGCCAGCGCGGTGGAAGCGCTCAACGAATCCCGCGTGCAGCGCCTGGTCCTGGTGCGGCCGGCCGTGGAAGCGGGTGAGAAACTCGGCTTCCTGCCCGGGGATCTGACCCAGAAGGTGGACCCGTACCTGCGACCGTTGTACGACGCGCTGTACGAGATGCTGGGCGTTGAAAAGGTGGTCAAGCTTCTGGAAAAGAACGTCATCGAGATCGCGCCGCTGGCCTATATGCGCGGACGCACGCTCAATGATGCCTTCGTCATCCTCGACGAAGCGCAGAACACCACCATCGAGCAGATGAAGATGTTCCTGACCCGGCTCGGTTACGGCTCCACTGCGGTGGTGACCGGCGACCTCACCCAGACCGATCTGCCCAAGCACATGAAGTCCGGCCTGCGCGATGCCATTGACGTGCTCCGCGACGTTGACGGGGTCAGCTTCTCCTTCCTCGAGGCGCGCGACGTCGTCCGTCATCCGCTCGTGGCCCGCATCGTCAACGCCTACGATCGTCGCGACCTGCAGCAGATCCAGCCGGGAGCCACGCCATGACGCGCGGGCCGGTGCGGCTGGATGTCGCGGTCAGCTATGCCCTGCCGCGCGCAGGGCTGCCCGCCGCGGTGAGTTTCCGCAGGTGGGTCGCGGCGGCGCTGAAGAGCCGTATCCGCGAGGCCGATCTCGCGATCCGGCTGGTGGATGACAAGGAAGGGCAGTCGCTGAACCGGCATTACCGGGGCAAGGATTACGCCACCAACGTACTCAGCTTTCCTGCCGATGTGCCGGAAGGCCTGCCCAAGGGCGTCAAATTCCCGCTGCTTGGCGATCTGGTGATCTGCGCGCCCGTGGTGGCCCGCGAAGCAGCCGAACAGGGCAAGTCGCTCACCGCGCATTACGCGCACCTGACTGTCCACGGCGTGCTGCATCTGCTCGGCTGGGACCACGAAGACGACAAGGAAGCCGAGGCAATGGAGCAGCTGGAGCGGGACATCCTCGCCGAGCTGGGAATCGCCGATCCTTACGCGGGCGAGCGCTGACGCGCACTGTCGCAGAAGACGCTTTCGGCGGAGGCTGCAGTCGTGTTTCAATCCGCCGTCAGACCCCATGCCAGGATGGCAACGATGCTGGAACAACGACCGACCGCAGTGGCCCCCGTAGTACTGGTTGCAGGCGTCGCCTGCGCACTGTGCGCGACCTGCCTGCCTGTCCCGCCGGGCCATTCCCTCCTGCTGGGTGCCCTCGGATGTGTCGGTGCCCTGCTCGCCGCTGGCCCCGCCTGGCGTTGGTGGACAAGGGTCGAATCGCGCCTGCGCTGAGCCGGCACGCCGGTGCCCCGCAGCGCCGGCTTCAGCCAGCTGCACGCATCCACGTGGGCACGTCCGCAAAGGCCGGCTGTCCGCACTGCTGCGGCGGCCGCCGCCCAGTCCTGCTGCAAGCGCGTCAGCATGCAGGCCGCTATCATCAGGCGCTCGCCCGTCCCGCCTGTCGCCTCCGATGAAACGTCCTGCCTGCCTGCTGCTTGTCCTGCTGCCCAGCCTGCCTGCCCTCGCCGCCCCGGTCGACTTTCCGGCTCTGATCGAATGCCGGCAGAGCCTGGCTGAGCACGGCGTCCTGACCGCGCTGGCGGCGGATCCGCTCAAGGCAGTGGCGCAGGGCCTGCAGCCTCTGCCGCAGCAGAACCGTTTCATGACCGAATACCGCCTGACGATGCCGATGACGGTGTTCGGCCAGTCCACCGAGCACATCGCACTGGCCGGCGCCAGCGTCATGGCGGTCCTGGACCTGCCCGACCCGCGACCGCTGGCGGCCACGCTGAAGCTGGAAACCGCCTACGACGCCGATGGCAAGTTCATGGCCGGCCGGGAGGTCGTCAGTCGCGATGCGACCGATCCGCGCACGGGGGAGCCGATGATCGAATCCATCATCCTCAGCGTCTCGACGGTGCAGAGCCACCCTGGCCAGACACTGGCGGGCTGCACCTACAGCCTGGACCTGCCCGCCGAGGACGGATCCGCCGCCCCCGCTGCCGCACCGCGCGACAGCAGCGGACGCTGAACGTCCGGCGCTTCACGACGCCGGGCCGCCCCCTGCGGGACGCGTTGCGCCGCCCGCCATCCTGCTAGACTGCGCCTATCGCCCGGCCTGCCGGGTGCCTTTTTTCCCGAGATGTCAGAAGACGACAGTACAAGCTCCCTGCAGGAGCACAGTGAGAAGAAACGCAGCTGGCTTGAACGCCTCGGCGCTGCGTTTTCCGGTGAACCGCATACGCGCGACCAGCTGGTGGCGGTGCTGCATACCGCCCATGAAGACGGCCTGATCGCCGCCGATACCCTGCGCATGATGGAAGGTGCCATTTCGGTCGCCGACCTGACGGTGGGCGACGTGATGATCTCCCGTTCGCAGATGGTGTCGCTGCCGGTGGAAGCTCCGTTCCTGGACCTGATGAAGCAGGTGGTCGAATCGGGCCATTCGCGCTTCCCGGTCCACGGCGACAACAAGGACGACATCCTGGGGGTGCTGCTGGCCAAGGACCTGCTGCGCGGCGTGGTCGCCGACAACGGGCCCGGCAACATCCGCGAGCTGCTGCGCCCGGCCGTGCTGATCCCCGAGGCGAAGCGCCTCAACGTGCTGTTGAAGGAATTCCGTCTGTCGCGGAACCATATGGCGATCGTCGTGGATGAGTACGGCGGTGTGGCCGGCCTGGTGACCATCGAGGACGTGCTGGAGCAGATCGTCGGCGAGATCGACGATGAACATGACGAAGCCGAGGATCCGGCCGCCGGCATCGCCATCCAGGCCGACGGGCAGTACGTGGTCGATGCATTGACCGCCATCGGTGATTTCAACGAGCGTTTCGGCGCCGGCTTCCCGGACGACGACTACGACACCATCGGCGGACTGGTCACCGAGGCGATCGGCCATCTGCCCGAGATCGGCGACGAACTGGCGCTGGACCGCTTCGTGTTCCGGGTCGCGCGCGCCGACGCACGACGGGTACAGGCGTTCCACGTCACCGTGCTGCCGTCGGACGACCAGGAATCCGCGTGACCCTGTCCGCGCGTTCCCTGCTGGGCGGCTGGCTGGTGATCGTATGTCTGGCCGCGCTTCTGCTGGGCATGTCCGGTCCCGCATGGGCGCAGGAGGCGGTGGCCTCCACGCCCGCGTCTACCGAAACGCCCCCGCCCCGTGTCGGCGTGGTCACGATGCAGCCCGGTACGATCTTCTTCGAACGCTTCGGCCACGATGCCATCGTGGTGGTTGATCCGGTTACCGGTGCGGCCACCTCGTACAACTTCGGCTACTTCGATCCAGGCGAGCCGGATTTCATCACCCGCTTCATCCGCGGCGAGATGATGTATTACCTGGTGGCGCTGCCGCTGGAGCAGGACCTGGGGTACTACAACGAGTCCGGTCGCGGCGCCAGCGTCCAGTGGCTGGACCTGGCCCCGGCGCAGGCCCGTGCGCTGGCAGCCGATCTGGCCGAACGGGCGAAGCCGGAAAACGCCCGCTACCGCTACGACTACTACACCGCCAATTGCGCCACGATGGTCCGCGATACGCTGGACAAGGCACTCGGTGGCGGCCTGCACGCGCAGCTGTCCGGTCGCTCGCGTGGCAACACCTATCGCAGTGAATCGGTGCGGCTGGCATCGCCGGCACCGTGGATGTGGCTCGGGTTCGACCTGGGCCTGGGGCCGTTCGCCGACCAGCCGCTGTCGCGCTGGCAGGAAGCATTCGTGCCGATGCGGCTGGCCGACGCGCTGCGCCAGGTGCGCAACGGCGAGGGACGCCCGCTGGTGCAGGACGAGCAACAGCTGCTGGCGCACCGCATCGCTCCGGAACCGGCCGAGCAGGCCCGCGCCTGGTGGCCATGGCTGGTGCTTGGCCTTGGCCTGGCAGCGGCGGTGATCGCGCTGCGTCAGCGCGTCCGGCTGCTGGCGGCGCTGGCCCTGCCGTTCTGGCTGTTCAGTACCGTGGCCGGGGCGCTGCTGGTCTTCCTCTGGGCCTTCAGCGACCACCATGCCGCATGGGCCAACCGCAACCTGCTGCAGGTCTCCCCACTGTGCGTGCTGCTGTTGCCCGGTGCCATCGCGTTGTTGCGCCGGCGGCGCCCGGGACCGGTCTTCCGGTATGCCCTGTGGGCCGTGGCCGCGCTGTCCGTGGCGGGCCTGGTGCTGCACTGGCTGAGCCTGCAGGCACAGTACAACGTGCAGTGGATCGTGCTGCTGTTGCCGGCGCATGCTGCGTTGGCCTGGGTGCTCGGTCGCCGACGGTCGCGATTCCCGCTTCACGCGCGTTGACCCAGGATGGCGGCATGACGTTGCCTGATACCACCGCCCCTGCCGCGCACAACCCTGCGTGCGTGATCAACTGCGTCCACTACGACGATGAAGGCAAGCGCCATGGCATCAGCCTGGATGCGATCAGCGATGTCATCGCCAGCGGCAACGGCTTCGTCTGGGTCGGCCTCTACGACCCCGGCGACAGCGTCCTGCTCAAGCTGCAGGAAGAATTCGGCCTGCACGATCTGGCCATCGAAGACGCACGCAACGCGCACCAGCGGCCCAAGGTGGAAACCTACGGGAACTCGATGTTCGTCGTGGTCACGACCGCGCAGATGGTGGAAGAGCGTATCCAGTACGGTGAGACGCATGCCTTCGTCGGTCCGCGCTTCCTGGTGACGGTCCGCCATGGCGCTTCGCTGTCTTACGCGCCGGTGCGCGCGCGCGTCGAGCGCGAGCCGCAGCTGCTCAGGATGGGGCCGTCGTACTGTCTGTATGCGGTGCTGGATTTCGTCGTGGACAACTATCTGCCGATCACCAACCGTTTCCGCGATACGCTGGAACTGCTGGAGAAGGATATCTTCGCTGACGATTACAAGCGCAGCACGGTGGTGCGCCTGTACGAGCTCAAACGCGAGCTCAACAAGATGCGCATGGCGGTTGCACCGCTGCAGGACGTGCTGTCGGCGCTGCGACGCTATCCGGCTGAATCCGGCCTGGTGCCCGACGAAGTCAAACTCTATATCCGCGACGTGCATGACCACGCCGTGCGGATCAGCGACGTCATCGATACCCTGCGCGAAATGCTCGGCACGGCGATCAGCGTCAACCTGTCGCTGGTCACTCTGGCGCAGGGTGAAACGGTCAAGCGCCTCGGCGCCTGGGCGGCCCTGCTGGCGGCCCCCACTCTGATCACCAGCTGGTACGGCATGAACTTCAGCCACATGCCCGAACTGGACCAGCCGTGGGCCTACCCCGCGATGATCGTCGGGGTGGGCGCCATCTGTGTCGGACTGTACCGCCTGTTCAAGCGGGTACGCTGGCTATGACCCGCGGCCCTGCCCGGTAGCGACGGCCGCTGGCCGTCATCGCCCCTGCGCCACGCACGTCCCGACGCGATCCCGACTGCTCAGGCAACGTAGATCGTCTTGATGTTCATGAATTCATGGATGCCATGCTCGGCCAGCTCGCGGCCGAAGCCGGACTCCTTGCTGCCGCCGAATGGCAGCCGCACATCGCTTTTCACCACCGAATTGACGAAGGCCGCGCCGCATTCCATCTGCTGCGCGAACGCTTCACCGCGCGCGGCATCGCCGGTCCAGACACTCCCACCGAGACCGAAGCGCGTGTCATTGGCGACCCGCAGCGCCTCTGCCTCATCCTTGACCCGGATCACCGCCGCCACCGGCCCGAACAGCTCCTCGTCATAGGCCGGCATGCCCGGCCCGACGTTGTCCAGCACCGTCGCTGGATAACCGGCATGGGTTCCCGCCACGGGCTGCCCGCCCACCAGCACACGTGCGCCTGCAGCGACGCTGGCCTGTACCTGCTTGTGCAGTTCGTCACGCAGGTCGGCGCGCGCCATCGGCGCCAGCGTGCTTCCGTCTTCGTTGGGATCGCCATACTGGCGTGCGCCCGCCGCTGCGACGAACCGTTCGGTGAACGCGTCCGCAATCGCCTCCACGACGATGAAACGCTTGGCCGCGATGCAGGTCTGTCCACTGTTGTCGAAGCGCGATTTCACCGCTGCCTCGACCGTCGTGTCCAAGTCGGCATCGTCAAGGACCACGAACGCATCGCTGCCACCAAGTTCCATGACGCACTTCTTCAGGCGGTCACCCGCGTTGGCGGCGATGGAGCGGCCCGCGCGCTCGCTGCCGGTCAGCGTGACCGCCTTCACCCGCTTGTCGCGCAGCACCTCGGCCGCCTGGTCGTTGTCGATGTGCAGCACATCGAACACGCCGGCGGGCATGCCGCTGGCGCGCACCACCTCATTGATCAGGTCCGCGCACTGCGGCACGTTGCTGGCGTGCTTGAGCAGGGCCACGTTGCCGGCCATGAAGGTCGGCGCGAGGAAGCGGAACACCTGCCAGACCGGAAAATTCCACGGCATCACGGCAAAGACGCAGCCGATCGGCTCATAGCGCACGTAGCTGCGCACTGCTTCGGTATCGATCTGCTGCGGCTTGAGGTAACTGGCGGCGTGGTCGGCGTAGAACTCGCAGGCCGCCGCGCATTTCTCCACCTCCGCCAGCGCCTCGGCCTTCAGCTTGCCCATTTCGCGCGTCATGACCTGCTGGAAGTCGTCCCTGCGGGAACGCAGCCCGGCCGCAATGGCACGCAACACGGTGGCGCGTTCCGGCAGCGCCGTGGCGGCCCAGCGCGGGAAGGCATCGGCGGCCGCCTGCAGCCGCTGCTCGACACCGGCAGCGTCAAGCAGTTCGTGGCGGTAGTCGACGTGCCCCGTGGCGGGATTGACGATTTCGACAGTCATGGGCGTGCTCCTGTAAACAGGCGCCCAGTGTGCGCCCGCGGCCGTGAGCCGGGCGTTGCCGGATCGGGCGCCAGCGCTGGGCAGGGCTGCGACGGGATGTCGCAGACGCCTTGCTCAGTTGCCTTCCTGGCGCGCCAGCTGCAGGTCGCGCGCCCGCCGCGTCTCGCCCCGGGCCGTGATGTACCACCCCACCACGGCGGCGATCGCGACCGCCGACACCATCAGGGTCGCCAGTGCATTGATCTTCGGACTGATGCCCATCCGCACCGAGGCGAACACCTTCATCGGCAGCGTGGTGGAACTGGGGCCGGCCACGAAGCTGGCAATGACCACGTCATCCAGCGACAACGTGAAAGCCAGCAGCCAACCGGCCAGCAGCGCCGGCGCGATGATCGGCAAGGTGATCTTCAGGAACACCGTCAGCCTGCTGGCGCCAAGGTCCATCGCCGCTTCCTCGAGCGAGATGTCCAGCTCCTGCAGCCGCGAAGACAGTACGACGGTGACAAAGGACAGGGTGAAGGTCACATGCGCGATCCAGATCGTTGCCGCCCCGCGGGCCGGGAACCCCGGCAGGCCACCCATCGACACCAGCAGCGTCATCAGCGAGAAGCCCAGGATCACATCCGGCATCACCAGTGGCGCAGTGATCAGCGCGCTGAACGCAGACTTGCCGCGGAAGTGCCGGAAGCGCGTCATCACCATCGCCGCCATCGTACCCAGCACCGTCGCCGCGCACGCTGTCCAGAACGCGACCTTCAGGCTCATCCACAACGCGTCCATCAGCGCACGGTCGTTGAACAGCTCACCGTACCAACGGGTTGAAAAACCGGCCCAGACCGTCGCCAGCCGCGAGCTGTTGAAGGAGAAGGCCATCAGCAGCAGGATCGGCAGGTAGAGAAACGCAAAACCGAGGGTCAGCGCCCCCCAGCCCATCCAGCGGTAGCCGCGCATCGTGCTCATGCCTGCTTTCCTTCCAGCAGCCGCTGCTGGGAACGGTTGAACAGGAAGATCGGCACCAGCAGCAGCAACAGCATCACCACCGCGACCGACGAGGCCACCGGCCAGTTGCGGTTGTTGAAGAATTCGCCCCACAGCACGCGCCCGATCATCAGCGTGTCCGGCCCGCCGAGCATTTCAGGAATCACGAATTCCCCCACTGCCGGGATCATGACGAGCATGCAGCCAGCGATGATGCCTGCCCGGGACAGCGGCAGGGTAATCCGCAGGAACGCCTGCCATGGCTTGGCACCGAGGTCGTAGGCAGCCTCCAGCAGGCGCCCGTCGTGCTTGACCAGGTTGGCGTACAGCGGCAGCACCATGAACGGCAGATAGCAGTAGACGATACCGATGTAGGCCGCAGTGGGCGTATAGAGGATCTGCAGCGGTTGGTCGATCACGCCGATCTTCAACAGGAGCTGGTTGAGCAGGCCGTTGCGGTCCAGGATGCCGATCCATGCATAGACCCGGATCAGGAACGACGTCCACGACGGCAGCACGACCAGCATCATCATGACGTTGCGGGTGGACGGCTTCATCCGGGCGATGGCGTAGGCCATCGGGTAGCCGATCAACAGGGTCAGTACGGTCGAGATGGCGGCGATCTTGAACGAGCTGGCATAGGCCAGCACGTACTGCTGGTCACGCACCAGCTGCAGGTAGTTTTCCAGGTTGAGCTTGAGCGAGAACGCCCCGTCCACGAACTGCAGCAACCAGGTGTACGGCGGTGAGCCGACGCGGGTGTGGGCGAAGGAGATCATCAGGATGATCGCGAACGGCACCGCGAAGAACAGCACCAGCCACAGGTAGGGCACGCCGATGACCGCATCGCGCAGCCCCGGCAGCCAACGCTTGGGCGCTGCGGCCCTCATGAGGTCAGCACCACGCCGTCGTTGTCGCGCCAGTGCACCCAGACGGCATCGCCCCAGGTCAGGCCATCGCTGGCCCAACGCTGCGAGTTGGCGAAATTGGCCATGACCTTGGCGCCGCTCGGCAGACGCACGTGGTAGACGGAATGACTACCGAAATAGGCGATATCCTCGATCACGCCCTGGGCCTTGTTGGTGTGGCCCTCGGGCTCGTCCTTGCCGATCATGATCTTCTCGGGGCGCACCGCGAATGCGACGGGCTGGCCTTCGTAGCAGGTGATGCCATGCCCGATGTAGACCGGCGCAGGGAATGCCGGCGTGCGCACGGTGGCATATTCCGGCAGGTCCTCGTCGATGACGCCTTCGAATGAGTTCACCGAGCCGATGAAACCGGCGACGAAGCGATTGGCCGGCTGCTCGTAGACTTCGTCCGGCTTGCCCACCTGCTGGATCCAGCCGGCGTCCATGACGGCTACGCGGGTGGCCATGGTCATTGCCTCTTCCTGGTCGTGGGTAACCATGACGCAGGTGACGCCTGATGTCTCGATGATGTTGACCAGCTCCAGCTGCATCTGCGAACGCAGTTTCTTGTCCAGCGCGCCCATCGGCTCGTCCAGCAGCAGCAATTTGGGCCCTTTCGCCAGCGACCGGGCCAGCGCCACGCGCTGCTGCTGGCCACCGGAGAGCTGGTGAGGCCGGCGCTTGGCGAGGGAGGTCATGTGGACCAGTTCCAGCATCTCGCCGACGCGGCGCTGGATCGCGTCACTGGCCAGCCCGTCCTGTTTCAGGCCGAATGCGATGTTCTGTTCCACCGTCATGTGCGGGAACAGGGCGTAGGACTGGAACATCATGTTCACCGGCCGCTTGTACGGCGGCAGCGCGACCAGCGACTGGCCGTCCAGCAGGATGCGACCCTTGGTCGGGGTTTCGAAGCCACCCAGGCAGCGCAGCAGGGTTGACTTGCCGCTGCCTGACCCGCCCAGCAGCGCGAAGATCTCGCCCTTGCGCACGTCCAGGTTGACGTCGTCGACCGCCACGAAGCCATCGAACTCCTTGCGAAGGTCGCGGATGGACAGGTAGCCGGGCTCGCCGTGGGCATCCACGGGGGCGAGGTCCGGCTGGGCTTCAACGGGCATGGGGGGCTCCGGCAGCGGGAAATGAACAGCGGCGCCATTCTAGCCATGCGGGCGCCGACAGGACATGACGGGGGCTGGCGGCAAGGCCGGGCGGACGGCTCGTGACGGCCGCTGGCCGTCACCCCCCTCCTCCGCAACGGCCCAGGTCCGACACCCGCCATGCTGTCCCGGTACTGACGGCCGCTGGCCGTCACCTCTC
Organism: Pseudomonadota bacterium; assembly: GCA_037033225.1. Taxonomy (GTDB): domain Bacteria; phylum Pseudomonadota; class Gammaproteobacteria; order Xanthomonadales; family Xanthomonadaceae; genus Stenotrophomonas. The sequence continues at coordinate 11,940 of JAZBLM010000041.1, forward strand.
CGCAGCCCGCCGGGCCGATGACGGGCGTTACCCGGAATCCCGCATCAGCGGCCGGTTTTGATCTCGGTCCACAAACGGGTGTAAAGCTTGTCGGTTTCCGGCGTATTCACCGAATACGTGAACATTTTCTCGGCGACGTCCGCCGGCGGATAGATGGTGGGGTCGGTGCGGATCGCTTCGTCCACCAGCGGCGTTGCCTCGCTCACCGGATTGGCATAGTGGATGAAGTCGGTATTGGCGGCGGCGACCTTCGGTTCCAGCAGGTAATTGATGAACTGGTACGCCGCTTCGGGGTTCTTTGCGTCTTTCGGGATCGCCAGCATGTCGAACCACTGCGGGGCCCCTTCGCGCGGGATGGAATACGCCACGGTGACACCGTTGGAGGCCTCTTCGGCGCGATCACGTGCCTGGATGATGTCACCCGACCAGCCCACCACCAGGCAGGTACCGCCGTTGGCGAGAGAGCCCACGTACTGCGACGAATGGAAGTTCTGCACATACGGCCGGATCGACTTCAGCAGCTCGGCGGCCTTCTGGATGTCGGCAGGCGCACTGCTGTGCGGGTCCAGGCCCAGGTAGTGCATGGCCACCGGAATCATGTCGGCGGGCGTATCCAGCAGCGTGACGCCGCAGTCTTTCATCTTCGCGATGTTCTCAGGCTTGAACACCAGGTCCCAGCTGTTGGCGATGTCCGTGCTGCCGCCGAAGCGCTGCTTCAGCATGTCCACGTTGTAGCCGATGCCGGTGGTACCGATCATGTACGGCACGCCGTACTTGTTGTCCGGATCCTGGGTTGCGATGCGCTGCATCACCTTGGGGTCCAGCTTGGAGAGGTTCGGGATCTTCGCCTTGTCCAGTGGCAGGAAGACGCCGGCCTGGATCTGCCGGCCGAAGAAATTCAGCGTCGGCACCACCACGTCGTAGCCGCTGTTGCCGGCCAGCAGCTTGGTCTCGACCATCTCATCGCTGTCGAATACATCGTAGGTCACCTTGATTCCGCTCTGCTTCTCGAAATCGGGAATGGTGTTCTCGGCGATGTAATCGCTGTAGTTGTAGACGTTCAGGACCTTGCCGTCCTGCGCGGCATTGCCACCGCCACCGCAGGCAGCAAGCAGGGCAGTGGAAAGACCAAGCGTGAGGGTACGCAGCTTCATGGGAGGGGGCTCCAAAGAAAAGGGAGGGCCGTTTTCGACCCACGGACGGCTGTCAGCCTAACGCCGCAGTGCCGGAACTGGTAGCACCAAGCCGTGCTCGGCGGGAAGGCACGATGCCGCTGGATGGCCACCGCCCGGCCCTGTGACACTTCCCTTGCGCCCACGGAAAAAAGAGATCGGCAGCGCCGAGCCATGCTGGGCGGGATGTGTCCAATGCCTAGACATTCAGCAGCAGGAACTCCCGCTCCCAGGAGCTGATCACCCGGAAGAAGGTCTCGTATTCCTTGCGCTTGACCGAGATGTACGCCTTGCAGAAGCGCTCGCCCAGCAGCGCCTGCAGCTCCGCGCACTGCTCCAGGCCATCCAGCGCCTCGCCGAGCGACCGCGGCAGGTCATAGCCCAGTTCCTTGGCACTGCCACTGATCGGCGCATCCGGTGCCAACTGTCCGCGCAGGCCCAGCAGCCCACAGGCCAGCGTGGCCGCCATGGCCAGGTAGGGATTGGCATCGGAGCCGGCGAACCGGCTTTCCACCCGCATGTTGTCCGGCGTATCCATCGGCACCCGCAACCCGCAGGTACGGTTGTCGAAACCCCAGTGGACATTGCTCGGAGAAACTTCGCCGAATACCAGCCTCCGGTAGGAATTGACGTTGGGCGCAAAGAACGCCATGGCCTGCGGCGCGTATTTCTGCAGTCCACCCAGATAATGCCCGAACACCGGGCTGAACTCCCCTTCCCCATCACCTTCGCCGGCGAACACATTGGCCCCATCGCTCGTCCGCAGCAGGCTCTGGTGGATATGCATCGCACTGCCCGGCTCGTTCTCCATCGGTTTGGCCAGGAAGGTCGCGTACACCCCATGCCGCATCGCGGCCTCGCGCATGGTGCGCTTGAACAGGAACACCTGGTCGGCCAGGTTCATCGCGTCGGCGTGGGTGAAATTGACCTCCAGCTGCGCTGCGCCGGATTCGTGGATCAGAGTATCCACGTCAAGCTTCATCGCGTCGGCATAGTCGTACATGAGGTCGAGGATCGGATCGAACTCGTTCACCGCATCGATGGAATACGACTGCCGCGCGGTTTCCGGTCGCCCCGAGCGACCCGCCGGCGGCAGCAGCGGGAAATCCGGATCGGTGTTCTTCTGCACCAGGAAGAACTCCAGCTCCGGCGCGACCACGGGACGCAGCCCCAGTTCCGCATAGGCATCGAGTACCCGGCGCAGCACGTTGCGCGGTGCCAGCTCGTGCGGCTGGCCATTCTTGGTATAGCAGTCGTGGATGATCTGCGCGGTGGGATCGGTCGCCCAGGGCACCATGCGCACGGTTTCCGGATCCGGCCGGAGCACCATGTCCGAGTCGGACGGTGAGGTCAGCTCGTAATAATCGTCCGGATAATCACCGGTCACCGTGGTGGCGAAGATGCCTTCGGGCAGACGCGTCCCATAATCGTGCGAGAACTTGTCGGCCGGGATGATCTTGCCGCGCGCGATCCCCGTGATGTCCGGCACCAGGCATTCCACTTCGGTGATGCGGCGGTCCTTCAGCCAGCGCAGCAGGCTGCTTTCCTGTGCGTCTTCCTCGCTCAGCGTGTTGCGCGGGCGCCGGTCCGTACTCATGGGAATTCCTGTCGAAAGTCGTTGACGCAGCCAGCAAGCCTCCCCGGATGCGTGGAAAGCCGCGTGATGAAAGGCAAGGTAGCGCCACGCGATGAGCACATCAACCTTCGGGCGGTCACGCCAATGGCGCTGCAACTGCGCCAAACTAGCGCCATGGACCCCACGCACGCTCTGCGCGAAGACCCTGCCCTGCCGCCAAGCTGGTATGCCGCCAGCGTGCCGCCGCGCGCGCCGCTGCCGGCGCTGGACGGCGATCTCCACGTCGACGTGGCCATTCTGGGGGCGGGCTATACCGGGCTGTCAGCTGCACTGGAACTGGCAAGCCGCGGCCTTCGGGTCGTGGTGCTGGAAGCCTGCCGCGTGGGCTGGGGGGCATCCGGGCGCAATGGCGGACAAGCCCTGGTCGGGTATGGCTGCGAGGTCGATGTACTTGAACGGCAGGTTGGCCGTGAGGACGCGCGCGCGCTGTTCGAGTACTCCCGCCAGGGTGTCCAGCTGCTGCGCGACCGCATCGACCGCTACCGGATCGACTGCCACTGGGTCTCCGGGCACGCCAATGTCCCGATCAGCGCACGCCAGGAGCGCGCACTCCAGGCAGACATGGAGCGTTTGTCCACCCATTACCGTTACCCGGTGCAATGGTGGGACCGGGGGACATTGCGCGCGCAGCTGGACAGTCCACGTTACCGCGCCGCCGTATTCGATCCGCTCAGTGGCCATCTGCATCCGCTGGCCTACGCGCAGGGGCTCGCCGATGCGGCCATCGCGGCTGGCGTGGTGATCCATGAGCAGACCCCGGTCCTGTCGCTGCAGCGGGCGCCGCAGCCGGCTCTGCGCACGGCGACCGGCACGGTCCATTCACGCCATGTACTGCTGGCCGGCAATGCCTGGCTGGAGGGCATCGCACCGGAACTGGAGCGTCACGTGATGCCGGTAGGCACCTATGTCGGCGCGACCCCGGTGCTCGGTGCCGAGCGCGCGCGGGCACTGATCCGCAACAACATGGCCGTGTCCGACACCGGACTGGTACTGGACTACTTCCGCTTGAGCCATGACCACCGGCTCCTGTTCGGCGGGGGCGCCAGCTACTCGTCCCGGCCACCGGCCGGGCTGTCTGCGGTGATGCAGCGGCGTCTGTGGCAGGTGTTCCCGCAGCTGCAAGGTCTGCCGCTGGACTACCTGTGGGGCGGCTACGTCGACATCACCCCGAGCCGCGCGCCGCACTGGGGACGACTGACGCCGGACATCTATTTCGCGCAGGGCTTTTCCGGGCATGGGGTGGCCTCGGCCAACCTGGCCGGCCAGGTCATCGCCGAAGCCATCGCCGGCCAGGCCGGACGACTGGACGTGTTCGAACGGCTGCCGCATCGCCCGTTCCCCGGCGGCAGGCTGCTGCGCACGCCTCTGCTCGTTGCGACGATGGCGCTGGTGAAGCTGCGGGATCTGATTTGGTGACGTAGTTCAAGTTTTCAGGCCGGCGGCCGATAGCCTTGATGACCCAGCCCGTTCCGAGCGCACGCCACATGCCCGCCTTGCTGCAGGGCGCTTTCGTTAGCGACCCCGGTGTTGATCCCCTACCCCAGCGCATCCTGCTGGTGGAAAACTCGCGTACGTTCACCACCCTGGTGCGTGAAGCCATCGAGCAGCGCCTGGAGTTGAAGGTGACGATCGCGTCCACCCTGGCCGAGGCCGGCCACCTGCTCGAGCACGAGCAGGGCTGGTTCCTGGTGCTGACCGGGCTGGTACTGGCGGACGGCGATCGCGACGCGGTGGTGGATTTCTTCGTATCCCGCGGGCTGCCGACGGTCGTGGTCAGCGGGGTCTACGACGAAGACGTCCGCCGGCGCGTACTGGAACAGAAAGTCATCGACTACGTGCTGAAGAACACACCCGGCAGCGTCGATTACCTGGTCTGGCTGGTGCAGCGGCTGGACCGCAACCGTCGCATCGCGGCGCTGGTGGTGGACGATTCGCCCTCCGCCCGGGCCTATGCTGCCGCCCTGCTGCGCATGTACGGCCACCCGGTGTACGAAGCCGCAGACGGTGAGAAAGGCCTGGCCGCCATCGAAGCGCATCCTTCCATCCGCGTCGCCGTCGTCGACCAGGAAATGCCCGGCATGCAGGGCGTGGAATTCACCCGTCGCCTGCGCATGCAGCGCTCGCGCGACAAGGTGGCGGTGATCGGACTGTCCGGCAACACCGACGCATCGCTGATCCCGCGGTTCCTCAAGAACGGCGCCAATGATTTCCTGCGCAAGCCGTTCTCACGCGAGGAGTTCTTCTGCCGGGTCTCGCAGAACGTCGACCAGCTGGAATTGATCGGCACACTGCAGGATCTGGCCACGCGCGATTTCCTGACCGGGCTGCCCAACCGGCGCTGCTTCCTGGAGCACAGCCAGCGGCAGCTGCAGGGCGTGCAGGCGCAGGACGACTGGATCGCCGTGGCGATGGTCGACATCGACCATTTCAAGCATATCAATGACACCTTCGGCCACGACGGCGGCGATGATGCGCTGCGCGCCTGTGCCGACACGGTGGCCGCGCATGCGCGCGAATGCGATCTGGTGGCGCGGTTCGGCGGTGAGGAGTTCTGCCTGATGGTGCCGGGCCTGGGGCCCGCGCAGGCGGTCGCCTACTTCGAAACCCTGCGGCAGAGCGTCGAAGGCCTGCACGTGCCCATCGACGGCACGGCCCTGCGCATGACCGTGAGCATCGGCCTGTGCTGCATCCGGCCGCGGCACGACAGCCTGCATGAGCTGATCACCGAAGCCGACCGCCAGCTGTATCTGGCCAAGGCCGGTGGACGCAACCGGGTGTGCAGCGCGGCGCTGACCGTCGCTGCCTCCTGAGCAGGTGCCGGTAGGGCCGGGCCATGCCCGGCGGATGGCGTCGCCCGGTGCGACGCCTGCTGGCGCCCGCTGCCAGCGCGCGGCGTGCTTTTGATCCAGATCAGTGTCGCAATCAGCACGGTCGCACAGACTCGTCCCATCGAACACAGGGACAGGCAGATGGCCATTCTGGTCTGGCAGGACGATCTCAACATCGGCATCGACGTCATCGACAACCAGCACAAGCGGATCGTGGAGATGCTCAACCATCTGCATGCTGCGCAACAGAGCCTGCAGCAGTTGGCGGTGGCGGAGGTGATCGACGAGCTGGTGGACTACACGATGTCCCACTTCGCGTTCGAGGAGGAACTGATGGAGGAAGCCGGGTACCCGTTCTGCGCTGCGCACAAACGCGTGCATGACATCTTCGGCAAGCGCGTTTCCGACTACCGGCTGCGCTTCCAGGCCGGCGAGGACGTCACCGATGAACTGCGCACCATGCTGTCCCGGTGGCTGTTCAACCATATCCGCGGCGATGACCAGGCCTACGCCGAATCCGTAAAGCGCCACCTCAACCAGTTCACCCGCGAGCACCAGGGTGGCAGCTGGCTGGGGCGCACGCTGAAACGCGTCTTCGGCTGATCAGCGAACGCGGCGTTGCAGCGCGAGCAACGCGCAGATGGTGACCAGCGCGGCGATGCACAGGTAGTAGCCGACGGCCACCAGGCCAAAGCGCTCCGCCAGCCACGTGGCCAGATAGGGTGCGGGCGCCGCGCCGAGGATGCCGGCCAGGTTGAAGGACAACGACGCACCGGTGTAACGCACTTCCACCGGGTAGATCTCGGCCAGGAAGGTGCCACAGGGCCCGTAGGTGAGGCCCATCAGGAAGAGTCCCAGCGACAGGAACGCCAGAACCATCCACGGGCTGCCGGCGGTGAACATCGGCGCCAGCAGCACCCCGAATGCGACGATAAGTCCGCTGGCGACGATCATCGTGCGCCGCGTGCCCCAGCGGTCGCCGTAGCGCGCGGAGATCGGAATGCCGGCCGCGAAGAACAGGATGCCGACCATCTGCAGCAGCAGGAACTGCTCGCGACTGTAGCCCAGCACGGCGGTACCGTGCCCGAGTGCGAATACCGTCATCAGGTAGAACAGCACGAACGTGGCGAACGCCCCGAGCGTGCCCAGCAGCATCGGCGCGGCGTGGTCGCGCAGCACCGTAAGCATCGGCAGCTTGACCCGCGCGTGCGAATCCAGCGCCTGCTGGAAGGCAGGCGTCTCGTGGATGTTCAGGCGAACCCACAGGCCCAGCCCGACCAGCAGCGCGCTGGCCACGAACGGAATGCGCCAGCCCCATTCGAGGAACGCTTCCGCGCTGAGCAGGCGGCCCAGGACCAGGAAGATGCCGGCCGACAACAGGAAACCCAGCGGCGCGCCCAGCTGCGGAAACATCCCGTACCAGGCGCGCTTCCCCGGCGGGGCGTTCTCCGTTGCCAGCAGCACCGCCCCACCCCATTCCCCGCCCAGGCCCAGGCCCTGCCCGAAACGACACAGTGCCAGCAACGCCGGTGCCCACAGGCCAATCTGCGCGTGCGTGGGCAGCAGGCCGATCAGCACCGTCGACAGCCCCATGGTCAGCAACGCCGCCACCAGCGTGGCCTTGCGCCCGATGCGGTCGCCGAAGTGGCCGAAGACCGCCGAGCCCACCGGCCTTGCGATGAACGCCACCGCGAACGTGGCCAGCGATTGCAGCATGGCCGCCTGGTCACTGCTGTCAGGGAAGAACAGATGCGGAAACACCAGCACGGCCGCGGTGGCGTAGATATAGAAATCGAAGAACTCGATGGTGGTGCCGATCAGGCTGGCCAGCAGCACGCGTCGCGGCGAATTGGCTGGCGTAGACGGGATCAAGGCGGGTGCAGCGGTGGACGACATGGGCAGGATCGGTAACCGGAAAGCGTTCCGGATTCTGCCACGCGCCTTCAGGTGGGGGGCGGATTGGTTTCAGGCGACACGGCCCGTTCACCCTCACGGCCCATGGCATGACGGCCAGCGGCGGTCACTGCCGGGCCGAGCTTTCGCCGCGATCCTGGAGATCCTCCAACGCGACGCACCAGCGCCAGCAGGATGCCCCCGCGGATGCGCAGACCGGCGCAGCGCGTGTCCGGGCTGCCCGGTTTCGAGCCGGTACAATGGGCGGTTCCGTTCCACGACCGCCCGCTGCCCATGAATATCGTCGTCAAAGAAGAACTCAAGGCCTACATCGACCCGCTGACCGCAGATGAGCATGAGGCGCTGGAGCGCAGCATCCTGGCCGAGGGCTGCCGCGACGCGCTGGTGCTGTGGGGCGAGATCCTGGTGGATGGTCACAACCGCCATGGCATCTGCCAGAAGCACGGCCTGCCGTTCACCACCGTGCAGAACACGCGCTTCCAGAGCATGGACGACGTGCATCTGTGGATGATCGAACAGCACCTCGGCCGGCGCAGCGTCTCGGACTTCCAGCGCGGTGAACTTGCCCTGCGCAAGCGTGAGATCCTGGCCGCGCGCAAACGCGTCGAACAGGAGCAGCTGCAGCGCGAGAGCGACGGCACCGCCGACGGCGTGGACGACGACCAGGACAGCCCGCCGTGGGAGCCGGCACCGAAGATCAGCCGGGCAGAGCTGGCGCGCGAAGCCAAGCTGAGCAGCAGCCAGATCGGCATGATCGAGCGCATCCGCGCGCAGGCCGCGCCGGAGGTGGTGGAAGCGGTGAAGAACGGACAACTGTCGATCAGCGCGGCGGCCGCCGTGGCCTCCCTGCCGGAAGAGGAGCAGCGCGCGGCGGCGACAGGGGGCAAGGATGAGCTGAAGCAGGCGGCCAAACGGGCACGCGAGGCGAACCGCAGGCCGCGTGCCGCCAAGCCGGACGTGGTGGTACAGGCGGAAGAGGTCAGCGAAGACGAACAGGCGCTGCGGGATGCCGAAGTGATGCACGCGCTGGAACAGCTGGGCGAAGGCGCGCCGGCGCTGCGTGCCCGCATCGTCAGCCTGACCCGCGAAAACGATGCGCTGCGCCAGCAGCTGGCAGCGCTGCGCGCACAGCTGGCCTGATCGCCGCATGGTGCCGCGCTGGGCCGCAGCAACCGGATCGATGGTCACCGTCAACGGGGCCCAACATCGGCCCCGGTAGACTGCGCGCATGACCACGACCCCCGATGATCCGCGCCGCGCACAGCTGCGACGCCTGAAGGCCATCGCCGTTGCGATGCTGCTGGTGATGCTGGCCGGCTTCGCAGTGAGCCACTGGCAGGGCGAACGCGGCATCTGGGCGTGGGTCGGTGCGTTCTGCGAGGCCGCGGCGGTGGGCGCGATGGCGGACTGGTTCGCGGTGGTGGCGTTGTTCCGGCGGCCAATGGGCCTGCCGATTCCGCATACCGCGATCATTCCACGCAGCAAGGAGCGGATCGGCGACAGCCTGGCGGTGTTCGTCCGTGATCAGTTCCTCGAACCCGACATGCTGCTGGCCCGATTGAAGGTGTTCGATCCGGCAGCGCGGCTGGGCAGCTGGCTGTCGGCACCGGAGCAGGTGCGGATGCTGGCGGACATGGCCCGGGGCTGGGCGCTGCAGGCGCTCGACTTCTTCGACGAGGCCGCAGTGCGTCGCCAGCTGCATGGCTTCGTCGTGCAGCAGCTGCGGCAATGGAACGCGGCATCTACGGCGGGCGAGCTGCTCGCCCTGCTCACCGCCGACGGGCGGCACCAGCGCGTGCTGGACGAAGGCCTGCAGCGGCTTGCTCGCTGGCTGGACCAGCCGCAGGTCAAGGAGCGGGCATCGCAGCTGATCGTGCGGTATATCCAGCGCGAGTGGCCGACGCTGTCCAGTACGGTGAACTGGATCAAGCCCATCGACGAAATCGGTGACAACGTTGCCGAACGCCTGGCCGGCGCCGTGCTGGAAGAGATGCAGCAGGTGCTGGCCGACCCGATGCATCCCCTGCGCCGGGATTACGAACAGTGGCTGGATGGCTACGTGCAGCGCCTGCGCGAAGACCCGGCGTTGGCCACGCGGATCGAACAGCTCAAGCAGGAAATGATCGACCACCCTGCCCTGCAGGACTACGTTCAGGGCCTGTGGTCGCGCATCCACGCCAGTCTTCGCGCCGATCTCCAGAGCGGGAACTCCGCACTGGCCGGCCACCTGGAACGCAGCCTGGCCGCGCTGGGGCGCAGCCTGTCGACCGACCCCGCATTGCGCGGCGCGCTGAACCAGCACCTGCTGGAGGGAGCGCAGCGGCTGACCTCACGGCTGCGCGACGGCGTCACCTCGCATATCGCCCAGACCGTGAAAAGCTGGGATGAGCGGCATCTGGTGGACCAGCTGGAACTCAGTGTAGGCCGCGACCTGCAGTTCATCCGCTTCAATGGCACGCTGGTGGGTGGACTCATTGGTCTGCTGCTGCACGCGGCCACGACGCTGATCCCGATCTGACCCGGACTGCCTGCAGGTGCGGACGGCGAGCCCTTCGCGCAGATGTAGCCGTTCCCTGAATAGGGTATTCTCACGCGCATCGCGCGCCAAGAGGGCGCGCCCGGGGGGATCGATGACCAGGATGTTGGCGACGCTGGCGATGTGCGCGCTGGCTTTTCAGGCGCACGCGCAGCGTGTGTACAAATGCAATGACGGCAAGCACGTGGCGTACCAGTCGGTGCCCTGCCCCAAGGAACATGACACCGGCGTCAGCCGGCCCGTGGTGCGCGATCCCAAGCTGACCAGCGCCGACCGCGTACGCGTAGCGCAGACGACCTCGCAGGCCCGTCGCTGGGTGCGCCAGGAGGCCGGCTACGACCAGCCCGATGTGCGCGGCACGGTCATCGACAACGTCGTCGATGCCGAGGCCTGCGAAGACGCGCGGCTGCGCAAGGAGATGGCGGAGGTCTTCACCGGCCGCAGCGCGCCGCAGCGCATCGACCAGGAAATCCACCGCGCCTGCGCGGCCCGCTGAGCACGGCGTGCATGCACGCGCGCCCCGCACGAAAATGCTTGATTAACTAAATGCGAATACTTATCATTTAGTTGTCAACGTACGCCCAGCCAGTCAGTCACGGCCCTGCCGTGTTACCGCCCCGTGTACCTGCAACTGACCGCCGCGCCTACCGCGGTGCCGAAGAGAGCGGGCGCTGCGTCCCCGATGCGGGCGCCTGCAGCGGACGATCCGATGGACGGCGCTGGCACGTGCCAGCGCCGGTCACGGGTACGTCTTTCTCGCCTTGGCAGCACTTTCCCCCACCGCAACCGCAGGATCACCGTGGACCGCTTGTCTTCTTCTGCACGCCCCACCACCGCCCAGCGCTTGGCCAGCTGCTTCACCGGACCCGGTGTGGGGGTGCTCTCACGCAGCCTTGCGGCGATGCTGGGCGGCTACGCGCTGGCTTCAGTGACCAGCGTGTTCTGCGCCGTGGCGCTTCCCGGTGCACGCGGGCAGGCGGTGCTGACCGGCATGCTGGTAGCGATCATCGTATGCGCCTGCGCGGCGCTATGGGCCTTCGCCGCACGCACTGCGTTGCATGCATGGGCCGGCATCCTGCTGCCTGCACTGTTGATGGCCGCAGTCGCGCGCGCACTGGGAGCGTGGGCATGAAGAATGGATTCCGCCAGTCGATGGCCTGGCTGCACACCTGGACCGGCCTGCTGGTCGGCTGGCTGCTGCTGCTGATCTTCATGGCAGGCACCGCAAGTTATTACCGCGAAGAGATCAGTCGCTGGATGCGCCCTGAGCTGCCGGCCACCACGGTCAGCACCGACGTCGCAGCGGCACGTGCGGTGCAGTACCTGCAGGCCCACGCCGGCCAGGCCGAGACCTGGTTCGTGACCCTGCCGGACCCACGCAACCCCGCGATGCGCCTGTTCTGGCGCAATCCGGAATCGCTGGCCAAGCCGCCGGTGGACGGTGAGCGCCGCCGGCGCGGCGGTGGCCGTTTTGGCGATGCCACCGTCGATCCGAACACGGGCGACACGCTGGAAGCGCGCGACACGCGTGGCGGGGAGTTCTTCTACCGGTTGCACTTCGACCTGCACTACATCCCGGTGGTGTGGGCACGCTACCTGGTGGGGTTCTGCGCGATGTTCATGCTCGTGGCGATCATCACCGGGGTGATCACCCACAAGAAGATCTTCAAGGACTTCTTCACCTTCCGGAAGGACAAGGGACTGCGTTCCTGGCTGGATTTCCACAACGTCAGCGCCGTGATGGCACTGCCCTACCACGCGATGATCACCTACACGGGCATCGTGACCCTCATGGTCATGTACCTGCCATGGGGCATAAAGGTGGCCTACCCCACCGATGAGAACGCCTTCTTCAGCGAAGCGTTCGGCGGCATGCCGGAGGTGAGCGCGCCGGCCGAAGGCAGGTCCTCGCCGCTCCCCATCACCCGGTTGCTGGAGAGTGCGCGTGCGCACTGGCAGGGCGTGGACGTGTCGGGGTTCACCGTCACCCATCCCGGCGCGGCCAATGCGGTGATCGACATCCGCCAGCGCGATGGCAGGCGGCTGTCCACTGACACCCCCGCGCTGCGCTATGACATGGTCAGCGGCCAGCTGTTGAGCGAGACGCCCGCCTCCGGTGCGGCTACCGCGACACGTGGCGTGTTGTACGGCCTGCACCTTGCGCGTTTCGCCGACTGGGGCCTGCGTGCCTTCTTCTTCGTGTCCGGCCTGATCGGCTGCCTGATGGTGGCCAGCGGCGTGGTGTTGTGGGCGGTGAAGGAACGGCCGAAACATGCCAAGCGCAGCCGCATCGGATTTGGCCTGCGGCTGGTGGACGCGCTCAACATCGGCGCCGTCGCGGGATTGCCGATCGCGTTCGCCGCGTATTTCTGGGGCAACCGGTTGTTGCCGGTGCGGCTGCCCGAACGCGCGGATGCCGAAGTCAGCGTGTTCTTCTACGCGTGGGCCGCCGCGCTGCTGGCGGGGTTCATCTGGCCCCGTCGGAGCATGTGGACCGGGCTGCTTTACCTTGGCGCGGCACTGTTCGCGCTGCTGCCGCTGCTCAATGCATTGACCACCCAGGCACACCTCGGTGTGACGATGGTGTCCGGTGACTGGGTGCTGGCCGGCTTCGACCTGGTGATGCTCGCCTTCGGTGCCATGCTGGCGCTATGTGCGTGGCGCATGCAGCGCTGGACGCCACCGCTCAGCGCAGCCGAAAAGAAAAAGCGCGCTGCCCTGCAGGCCGGAACCGCGGGGGCCGGCGCATGATGTTGCTGTCGCTGTGCGTTTCCTTCACCGCCTTCGCTGCGTTGTCGCTGGCGATGGAAAAACACCAGCAGGATCTCCACGGCAGGCGGGCGGCGTTGCTGCTTCGGCGCCGGTCCTGGTCGGTATTGGGTTGGCTGCTGCTGGCCGTGGCGTTCGGGTTGTGCATCGGTGGGCACGGCTGGGCCATGGGGCCGGTGGTCTGGCTGGGCACGCTGACGCTGTCAGGGATCGCGCTGGCATTCGGTCTGTATCCATGGAAGCCGCACTGGGTCGTGCCGCTGGCCGTTCTGCTGCCGGTGATCGGACTGATCGCTGCAATCTGAAACGCCCCGGTAGAGTCGACCCATGGTCGACTGCCTCTGGCACATCCGACCGCTCCGGTAGAGTCGACCCATGGTC
>JAZBLM010000042.1:0-25013 GCA_037033225.1 Pseudomonadota bacterium
CGTGTGGTTGCTGTTCTTGCCCACGCCGGCGGCGACGGTAGGCGCCCAGCGCTTGGCCAGTTCCTTGATCGTGGAGACGTCCAGATTGCGGTAATGGAAATATTTCTCCAGCCGCGGCATCTCGCGGTGCAGGAAGCGGCGGTCCTGGCAGATCGAGTTGCCACACATCGGCGAGGCGCCTGCATTGATCCACTCGGCAAGGAAGTTGACCGTCGCCGCCTCGGCCTGACCCAGGCTGACCTGGCTGTCCACCACGCGTTGCCACAGACCCGACCGACGATGCTGTGTGCGGTTCCACTCGTCCATCGCCTCCAGCCGCTCCACCGGGTGATGGATCGCGAACTCCGGGCCTTCGGCAAGCACATTGAGCTGGGCATCGGTCACCACCGTGGCGATCTCGATGATCGAATCGTTGTCGGTGTCCAACCCGGTCATCTCCAGGTCGATCCAGATCAGTCGGTCATTGCCCGCGCCGGTGTCGGCCATCATGCGTCCTCGCTGTGGGCGGGCCGCAGCCGCGCCATGAATGTGCGGCCATGATACCGCGCGCATCAGCCTTCGTCGGTGAGGGGCGCGTCCAGCGACAACAAGGGCCGACCGCGCTTTGCGCGGAAATAGTTGGTCAGGCGGGTGCTCGCTTCGCGTGCCAGCACGCCGCCGTGCACGTCCACGCGATGGTTGTGGCGGGCATCGCCCAGCAGGTCGAACACGCTGCCGCACGCACCCGTCTTCGGGTCCGTGGCCGCATAGACCAGTCGCCCCACACGGGCATGCACGATCGCCATCGCGCACATCGCACACGGCTCCAGCGTGACGTACAGCGTGCTGCCGATCAGGCGGTGATTCCGTATCGCCTTTCCTGCGCCGCGCATCGCCACGATCTCGGCATGCGCGCTGGGATCATGCTCGGCGATGTTGAGGTTCCAGCCCTCGCCAAGCACCTGCCCGTCAGCGCTCACCAGCACGGCCCCGACCGGAATCTCGTCGAACTCCCGCTGGGCGCGTTCGGCCAGTGCCAGCGCGTGGCGCATCCAGCGTTCGTCGGCATCGTGTACGGGCAGCCCCTCAGACATCGCCGCGGGCCTTGGCCAGGAACGCTTCGAACGCCGCCAGCGTCGCTTCACTGACGTGATGCTCGATGCCTTCGGCATCGCGTCGGGCTGAATCGGCATCCACGCCCAACGCCAGCAGGAACCGTTCGACGGTCTGGTGTCGCGCACGCACGTCACGCGCCAGCTGCTCGCCTTCCGGGGTCAGGAACACGCCGCGGTAGGGGCGCTGGATTGCCCAGCCTTCCTTGACCAGCCGCTTGAGCGCCTTGGCGACGGTGGGCTGCGCCACGCCCAGGCGGCTGGCGATGTCGACCTGGCGGGCTTCGCGTCCATCGGCGATCAGATCGGCGATCAGCTCCACGTAATCCTCGACAAGCTCCGAACGACGCGCTTCGCGCACCTGCGCGAAGCCCTCCATATGGACCTGGGTGGCGGGAAGGACGGACCTGGAGCGGCTGCTGTCTGGCATCGGCGTATTGTACGCGGGCGGGCAGCGGCGCATATCGGGTGGGGATAGGTAGAGTGAGGTCAGGGACGTTGACGGCCAGCGGCCGTCACTACCGGGGTCACCGCTTGTCCAGCAGGTACAGGAACTCGGTGACGTGGGTGTCCCGGGCGCCCAGATTGCGGCTGCCGCGGAAGGTGTTGTAGCGCGTATCCATCACGCTGACCTCGCCCAGGGCTTCGAGCCCGGCCACGAAGCGCGCGTGGGGAATGAATCCTTCGGAGTTGTACGAGATCAACACGAAATCCGCGCGCACTGCCGCCACCGCATCAAACAGCGTCGCCTCGGCCAGCCGCGCCCTGTTGTAGTCCGAGCGGTTCCAGTCCGTCGGAATCCCCGAAACCCGGCTCACCTCGCGCGGACGCTGGTAGTCGCACAGCAGGTTCAACATGAAGTAGTTCGAGCCATACGGATGCTCGTTGTAGGGCGGATCGAAGTACGCTACATCCACCGGCTCAAGCTCACGGACCAGCGCATTCGCATCGCGCCGGTGCAGCTGCACCGCACAGTCGAAGTTGCTCAGCACCGGGGCCTGCAGCTGGATCGGGCGCAGGATGCGTGACAGCGCATTGCGCGCGGTGCCACCAAACTGCCCTACCCCATCACGGTTCTTGTGGAATCCCTTGAACACGCCGGAGGTATTGGTGTGCATGGAGGCCTGCGCCAGCACCGGTGCAAGCAGGAAGGGCTTGAGTTCTGCCGGCGTGTCCACCAGCACCTGGCAGAACGTATCCAGGAACATGGCATTGCGCCGCGTGTAGAAGACCCGCTCGCCGGGCTGGATCGCATCGTCATCGCGTGGCGCGTACAGCTCGCAGAGGAACCCGGGCGCCATCCCGGATGCGACCTCGCGCTCCACCCGATCGCGCTCCGCAGCGAGCGCGCCTGCGTCCACGTCCCCCGCGTTGGCCTGGTAGCAGCGGTTGCTGACCTCGCTGTACCGCTCCAGGTCGTTGCAGTGCAGGCGGTCGGCATGTCGGCGGGCAAGGCGGGCGACCACGCCTGATCCAGAGAAAAGGTCGAGGAAATCGATGCGCGACTTGCCAAGGCACTGTCTGGCGTGCGCGATACCCGCATCGACGAACGGCAACAACGCACGCTTGTTGCCGATGTAGGTGATCAACTGGGTGCGCAGGAAGGCCTCGTTTTCGTCGCGCTCAGCAGCGCTGTCATCGATGTCGCTTGTGCCGGACGGACGTCCCACGGGCAGATTCACGCATTTTCCTTGGACGGGACGGCCCGTGCCTGCAGGGCGGACGGCAGCGGAAGCGACGCCTCCTTCGAGAGCTGAATTCTGCAGCAAATCCAGCCAGCGTGCCGCCCCTGCTGCAAGGGACTCGACTTCCAGGCCCTGAAAACAGGATCAGGCGCCAAGGTTTTGACGCAAATGAAACGCCAAACTGGTAAAACATAACTCTGTTCACCATCGAACGAGCCCATGTCGCCAAGGACTGGAGACGACAACACGGCGCTGAATCCCGGCTGCGAGGCAATGCCCGCTTCCGCCGATGGGTTGTATTCGCTCGTTTCGACGCGCGCGTGCCCGCATTCCCACCCCCCTTTCCCCATACCCAGGAGGCCCTCAGTGCGCCGAACGTTCTTGCCGTGCGCTGTCCTGCTGCTCCTTACCGCCTGCCATCCGGAGACCGCCATGAACCAGGAAATCACCACCGCAGAAAAGGACGTCGAACAAGGCGGTCGCGGGCTGGCCAAACTCAATCCCAGCCCGCGCCAGGCCTTCGAGCTGGTCCTCAGGATCGACGACGCCCCCGGCCCGTTTGCCGTGGTGGAAGGCGTTGCCCAGTACGACGTGACCAACGAGGAGCAATGCGGACGCATCGTGCCGGCGACCGGTATGGCCGCGCGCATCACCAGCCAGGAGCCGGTGCAGCTGAAGAAGGTGTCCGATACCGAATACCGCGGCACCGTCTACCTGGACCGCATGCTGGACGAAGACTACTACGGTCGCGGCGTGTGCCACTGGAAGTTCAGTGGCGCCGGCGCAATGCTCAAGGCCACCGGCGCGGACGGCGAAACCCGCTTCACTGCGTTCATCGAAGCGGACAAATTCACTTCCGGAACGACGCTGACCCGTCACTACCCCGACCGTGATTATCCCCGCGTCGACTCGGTGCCGGACTTCGCGCAGGCCGGTCATGAAGATCCCACGCGTTTCCGCCCGGAGCTGCAGGACGCGCTGTTCACCACCACCCTCACCGCCCATGAGGTGCGCTGATGCCACTCAACCATCGTGACTATGCCGCGCTGTCGGCCGACGCGTACGAAGACCACAAGGTGGGCCGCCATGCGCCCGGGCAGGAAGAAGTGGTGGAGCTCAACGGCCACAACTACAAAGTCCTGGAACACGTAAACAACAACCGCAACGGTTACCAGGGCACGATCTACCAGCGCGAAGACACCGGCGAGATCGTCGTGTCGCACCGTGGCACCGAGCAGATCGCGCAGGACGCCATCCTGGCCGACGGTGGCATGGTGCTGGCGCGCTACAACGTGCAGGCCGGCGATGCCATCGCGCTGACCGGTCGCGCCGTCGCCCTCGCCAAGCACATCGGCGAGAACGAAGGGCACGCACCTGAAGTGACCGTCACCGGCCATTCGCTGGGCGGCGCGCTGGCGCAGGTCACCGCGCACCACTACGACCTCAAGGGTGAAACCTTCAATGCCTACGGCGCTGCCAGCCTTGGCCTGCGGATTCCCGAAGGCGGCCACAGCGTGCTCAACCACGCCATGGCGTCGGATCCTGTCAGCGCCGCCTCGCCGCATTACGGCCAGGTCCGCCTGTACGCCACTCCGGATGAGATCAAGACGCTGGGCAATGCCGGCTTCAGCAACAAGTGGTACAACGGCGTGATCCCCGACTCTGCGCTGGTCGCCGCCGGTGGCTCGCTGGGCGCGCACAAGCTGGGCAACTTCGCCGACGACGGCTCGGTGCTGGACCGGCCGGAGACCCAGGCCCTGGCCAAGCAGAACGAGCGGATGATCGACGAATACCGCGACAAGATGGAACTGTTGCGCGGCGCCGTCACCACCGGTTCGCGCGGCATGCCCGGCGTCGCCATCGATGTATACGACACCCTCCGCGGCCCGCTCGATCCGGGCGAGCCCGCCCGCAAGGCCGCCGAGGAAGCGCAGCAACGCTCCGGCGCCATGCGCATGGACAGTCCCGGCCATCCCGGCAACCTGCTGTTCCAGGACGCCCTGCGTGGCGTGGAAGCGCAGGATCTGCGCGTTGGCCGCACGTCGGACCAGCACAGCGGCCAGCTCGCCGGCAGCCTGGCCGCGGAAATGCACGCCAACGGCGGCACCCGCATCGACAACGTGCTGATGAGCAACGACGCCTCGCGCACATTCGGCGTACAGGGCGATGCCAGCGATCCTGCGCACCTGCGGGTTTCGGTAGCCACCACCGAGGCAATGAACACCTCGCTGGAGCAGTCCAGCCATCGCGTTGCGTCACAGCAGGCGAGCCAGCAGGTCGCAGCGCAGGAGCGTGACATGCAGCAGGAGCAAACCCAGGCCGCCGTGCGCAGCATGCATGCGTGAGTGCTTGCCGCCCCGCACCTTTGCCTGTCGGAGGCTGACCATGCGCCCCTTTTTGTTGCCCTGCCTCGCCCTGCTGGCTTTTACCGCCTGCCACTCAGAGACTGCCATGAACCAGGAAATTGCTGCGGCCGAAAAGGACGTCGAGAACGGCGGTCGCGGGCTTGCCAGACTCAACCCCGAACCGCACCAAGCCTACGAATTCGTCCTGGAGATTGCGGATGCACCCGGCCCGTTCGCAGTGGTCAAGGCCAGCGCGCAGTACGACGTCATCAACGAGCAGTAATGCGGCCGCATCGTGCCAGCTAGCGGTCGCGCAAGTCGCATCACGAGTCAGGAAGACGTCAACCTGCAGAAAATCGCCGACAACCACTACCGTGGCACCGTGTATCTGGACCTGATGCAGGACGAAGACTACTACGGCCGCGGTGCATGCCTGTGGAAGTTCAGCGGTGCCGGCACGATGTTGAAGGCCACCGGCGCCGAGGGCGAAACCCGCCTCCTGTCCTTCATCGCAGCCGACCGCTTCATCAAGGGCGACACCGAAACCCGGCATTACGCCGACGTGGGTTACCCGCGAGAATCGTTGGATGACTACCCCGATTACGGCGAGGATGCTCCCGAAGGCTTCAATCCGGAACTGCGCGGATCGCTGTTTTCAACCACCCTGGTGGGTAAGAAAGCACGCCCATGAGCCTCTGCCGATGACCCAGCCTGCCGTGCTTTATCCCCCACTATCCAGGAGGCCCCCAGTGCGCCGATCGCTTCTCCCGTGCGCTGTGTTGCTGCTTCTGACCGCTTGCCATTCGGAGACCGCCATGAACCAGGAAATCACCGCCGCAGAACAGGACGTTGAACAGGGTGGTCGCGGGCTGGCCAAGCTCAACCCGGCCCCGCGCCAGGCTTATGAGTTCGTGCTGAGGATCGACGATGCACCGGGCCCGTTCACCGCGATCAAGGGCACCGCCCAGTACGACGTCATCAACGAGCAGGAATGCGGGCGCATCGTGCCCGCGACAGGCCGTGCGGGCCGTATCAGCAGCCAGGAGCCGGTGGAGCTGAAAAAGATCTCCGACACCGAGTACCAAGGAACAGTTTATCTGGACCGCATGCTCGATGAGGACTACTACGGTCGCGGCGTCTGCCAGTGGCAGTTCAGTGGCGCCGGCGCCACGTTGAGAGCGACCGGCGCCGAAGGTGAAACCCGCTTTGTGTCATTCATCGAGGCCGAGCGTTTCGTCAAGGGCGAGACCGAGACCCAGCACTACGCCGACCTGGGTTATCCGCGCGATGTGATGGACAACTACGCCGACTACGGCAAGGACTCCCCGGAGGGCTTCAAGCCCGAGCTGCGTGACGCACTGTTCTCGGTGACGCTGGCCGGCAAAGAGGCACAGCCATGAGCCTGCGCAGCCAGGATTACGCCGCCCTCGCCAATGATGCCTACAAGGATCACGCGGTCGGTCGCTGGGCCCCCGATGAAGCCGAGGTGGTCCCGATCGGTGACCACAACTATCGCATCCTGGAGCACGTCAATAACAAGAACGGCTACCAAGGTTTCATTTATCAGCGGGTGGATACCAACGAGATCGTGGTCGCCCATCGCGGCACCGAGCAGCCATTGCACGATGTGGTCACCGACCTCGGCATGGTCGCGGCCCGCACGAACATGCAGGCGGACGATGCGATAGCGCTGACCGCCCGCGCCAATGAGTTCGCGCAGCGTGAGGAAACCCGAAGCGGCCAGCGCCTGGATGTGACCGTCACCGGGCATTCGCTAGGCGGCTCGCTCGCACAAATTTCCGCGCATCATCATGGCCTGAAGGGAGAAACCTTCAATGCCTACGGGGCAGCCAGCCTGGGCTACCGCATCCGCGAAGGCGGCGATGCCATGGTCAACCATGTGATGTCGGCCGATCCGGTCAGCGCGGCCTCCGGCCACTACGGCGAGGTGAAGGCTTATGCGAACCAGACCGAGATCAATAACCTGTACGGATCCGGCTTCCGCAACGGCGCGGTAGCTGGCTTCCTGATGCCCGATTCAGCGCTGCTGGCGGCCGGTCGTTCGCTGGAGTCGCACAAGATGCACAACTTCCTGGGCGCGGGCTCGGTACTGGACAACCCGGCCTCGCGGGCGCTGGCCCGGCAGAACGATGGCATGATCAGCGAGTATCGCGACAAGCTGGAATTTCTGCGCGGCGGCCTGACCACGGCGACCCGCGGAGGGCTGGGCAACGCGGAGGACATCATCAACCGCATCCGCGGTCCGCTGGAACCGGGCGAGCCCGCACGCAAGTCGGCAGAAGAAGAAGCGCGCAAGCATGACGGCGCGATGCGCATGGGCCATCCTGTCCACCCCGGCAACCTGCTGTTCCAGGACGCCCTGCGTGGCGTGGAAGCGCAGGATCTGCGCGTTGGCCGCACGTCGGACCAGCACAGCGGCCAGCTCGCCGGCAGCCTGGCCGCGGAAATGCACGCCAACGGCGGCACCCGCATCGACAACGTGCTGATGAGCAACGACGCCTCGCGCACATTCGGCGTACAGGGCGATGCCAGCGATCCTGCGCACCTGCGGGTTTCGGTAGCCACCACCGAGGCAATGAACACCTCGCTGGAGCAGTCCAGCCATCGCGTTGCGTCACAGCAGGCGAGCCAGCAGGTCGCAGCGCAGGAGCGTGACATGCAGCAGGAGCAGACCCAGGCCGCCGTGCGCAGCATGCATGCCTGACGAATCTGCAGGCCGGACCGGTATGGGCCCGGCGCGACGGCTACTCAGCGGATACGCACCGCGGCCGAGCAATCCGAGCAGCTCACCTCGCACTCCCCCGCACCCTGCAGGACGCATTGAGCGCTCGCCGATTTGATCGCGTTCGTTAACTGTCCCGGCGGCCAGCGACCTTATGTGCACTAATCGGTGCGCATCCGCATCATCGCTCGGGGAAACTACAGGCCTCATAACTGGCTGTGCACCCGGATCCGGCAGGATCGATACATTTTTTCTGAGCGTCCTCTTTTGCCAGCTCAGGAGTCAGCCCACTCCCTATGCCGCCCTTGGCCCCTGCAGGCCATTCACGCGGTATCAGAAGGGCGCTTCCGCACTCGCTTCCAGAGCGGGAGACAACCACAGAACGAAAGCCACCAACGCCACGTTGACCAGAGCGCCGCCTCGACAGATGTTCATTCCCACGCTTCCTTCTTGAGCGTCAACGATTGGCAGTTCGCGCACGGGCAGCCCTCAGTTGGGCCCACTCTCGGGCAGGCTGCAGGCCCTGTAGGCCACCTTGCAACCGCTGCCCTTCGGGTTCCTAGTTTTGCCGGAAAACCGGCTTGGAGCAGGCGGAATACGAAACCTTGCACTCTACGTCTCCATCCTTCTCGCATAGATTCTTTGCCGAGACGCCCGCCTGCTGCTCGTCAACGCCGCCCCCTACCGCACCGCGAAGCTTCATGGGCGTGATTGAATCAGCAAGAGCTACACATGAATTCTCGTAGGTGAGCTCTTCGACGCAGTCTTTCGCTCCTTTGCTGGAACAATAGCCTAGGGCTTCCGCGATCGCCTCGCGTTTTGTAGGTTTTCCGACTGCTACACCTGTAGCACCGGTAGATGCGGAGACAAATATGGAACCCCAAGTCAGCGACCAACTACCGTTGGGACGCGGGATACTCGGCTGAGTTGGCGTGCTGGAACCTGAAGCTATGGGTGCACAGCCCTGTATGCCCGGGCCGCCGACCGGATACTGACCGGGCGGGCAGCGCCCTTCCGCTGATGCGCTGCCGACCGGCAGCATCAGGCTGCAGAGAACGAGCGGAAAGAAAACGAATGATGACCGCACTGATTTTTCTCGTTCTAATGCCGTAAGAGCCCCTACTCGTGCGCGACCCGGAGCAGTCAGCCGACAGAAAGCCGATGGTAGAGCAGAACCTGGACTGGCTTCCTGCTCCGCCTCGACATTGCTGGCCTTTCCGGCAGAGACACCAATATCGCCATTGCTCGATGCGATGGTCACTGCGCGCCAAGTCTCACGTTGCTATCTCCCGATCCGGGATCGGTCAGTAATACTCATAAACCGGCTTGCTGCAGTCCGAGTACTTTATCGAACAAGGTGCCCCGTCCCCGTTCTTCGTACATTCCGCCATCGCCCGTCGGGAGGCATCCTCGATGGTGCCCGCCCTGCCGGCCCCTCCGCCCCGCATTCCACGCGGTGGTCCGGCGACCGCAACGCACTGGTTCTTGTAAGTCATCAAGGTACGACAATCAGAAGCGCCACCACGCTGGCATTGCAACACGGCCTGCTGTTCGGCTTCACTCTTGTTTGGGCGACCCACCGATGCGCCGGCATCGCCCGTGCTGTCAGACGAGGCCACAGAGCCCCATGTTTTGTGCCAACGCCCCGTAGCACGCGGCACACTGGACCCGCTGCTTCCACCAGCGCCGGCGCCGGTGGGTGCGCACCCGCCCACGCCCTGACCGCCCACGGGGTAGCTGCCTGGCGGACAACGCCCCTCCGCCGAAGCGGGTGCTGATCCCACGGCCAGCCACAGCAGCGCGGTGCCGCACATGAGGGCCAAGGCGCTCAGCGCTGGCTGCCGCATCGGTTTGGTGGACACTGTTTTCACCTCATAAGGGTTCATCAGGTCCCTCGCGAAGGCAGACTGCCGACTCATATGAACCTCATATACCCGTAAATAATGACCTGAGCGGATCACTGCGTTCGTGCTTCGATGACAGTACAAAACGCCTTTGAGCGAATTGAAAAGCGGCTCGCTGCAATCGGCATGGACGATCCGACACTCCCCGTCCGGCGCCCGCTGTTTAAGACCCTTCGTAGCTACATCGCGTGCCACCTCGATCGTCGGACCCGTGAACGTCCGATTGTCCAGGCCAGTGCCTGCGTAGGTGGAGGCAACGTACTGGTGCCGGTAAGTCGTCATCACCCTGCAATCCGTGTCGCCGTCGGCCGCACAATTCGTCAATGCCGCCTCGACTGCTTCCTTCTTGATTTTTCACCCGAACTTTGAACACGTCGCGCCATTCTTCGTGCACTTATTCATTGCAAGTAGCGAAGCCTTCTCAACAGTAACCGCCCTTGCGGACCCGCGACCCTTGGTCCCGCGCGGCGCACTCGCGACTGCAACACATTGATCCTTTTGAGTCATTGACGGCCGGCAGTCAGGCGCGCCGCATTGCTACTGGCGTACGCATGTTTCCTTTGACGGCCGGCGCAGAAGGGCGCTGTCCGTCTGACCTTCATCACTGCCCTCGGTTCGCTGCGCCCATATGGCCTTGTGTATGCACCATGGGAGATTCCCCGTTTCAGCACACTGGTTCCTGTAGGCAAGCTCGGATCCGCCGGCGGAAGACCCACTCGCGGTGCAGTTGTGCAGCGCCTCCGGGACGGAATGGGAGAATCAGCGGGACCGGGTCTTCACTACGGCCCTGGTCTCAGTACGCCTCGAATACCGGCTTGCTGCAATCACTGTAAACGGCCTTACAGGTTCCTGCACCATGTGCTTCACATCGTTTCACTGCCTCAGACCGGGCCGCCCCTTCTGTTGGGCCCGTGGAGACAGCACTGGGAACCCCGCTTCTGGCGGGAGGGTCAGCAAGGGCTGCACACTGGTTCTCGTAGGCGAAGCCGTCACAATCAGTTGCACCTTTGCTGGCGCAGTAGCCTTGTGCTTCGCTAAGCGCCTCTGCTCGGCTCATTCGCCCAACGGACACACCCACCATACCTGTTGAGGACGAAGAAATGGCGCCCCACGTCTTGTGCCAACGGCCCGTAGGACGTGGCTGCGAGGGTGGCGCCGTTCCGCCCGCTGCAATGGGTGCGCAACCGCCTACTCCTTGGCCGCCAACGGGATACGAGCCGGGTGGACACCGCCCCTCCGCACTGGCCGGTAGACCCTGACCACCAAACGCAACACCCAAGCTGAGAAACGCAATCAGGTACCTACGATGAGTAAGCGACATAAGGCTCTCCCTCCTACATCAGCCGATGAGCGCCAGACCGCGCAATGACGAACGTTCCACGGCTCGCATAATCTTACACCGCCACCTCAGAATACCGCTCACCACCCCAAGCGTCTCAGTTTGGACGGAAAACCGGCTTGGAGCAGGCGGAATACGAAACCTTGCACTCTACGTCTCCATCCTTCTCGCATAGATTCTTTGCCGAGACGCCCGCCTGCTGCTCGTCAACGCCGCCCCCTACCGCACCGCGAAGCTTCATGGGCGTGATTGAATCAGCAAGAGCTACACATGAATTCTCGTAGGTGAGCTCTTCGACGCAGTCTTTCGCTCCTTTGCTGGAACAATAGCCTAGGGCTTCCGCGATCGCCTCGCGTTTTGTAGGTTTTCCGACTGCTACACCTGTAGCACCGGTAGATGCGGAGACAAATATGGAACCCCAAGTCAGCGACCAACTACCGTTGGGACGCGGGATACTCGGCTGAGTTGGCGTGCTGGAACCTGAAGCTATGGGTGCACAGCCCTGTATGCCCGGGCCGCCGACCGGATACTGACCGGGCGGGCAGCGCCCTTCCGCTGATGCGCTGCCGACCGGCAGCATCAGCTGCAGAGAACGAGCGAGTACAAAAGAAGTGATGATCGCGCCACTTGACCTCGTTGTAATCTTCTACGAAATTGCCTACGCACGCCCCCACGGAGCGCTCAGCCGAGCAAAGGGCCTCGGCGGGCGATGTGCAAGGACCGCCAGGATCGCAAATCAGCGCCGTCAAAGAGGCTCGAGTTCCGGCAAGCTGCAGGCACTATAGGCAACCTTGCAGCCATTACCCTTTGGATTGTCGCAATAGCTCATGGCTTTCTTCAGAGCCAGCTGCGGCGTTTTGCCTTCGCCAAGCCCCCCCAGTCCCTTGCCGTCTCCTCCGTCGGGCGACACCCATGCGAAACACTGATTACTGTACTCCGCCATGATTTTGCAATCAGGCGCGCCATTGCGGCGACAATCCGCCATCGCGTCGCTTATTGCTTCCGCCTTGGTTCGGCGTCCTGCCGCCGCCCCCGCGTCGGAAGTGGAGTCAGAAGCGGCCACAGCTCCCCAGCGCGTGCCCCAGCGCGACGTCGGCACGGCGGGTTGGGGGGCTGCAGGTTGCTGGGCGGCTGCGCCCCCCCCAATCGGAGCGCAGCCCTGAACGCCTTGGCCGCCAATTGGGTAGTAGCCAGGCGGGCAGTTACCCTCTGCCTTGGCCGCCAGTGGACTGAGCGACGCCTGGAAGGCCAAGAGTCCTAGCAGAACCATAACGATGCGGCGCATTGAAACCTCGGTGCATGCAGCAGATGAATTCAGAGTGGTATGTCAGACAGCAGAGATACGTCAGGTCGCGGTGGGTGCATTGCCCCTGCTACCCGACGTCGTTGCACTGCCGGCAGCGCCAGTGGAGGGATTGAAAGAAGGACTCATTATCGACTGTCTCGCATCACTGGCATACGAACTAGCAGCAGGCTGATAAGCCGCAGGTGTGTACGAGCCTGGTGGCTGACCTTGGGGGCCCGGCGCAGCCCCGGCTGGGGATCCACCAATCTGCGAATACGCCATGAAGTTACCCAGCGTTCCCTGGAAGAACAGTGCCGCCATGGGGGGCGCCGTGAGGATCAACGTGGTCAGGATCAGCCCCATACCCCCCTGCTGCATGGCCTGACTGGTCATGCCATCGCTCAAATTGCCGCCCATCAGGAACTCATCCACCAGTGCTGTGGCCCAGAAGGCACCCGCGACCCGGATTACCATGTCCAGCGCGATGGAAACCATCGCGGCCAGGACCGCCATCGAGAACATCGTGCCTATGCCGTAAAGAAGCCATTTCTGGAAAAGCGCCTTGGTCTGATCGAACAGAAGACACAGGATGAAGAGTGGCCCAAGGCCGATGAACAGAGCCAAAGCAATCTGATACAACAGCAGCATCGAGCCGGCGGTCACCGCTGGGCCACCCGTGCCCAACGCAATCAACATGATCGCGCGGTTCTTGTCACCCGCCAGTACGGGGTCGCTCTGCACGTTGATGGCATCGATGCTGGACATGGCGACCTGCATCCACGCCAGTGCGTCATCGATCTGATCTTCGGGCTTCTTGTCGGAATCGGTCACGACCCTGGAAATTTCGTTCTTGACGTCCTTGGCAAGAAAATCATGCAGCTTGCCACCGAACATCGCCATGCTGGTGGCAATGCTGACAATCAGCGCAGCTCGCGCCATGTCAGTCACGAGCGCCATCATCGAGTCGCGACTGCGCCCGGTTACGATGCGGAAACCCTGGATCAGAATCCAAAGCGTCATCAGCGTCAGCGCAATGGCCCCTACCCACGTCATCATGTTCTGCAGGAGCGTGACGCCGAACTCGTTGATCCGCTTTTCCAGATAATCGAGGATCAGCCGAAAGAAGACGAAGTCACCGATCGACTGCACGCGCGCGACGTTGTGCAGCAAGTGCAGCATGCCGTCTGAAAACTGGAAATTCTCGAGTGACCTGAACATCATTCCTGCGATCCTTGGAAATTAATCCTGTTTGCCCAACGACGTCTGCCATCCGGCATCAAGCGTGTACATCTGCGCTCAGTCGATACTCAATGCCGTCTTCAACGCGGCGGTTTTGACCAGGTCGCGTGCAAGCCGGTTGGACTTGCCCTTCAAGGCGCCCATCGCAACCACACGCATATTTTCCTCTTCGACTGAGATGAACGCGTCATAGGCTTGCATGCGCGTCTCCCACTCGCGCGTCTTCACTGCAATATCATTGGCCGTTCGCAGTGATTCGCTGTCCACGGCAGTGACGTTGCCGAGCAGATTGCTTGCGGTGCGGATCTTGTTTATGTCGTCCAACGCCTTCTGCATCTGTGCCATGGTACCGCCGGCAAACTCGATCGACTCGTTGTATTTTTTGTTGCGGATGGTCCGGATCCTGGCGCAGATGGTGCGCTGCTGCGCCTTCCAATCGCCCTCGGGCTGATAGACAAAACGCTTGAACAGCCCGCCGAGGCTGAGATCCGCCCCGCCGCAGGTTTCCACGACCATGTAATCCTCTGGCACCGTCGTCAGAGGAGCGCCGGCAGGCAGCCCAAAGTTGTTGATGGTCGCATTGATGGTCACCAGCGCGTCGGTATAACGCTTCAGCTGCTCGGCCCAGCGCACTTTGTCTTCGGCGTACTCAGCGGCAGCCTGGATCTTAGTCCAGTAGCCTTCAAACCAATTGGCCGCGTCATACACCGCCCACTGGGCATGCCCAGGCGAGCTGACCGACATCATGCCGCCCAGCAGCAACAACGAACAGGCTTTCGAGAAGTGCCGTGAACGCATGCGCCGATTGGGAACCTGATTCGTATTCTTCATGAAAATCTCCATGAGTTGATTCGATTTCATCTTCATGCCGCCTGCTCCCTGCTGGACGATGCCGGCTTGCCCGAGCCTTTGCGGCGCTTGTAGAAGTCTTCCAGCCATTGCTCCGGCGTCAGGTCGTTTTCGCTGACCTTCTCCCGCAACGCAGCCTCGTGCAGCACGTGATGCATGACGTCGATGTTGTCGGTGGACGCTGAGATCACCGACAGGATGTCGTCCATCCCGCGCAGGTTGAGCTGGCAGACATTGGACGCATGCCCCTGCTTGACGAGGAAGCAACGAGAACGTTCATCCAGCGCCGTGACCACCTTGAACTCGGCCTCGGTAAGCTTCAACCCGTCGATGTAATCCTCGCGGCTGGCGTTCGGATTGGGCAGCAGGATCAGAGTCGCGGTCTGTTCAATCAGCGCGGCCGCGATATCGCTGTTGAGCGCATCTTCCGGACTTTGCGTCGCGAAAATGCCCATGCCATTCTGCTTTCGGATGGTCTTCTGCTTGTTTTTGGCGAACTCTTTCAGGCCGCCGCTGCCGTCAAGGATCTTCCAGAACTCGTCCATGACGTAGATCAGGCGTCGCCCATCGATCAACGACTCGAGCTTGTGCAGCAGGTATTGGATCACCGGCACGCGCACCTCGGGATTGTCGATTACGTCGGTGTAATCGAAGCCGATGATGTTGGCCCGCTGCAGGTCGATGGTATCGACCGGATTGTCGAACACCCAGCCCAGCGAGTTGCCGGATGTCCACCGCCGCATGCGCGCATATAGCCCGTCATCGCCCATGTTGGGCAGGCTCTTCTGGAAGTTGGTCATGCTGCGCAGGTGCATCGGCGTATCCAGCATGTTCTCGACCGCACGGAAGATGTCTTCCTCTTCGCGGGCGCTGTACTGTGTCTTTCCTGCGAGGATCTTGATCAGATCAGCGAGAAACTGCACATTGGATTCGTTGCGCTCGCATTGGAACGGGTTGAACCCCGTCGGCCTGCCGTTCTCCAGCGCGAGATAATTGCCGCCGCAGGCACGCACGAAAATCTCCGCACCACGATCCTTGTCGAAGAAGAAAATAGTCGGCGCCGGGTCGTATTTCTGCACCTGGCTGAGCAGGAAGTTGATCAGCGCGGTCTTGCCGGTACCGGACTTGCCGATGACCATCGTGTTGGCGATGGCCTTCTCCCCCAGCGAGTTCTCTGCCGGGTGCGTCGCATGGAAATTGAAGTAATAGGGCTGGCCGTTGGTGGTCTGCAGCGTGGTAACGCAGTCACCCCACGGGTTGTTGTACTGCTTGCCCGTGGCGAAGTTGTGCAGCGGCGACAGGCCGAGGAAGTTCAACGAACTCAGGTTCGCAAGCCGCGTGCGGTAACGCCAGTTGGCCGGAATCTGCGAGTAGAACGAGGACGTGACCGCCAGGTCTTCCTTGGCCGAGACGAAGCCGGCATTGGACAGCTCCGCGCGCGTGGCCGACACATTGGCGGTCAGCTTGGCCTGGCTGTCGGCGTATACCGCGATGATGTAGTGATATTCACCCAGTACGAAGTTGCCTGACGAGAGCTGGTCCATCGCATAGTCCAACTCAGCGATCTGGCTGACCGCCTTGTCACCGGACGAAATCATCATTCCCTTGGTGCGGTCCAGGATCTTCAACGCATCCTGGCGCCCCATCGGGCTGAAGGAATGGGTGATGACGTACTCGAAGTCCAGGTACTTCAGGCCGTTGAGCACGCCTGGCCAGGTGCCCTCGGCGAACTCCTTGATGTTGAGGATGGCGCCGAAGTGATTCACCCCGTTGGGCGTGCTGATCACGAAATCGCCGGACTTCGGCGAGAACATGTGCCGGCTCACCGGCAGGTAGTCCGAAATCGGCGCGGCCAGCACCGGCACCGGTTCATCGATCCGATTCAGCAGGTACCCGAAGAACTCCAGCGTCTCCGAGAAAACCACGCCATTGGCTGCTTCATACATACCCAGACGGTAAGGAGCGTAGTCGCGGATCACCGCTTCCACGTTCCCCGCCAGCTCCAGCAGCTTCTCTACCGCCTGATCCTGCTCGGCCTGCAGACGCTCCAGGTTTCCGGATTTTTCAACAAAGCGCTTACCCGTCACCACGGGCCGATAGATCATGGTCAGGTACAGCTCGTTCTGCATGATGCGCTGGCCGGACAGCATGTCCATGTAGACGTCGGACACGTCCTGGTTGAAGCGCTCCTTGAACGTGCTGCGCGACTTGAGGGTGCGCCGGCGGCGGATGTCATGCACCCAGAACGCCACGTTGACGAAATCCGGCGCCCGCAACGACTGCAGCAGCCGATTGAAGGTGTTGTGCTTGTGCTCGAGCTCCCACTCTTCGCGGCCTACGAACGGCAGCCCTTCCAGGTGCCAGGTCAGCAGATAGTCGCCGCCGGTGGTCTTCACCACTGCCGGTGCAACGTGCGAGGACAGAGGAATGAACTCGCTGATCGACGTATCGGGACTGAACATGCAGACGCTCCTGGAAAACCGGCAAACCTATTTCAATGCAATCGGATCAACGCGCCCTGCGCGGACGCTTGTAGTCGTCCGGCGCAGGGGTCTTGCGGTAGGCGTTAGGGCTGAAGACCCACATGCCATCATGCTCCTGCAGGTTCCGCGCGCGGAACTTGAACTGCAGCCGCAGCCCCATGAGACGAAAGATCATCTCGTCCCGTTTGGCCATCTGCCGCATGATGAACACCGCGACTGGAATCGCAAGCAGCACCCACAGATTCCAGTACATGGACAACAGCAGCAGTCCGCCGGCGACCATGAAAAACGGTACATACGGCACGCCGAGAAACATCGCCGGCCGTGTGCATCCGCGGAAGACGACGTTCTTATGCATAGAACAGGCTGGAAGCCTGCACCAGCGCGGCGGTGCATTCGGTGGCGCCGTCACCCAGCAGCATCTTGGCGATCTGGCTGGCCGCACCGATCAGCAGGCCACCGATCAGGATCGGGGAAACGTCGGAAATGCGCTTGTGGGCAAAAGCGATCTGGTAACCCGCGAAGATCACCGCGATGGTGACGACGGCGATCGAAGCCATGTTCAGCAGCCCACTGATGCTGTCGAAGAAGCCGCAGACCTTCTTGTCAGTGTCAGCGAAACCACCCGGCGTTGCGAAAACGTCCGGTACGAACAGCGCGCCGACGAAGGCAGTGGCCAGGGCCAGGGTCTTTGCGGTGCGCTTGGCGTTGGCGAGATCGATCTGGGTCTTCATGGAGGACTTTCCTTTGCTGGAGGGTAGTTGCGGTGGAGGGCAGCGGGGGCGCCCGGGTGAATGTCAGAACACGAAAGCGTCGTCTATGGGTGGCCCCTGTGGAACGGGGGGCTGCTGGGTTGCTGGCGGGCTCGGTTGCGCCGGCATGCTGCGCTGGCCCCAGGGCTGCAACAACACGGGCTCCTCCGGGCCTTGGGCGGCTGCCGGTGTGGCTCCTCCCATTTGCAACGGCGGCTCGGGGTACTGCCCCACTTGCGCTGCCTGCTGCGGTTGAATGGCTCGATCCACCAGCCCGCTTACCACTCGGGACAAGGCGTTGTCGGCCGTGTTGATCACGCTGCCGCGGATCATGGCGTTCGTATCGGGGTACACCACGTAAGCGCGCGCGGGATCATAGGTCTGCTGCGCAACCGGCGCAGGCGCGCTGGAGATGCGGCTGTTCATGCGCGCGATATGCTCGGGCAGCGGCTGTCGCGTCGCGGATGCCGGACGTGGCCCCTGGCGGTCGATGACCCGGATCGGCTGCACGCCACCGCCCACCGCAGCGACCATCTGACTGCGCTTGATCGAGTTGAAGACCTTGTCCACGTAGCCGTGTCGGAAGCCGGTGGTGAAGTTCCCCGAGTAGTAGCAACTGAAGGATTTGCCCCAGTCACCCCCGGAACGCGAATGGCATTCGGCCAGGATGCGCGAGGCCGCCTGCAGGTTGGGGCAGGTCTCGAATGCCTTCTCGTAGCTGTTGAGCCCATACTTGGCCAGGTTGTATCGATTGACCTGTCCGAGGCCGAGCGAAAAGTTGTAGCCGTTCTGCTCCAGCATGCGGGCCGTGGCGACCGCTTCATCCAGCGCTTTGGGCTGACGTGCCAGCGCGCCGCCCACGACCCCGATGGCGTAGGGATTGCGCGAAGACTCCACCTGCACCACGTGCTTCATCACATCCATGGAGACGGCCATTTCCGGGCAGGCCAGGGCCTCAAGTCCAGGCAGCATCAGCGCGCCCTCCCCTTGCTGGTGGTCATCCATGCTTGAGCATGCGTCCCCATGGTCAGTGCTCCTGTCCCTGCGTGCGGCCGGGATTGAAATCGATACCGGTGATGTAGCGCGAGCCTGCATGCGCCTTGACGTGCACCACGATGTCGATGGTCATCTGAAGCAGGCGCTTGATCACCGTGAATTCCAGCCCAGAGCCCTCCGCGGACGCCTTCACCATCAGCGCCAGCTGGTCCCAGGTCTGTTCCGGGCTGCCGGCGTGGCAACTGGTGATCGAGCCGGGATGGCCTGAGGCGCAGTTCCGGATGAAGTAGAACGCCTCATCGCCACGCAACTCCGCGAGGATGATGCGGTCAGGCTTCATGCGCAGGCAGGCTTCCATGCAGGTCTTGGCAGACACGTTACTGCTGCTCTGCCCTCCCTTGGAATACAGCAGGTGCACGACGTTGGGCTGGGTGATGAACAGTTCACGTGCGTCTTCAATGGTCACCAGTCGCTCGTCGGCCGGAATATGGTTGACCAGCGATTTCATGAACGTTGTCTTGCCGCTGCCGGTGGCACCGGACACCACGATGTTCTTGCGGTACTGCACGGCACGCTTGAAGAACTCCGCGTAGTCGCGTGAATGACGCAGCGCGAGCAGTTCCTGGTCCTGTGTATTGAGGCCGGCTTCCTGTTCCAGGATCTGGTCGAAGAAGCCATCCTGCTGGTACTGCGCCAGCGTGCGGGTATGCTTGGACGGCAGGCGGATGGTGATGGAGACCTTGCCGCCATCGCACGCCGGCGGTATCACGAACTGCGCGCGCGGCCCGCTGGGGAACGTCAAGGAGACCATGGGGTCGGCGTCTGTGATGCGCTGCCCGGTGTTGCTCTCGTTGACCACCGCCGTGCAGAACTGGCGCGCGCGCTCGAATGTCAGCGTCGGAACTTCGACGCGCTCCCAACCGCTGCGGGTTTCCAGGTAAAGCTCGCCAGGACGGTTGATGCAGATTTCCGTCACGTCCTGGGATTCCATGAACCCTGCAATGCCCAGTACTTCGTACTGGTACTGCAGGAATTCACTGGAAACCAGTGCGAGGGGGGAAGTTTCTGCGTCCACGATGCGTTCTGCTCCTTACATCCGGCGGCCGAGTACGGCGCTGAAATCCACGTCTTTGGCGACATAGACGTTCATGACCGTGCCCTGGTTGACCGTCACAGTCGGCTGCGGGCGATCGGACAGCGCTTCGCCTGCCAGGCGCTCCATGGTGCGGGCCGTCGCACTCTCGTACGGGCTCTGCACGGCAAACCCATTGCTGCCGATGGTGGTGGTTTCCGGGCCGTTTTCGGCAGCAGCGTATTTGAAGGCGTCCGCCAGCAGGCTGATCATCAGCGCACTGGTCAGGCGCTTGCCCCAATGTGCGGTGTACTGGCCAGGCACGCCTGCACCGCCCAATCCATCCGTACCCGGGCTGGACATCGCCACGTCGATGCCGTTCGGCGTGGTGATCCGATCCCAGATCACGTCGACACGCTTGGCCACCGGTCCGCCGTTGTAGCTGCCGTAGATCTTCGAGCCCTTGGGCAGCAACAGCGTGCGTCCATTGATGGAGTAGACCGGTTCGGTGACCAAGCAGGAGGTGTAACCGGGGATATCGGTGATGATCCGGGTTTCCAGCACGCAGCGCAGGTAGGTGCCGCGCACCAACAGGGCATCCGGGCTCCGGATGAAGCTGGCCGACGTCGGAAGTGCTTCGCCCTCACGCGCCTGTGCGTTGTTCTGCGCGGCATTGGGATCCATTGGACCGCCCGGCAGGTACGGATTCATCGGCGCTTGCGGGTACTGGCCCAGCGTCTGCTGGCCCTGCGCATCGCCGGCTGCCTGCGCCGCTGCAATCCGGCGCTCCAGCAGCGTCGGCTCCCGCGGGCCGCGATCGACACGGTCGGCACCACCGGCGTAGGACGGCGCGGAGTCATCCACCGGCGGCGGCGGCAGCATCGGAATCGGCTCTGCCGGCGCGGTGATTGGCGTGGCGGTCGGAATCGCAGGCAGCGTGGGCGTCGAGGTGCGCGCCTCTACCCGCGGCGGAGGAACCGGTTCCGGCTCGTTACCGTTGCGGAGCAGCAGGTACCCCATTGCCAGCACAAGCAACAGGATGCCCGCCAGGAACAACAGCGCCTTGCGGTCGAGCCTGCGTTCTTCGACGGTGCGCAGGCGCGGGGCGGCCGCATCCAGATCGGGCGTACGCTCGGCCTCGGTGCGGTTGAAATAGGGATTGTTTTCCGGCTGGGTGCCATCGCGCACGTCGTCGGGCCCGTTGCCTGGAGCAGTGTTCTGGCTCATTTCTTGACGTTCCTTCGCAGGCCAACAACGTTCTCGCCATGGCGGATCACGAGATAGGGATGGGTGCCATGCACCACCAGCGTGTTGCCCTCCACGGTGGTATTGACGACGAA
The DNA here is from genome assembly GCA_037033225.1 of Pseudomonadota bacterium. GTDB lineage: Bacteria > Pseudomonadota > Gammaproteobacteria > Xanthomonadales > Xanthomonadaceae > Stenotrophomonas. The sequence goes on from JAZBLM010000042.1 coordinate 21,124, forward strand.
GTCTTCGCCGTTCTCGGTCTCACGGCCGAATACTGCGGGGAAGATGCCCGTCTTGTACTCCGGCGACGCGGGCAGGCGCACATAGGTGAAGCGACCGTCGTCGTAAGTGTTTACCGGGATCAGCCAACCCATCTTCTTTGCACGTCGGGTCGAATAGGAGTAATCGAAGTTGTACCGGCGATCTTTGGCCAGCACGGTGCTGAGGAGCGGCTTCGCCTCCTCTTCGACTGCTTCCTGGGCGACGCCGAACTCGGTATCGCTGGGATAGCTGAACGCAATGCGATATTGCACGCCGGCACGGCGCGCCTGATCCAGCTGACGCCAATCCGTGGCGACCACTTTCAGCTCGAAGATGTAATGGTGGGTCTCCGTGCGCACCATCATGTTGGTGTCCACGTCCACGTTCTTCGGTTTCAGGTAAAACACGTTGCCGCGCCGGGTCATTTCCCATCCAGCGCTGAAGCCCGTGCTGTAGTCGAGAATCTTCTCGTTGGGACTGAGTTCGATCTGCGTGGTCAGGCCCAGGCCCGTGCGCACGGTATAGATGCGGTCCTTTTCATACTCGTACAGGTCTACGCCCTGCGCCGAGGCGGTGAACGCCGACAGGGCAAGCGCCCCGGCGACCATCCATGCACACGTCCTGATCTTGCGACTACTCATCGGTTGCTTGCTCCATCAGCAGTTCCGGTGGAAAGATTGCGCGCCGGCAGTGGCGTGCCCTGGCCCGGTGCGGACTGCGCCGGCGCGCCCGGAACCGGCGTTCCTGTGGAAGGTACGGGTTGCGGGGGATAGGCAGCCGGCGTGCCCTGCATCGGGGCACTGCCGGGCGGCAGCGGCTGCGCAGGCAGGACCTGGCCGGCACCGGCCGGCGCGGCCACCGGTAGCGGCTGGCCGGTCATGGGATCGAAACGGGCGACCGGAGCGGCTGCAGGATCGGCGGCCACATCACTCGGCGCGGCGACGGGCGCCGTTGCAGCAGGCACACCGGTCGACGCGTCAGGCACCGGTACGCCGGCCGCCGCATAATCACGGTCCACGCGGTACTCGGTCACCTGGAAGGAAAGCGGGTTGAGCACGCGTTCCTGTTCGCTCAGCGCCAGCGCTGCCTTGTACTCGAAGCGCAGCGTAACCAGCTGGTTGTCCAGGTAGCTGGAAGCGCCGGTCCGCTTGTCAAGCAATGTGCGCTGGATACGCACCGAGGCACCACGGAATCCACCATTGGGCAGCGTGCCCAGCGGGGTGATGCTCAGGATCTTGATCCGCAGTGCGCGCTCGGTGCCGTACAGCACCAGCGGACTCTGTGGGTTGCTGCGGTTGTACTGCGCCTGCAGCGCCGCACCGACCGCCTGGTCAGACATCACGAAGACCTGTTCCCAGTCACGCAGGCCCATGATCGCGTAATCGTAACTTTCCCGCGCCATCACATACTGTGCGACGTTGCTGCGGTTGATCGCTTCGTTGGTGGTGATCGAGTTTTCGCCCAGGTTGCCCTGCAACCGCGCCACCGAAGCTGTACCGGTGTAAGCATCCGCCATCACCAGGAACGGAACCTTCTCCTTCAGCGGCAGCATGTAGTAGTAACCGCCCGCCAGCGCCAGCGACATCAGCAGCGAACCACTGGCCACCCACCACGCGCGCCGTTCGCTCTTGCGCGCCATGTCAGCCACGGTGATCTCATAGCTGACCGCCTTGGCGACGGCCTGCTCCACCTTCGGGTTGTTGCCTGCGTCTTTCTTGCGGAACATGGGGTTTTCCGGACTACATGAACGTCAACGGGCGCCATGCCGCTGCGACATGCGCAGCGACATCACGACAGGAAAACGGCAGCGCTCAGCTGCCGCTTGGCGCGGTTTGTTCGCTTGGAGCGTTGGTCTGATCGGCCGCCTTCGCCGGCGCGGTGGCCGCGGTCGGTACCGCTGCGCTGCTGCCGGCGACGATCTTGTTGCCGACGATGCTCACGTAGACGCCTTGCGCGGCGTAGGCCGTGGTCACATCAGCCACCGCCTGCTGCGCACTCGTCGTGGAAATGCGGGCCACGCCGCCGTGCAGCGTGTAGTCCGACCCCAGCCGGTAATCCAGCGTCATGCCCGAATCGGCTGCCCAGCGCTCGAGCATGGCCTTCAGGGTGCCATCCATCGGCGATGCCTGGAAGGCATAGCTGGAGTACAGCGGAATCTCGGTCGGCGCCGCATCGAAACGGTTCACCGGCTTCCAGCGCCCACCGAAATCCGGTGCGGGGGTGGTTGCACAGCCTGCCATCGTGATCGCCGCCACGGCGATAAAGGTCTTTACCAACGCTTCCCGCATACGAACATCCTTTGACGTACGAATAAGCAGCTTCGAAACGAGCAAGCGGCAGTCCAGCGCTGCATCTGCGCACTGGAACCGGTTACGCGCCGGCCTGTGCCGCTGCGTGCAACCGTCTCCCCTGCAGCCCGCAGGCCGCCTGCCGGAAGGACCCTGCAGACCGATTGAAGGTGCTGCACCGCCCCCACCGTTCGAAGCCATCCCTGTTCCGACGGCGGTCCGCCATCCGGTCCAATAGCTTCATTCGATGAACTGAACTGAAACGTAGAGTCTCATGAAAGCGGGTCAACGGTGTGTCAAGAAAACATGAAACTTGTACACATGCACGCCAATAGGTTGACCCGTATCACAGGTTCAGGGCGCTGAACGCATTTATCTGGTTCGCTGTCGTCCGCCGTGCGTCAAATCTGCAAGCTTGGCACGTCAACCTTTGGTAGCAGGCGCGACGTGAAGTGCCGATCCTTGTAGTAGCGGATCTTGTCGCACATCACCGGGTGCGGAATGCCCTCGTACAGGAACACCTCCTTGTCCGTGCCCATCGCCTTCAGCTCCTGCGGCAACATCAGCGCGCGCCGCTCCTCACTGAAGCTGTGGCTCTTCTCCCGGCCCTTGGTGATGTTCTTCTTGCGCAGGGTGGTATAGCCGAGCATGTCGGAGTAGTCGTTTGCATCCTGCTGTTCGCGCGGGGCGAAAAGGATCTGCAGCGCATGGTTGGTGATGATGGTGCGGGACACGTCCCGCCCATAGGTGGCGTCCAGCTGCGCCATGCTCTGGATGATCGGCAGCAGGCGCACGTTGTAGCCGGCCATGTAGGACACCGCCGACGCGATGATGTCGACCTTGCCGATGGAGGTGAACTCGTCCATCAGCAGCAGCACCTGGTGCTTCAGGTCCGGATTGGACTTGGGAAGCTCCTTGGTGTTGAGGTTGATGATCTGGCTGAAGAACAGGTTGATGATCATCCGGCTTTCGGCCAGCTTGTTCGGCTGGATGCCGATGTAGATGGTCATCTTCTTCTTGCGCAGGTCGGTCAGCAGGAAGTCGTTGCTGCTGGTGGCCGCATCCAGCACCGGGTTGATCCAGGCGTTCAGCGGTTCCTTGAAGGTGCCCATGATCGAGGCGAAGGTCTCATCCGCCTGCGACAGCAGGTTGGCGAAGGCCGACTTCGCGTTGCCGGTCAGGAACGGCCGGCTGGCCAGGGTCTGCAGGTACTTGCGCAGGTCGCTGCCATCGCCGGAAGAGATCCGGTAGACCGCCCCCAGTGTCGGCACGCCCTGCCCGCCCGGGAAGCCGCTGCGGCGCTCGTCGTCGTGGTTGTCGAACAGGTACAGCGTGAAGGCCATGAACGCGTTGCGCGCCTGGCTGACCCAGAACTTCTGGTCGTCGGATCCGTCCGGATACAGCATCGCCGCGATGCTCATCAGGTCAGAGACACGGAACGCCTGGTCATCGGACACATAGCTGAGCGGATTCCAACGGTGGCTGCGCCGGTCTTCGGCGAAGGGATTGAACAGGAATACTTCCTGCCCCTGCTTGGCGCGCCAGCCGCTGGTGAGCTCGTAGTTTTCCTGCTTGATGTCCAG